>JBJEOV010000063.1:0-10635 GCA_051880895.1 Ruminococcus sp. | reverse complement strand
TGAAAGAGAGCTTAAAAAGAAAACGGAGGAAAAGAAATGTTAGCACTAGGATGTGACCACGGCGGATACAATCTTATCTGCGCAATAAAAAAATATCTTGATGAAAAGGGTATTGAGTATAAGGATTTTGGTACTTACAGCACCGAAAGCGTTGACTACCCTGTTTACGGCTATAAGGTTGCAACGGCGGTTTCAAGCGGTGAATGTGAGCTTGGTATTCTTTGCTGCGGTACAGGCATCGGCATTTCAATGGCGGCAAACAAGGTAAAGGGAATCCGTGCGGCTGTTGTAAGCAATGAATTCTGCGCCGAAATGACACGCAGACACAACCACGCAAATATTCTTTGTATGGGTGGCAGAGTTACAAGCGAGGAGGACGCTGTTAAGTTTACTGAGATTTTCCTCAACACTCCCGAGGAGGGCGACAGACACCTCAAACGCCTTGCTATGATAGATGAAATCGAGGCAGGCACTTTTAATGTTGAATGATTATTGCCTTTAAAATTAATAACAAAAAGCTCTCTTTACCCGAAAGCAAAGAGAGCTTTTACTGTTAGATTAAAATTTTTTAAATATACGGCTATACGGCTTATTCAAGCTCGAGTGCCTCTTCAATGGCGTTTGAGAGCTGGTCGGGGCAGGATGTACCTCTGCCACGGCAGTCAATTCCTTTGAGTTTTTTTGCCGCATCCTCTGCCTTCATACCCTTTACCAGCGCACAGATGCCCTGAGTATTGCCTGCACAGCCGCCGATAAATTCGCAGGAGCTTATAACTCCGTCGTTAATTTCGAGGTTTATCTGTCTTGAGCACACGCCCCTTGGTATGTATGTGTATTTCATAAAATTACCTCCATAAATATTTATTAGTATTTTAACACACTTCTTTAAAAAAATCCATAAAAATTTAAAATATGTGTCGATTTTTAAATTTGGTGTGTTATAATAAAGGGTAACGATAATAATTAGTAATAAGGTCAGAGGTATATAAAATGTCTATGAAAATAAATCTTGGAGCTTGGAATTCGGTGTTTGCCGTGCCGTCCTCGGTTGTTGACGAGGGGCTGAAGTTTTCCGACGGCGTAAAGCTGAAGGTGTTGCTGTACCTTTTAAGGCACAGCGGAGAGAATATCAGCGAAAGCGACATAAGCAAGGCAACGGGTGTGAATGAAACCGATATTCCCGAGGCGGTTGATTACTGGGTATTAAAGGGAATTTTCTGTAAAAATGACGGCGTACTTGAGCCTGAGCATACAGTGCAGACTGAGGGCGAGCCGATAGAAAATGCTATCAACATCAATACTGATGTGAAAACAGAAAAAGAGGAAGAAAAGACTGCTCCTCCTGTTATTACAAGACCTCAGCGCCCCGACTATGTGTATGTTGCTCAACAGCTTGCCGTTGACGAGGAATTTAAAATGCTTGTCAACGAGGCTCAGACAGCACTTGGTAAAACCCTTTCAAATTCGGACGCATCTTCATTATTACTGCTCAAAAATACCTGCGGACTGCCCGTAGAGGTTATTATAATGCTTATTCAATACTGCAAAAGCATAGGTAAGTCGAATATCAGGGCAATAGAAACTATCGGACTCAGTTGGTCAGACTCAGGCGTGTTCTCTATTGAGGCGGCTGAGAATAAGATTAAACAGGCGCACAGGGCAAGTCAGAGCTTTACTGTTGTATCGTCGGCATTCGGTTTGAAAAATACAGGCTCGCCGACTAAAAGACAGATGGAATATGCTGATTTGTGGGTGAATGAGTGGAAATTCTCGCCCGAAATGCTCAGAGAGGCATATGAAAGATGTGTTGACAGCAAGGGCAGCTGTGATTTCAGGTACATAAACGGAATTTTAAAACGCTGGAATGCAAGCGGAATTTTTAATAAAGACGACCTGAATAAATCAGAAAGCAGTCCTCAGAAATATAAAAGCAATGTTAAGAACAATAAAAATTCTTCATATAATATAAACGATTTACAAAGCTTGGATACGATTGACAGTATTTAGTGTGGTGAAATAAATGGGATACAGCAAAGAAATTTACAGGGCTACAAAGGCAAAAATGGAAGAAAGGCGCACAAGAGCCGAGAGAAGGGCAGAAGAAATCAGGGAAGAGGTTTACAGAAAAGCTCCGAGAATAGCAGAGCTTGAAAAAGAAATTTCTTCCTGCGGTATTCTTGCAGTCCGTGCTGTTTTAAACGGCGGAGATGTAAGGTCAGCTACAGAGAATTTGCGTGACAAAAGTCTTGCAATGCAGTCAGAGGTCAAAAAACTGCTTGCAGAGAACGGCTATGACGAAAACTGCTTTGAGCCGAAGTATCATTGCCAATACTGCAAGGATACGGGATATATTGAAAAAGGCGGGAAAACCGTATATTGCCCTTGCTTTAAAAGCCTGCTTACCGCTACAGCCTGCGAGGAGCTTAACCGCACTGCGCCGCTCAGGCTTTCTACCTTTGAAAGCTTTGACCTAAATTTCTACAGTCACGAAACAGACAGGGAAACCGGTGTTTCACCCTACGATAAAATGCAGAAGATTTTTAATTACTGCGTTCAGTATGCAAAAACCTTTACCGCTGAGTCCAAAAGTCTGCTTATGAGGGGCGGTACGGGACTCGGAAAAACTCATCTTTCACTTGCCATTGCAAACGAGGTGACAAAGCGTGGCTTCGGAGTTATCTATGTGTCTGCTCCTATGCTTATTTCAAAGCTGAGCAATATGCATTTTTCAAGAGATAATGATGAGGATGAATATTTTGAAATGCTCACAAAATGCGACCTGCTTATTATTGACGACCTCGGTACGGAATTTTCCAACCAGTTTTCTACTGCTCAGTTCTATAATCTGTGCAATTCAAGAATGCTGTTGAGAAAGCCCTTGATAATAAATACAAATCTTTCCATAAACGAGCTTGAAAAAACCTATACTCCGAGATTTATTTCAAGAATATACGGCGAGGGAGTGAGGCTGAATTTTGTTGGCGAGGATATAAGGCTTAAAAAGCATTTTTAAAATTTTCTCAGTGTTTATCGGGTGTTCTCGCTGTTTTTAAAAAAATTCAAAAAATTTTTAAAAAAGTGTTGACAAAATCCATTTCTTGCTATATAATAAACATCGTTGATTGCACGGCTAACAGCAACAAGCAATAAACATTGAGGAATAGTGTAACGGTAGCACGACAGACTCTGACTCTGTTTGTTGGGGTTCGAATCCCTATTCCTCAGCCATTGCAGCCCCGAGCAATCGGGGCTGTTTTTATCGAGGTGTAGCGCAGTTTGGTAGCGTACATCGTTCGGGACGATGGGGTCGCAAGTTCGAATCTTGTCACCTCGACCATCTTAAATACGCCGGGTCAAGCAGATTCGGCGTAATTTTTTTATTACGCATTTCGGAGGTAATTATGAAAAAGGTAGTTTCTTTAGTCACAGTATTTTTTCTTTGTTTTACTGCGCTTGCAGGCTGCTCAGGCAGTAAAGAGGTTGATTTAAAATCAGTTCTTTCAGACATCAACTCAAAGTATTCATTAAGCTTGAAGGAGCTTACAGATACAAACGATCTTAAAAAATATTACAGCATTGCTGCCGAGGATGTAAAGCAGTTTGCCGCAGAGATTAATTCAGACAGCAACTCAAGAGTTGAAATCGTGCTTGTAGAGGCTGTTGACGCAGACGCAGCAGGCAGAGTAAACGACGCTCTCTCCAAGACCTATACTTCTATTGTTACTCAGTACTCGGGCTATAACGCTGAAAAGCTCCCTATGGTTGAGGCTTGCAAGGTTACTCAGGACGGCAACTATGTTACAATGATTGTTGCTGACCAGGGACCGGAAATTCTTGAAACCTTCTACGGCTACATAAAATAAAATCGTCAGATTATACGGGCGGACACTGTTCGCCCGTTTTCTGTGTTACTAACTGATATACGGGAATGTTGATATGGTACAAGCAGAAATTAAAAAACAGTTTTCACATATGAATAATATGCAGCAGCAGGCTGTGTTTTGTACGGAAGGTCCATTGCTTATTCTTGCAGGCGCAGGCTCGGGCAAAACTACTGTTCTTGTAAACAGAATCGCCTATATTCTAAAGTCTGAGCTTTGCAAGCCATGGCAGATACTTGCCATTACTTTTACCAATAAGGCGGCAGGCGAGCTTAAGGAGAGAATCTGTAACGCTGTGCCTGACGGCGGAGCGGATATCTGGGCGGCTACCTTTCACTCCACCTGTGCAAGAATACTTAGAAGATACGGCGACAGAATCGGCTTTTCAAGTCATTTTACCGTTTACGGTACCGATGACCAGAAAAAGCTTGTTAAAGATATTTTAAAACAACTTAATTATGACGAAAAAATGCTCCCTGTAAAAAAGGTGCTTTCCGAGATTTCAAGGGCAAAGGATAAAATGCTCACTCCGCAGGAAATGCTCAAGGAGGCAGGCTATGACAACCTAAAGCAGTCCGTTGCAAAGGTGTATGAAATATATCAGTCAAGGCTTAAAACAGCAGACGCTATGGACTTTGACGATATGCTCTGCAACACCGTTTACCTCTTTGAAACCTGTCCCGATATTCTCGAATATTATCAGAATCAGTTTAAGTACATAATGGTTGACGAGTATCAGGACACCAACAAGGTGCAGTATAAATTTGTAAGTATGCTTGCCGAAAAATACGGCAATATCTGCGTTGTGGGCGATGACGACCAGAGTATTTACAAATTCAGAGGTGCAACCATTGAGAACATTCTGTCATTTGAAAACACCTTCAAGGGCGCAAAAATGATAAGACTTGAGCAGAATTACCGCAGTACGCAGAATATTCTGAACGCTGCAAACGGAGTAATTTCCAATAACACAATGCGTAAGGGCAAAACCCTATGGACAGAAAATACTGTCGGAGATAAAATTGAGGTGCATACCTCGGACTCCGAGCGTGACGAGGCCGCTTTTATCGCCAGGACAATTCTTGACGGCGTGGCTGACGACAGAAAATTCTCTGATTTTGCAATTCTCTACAGAATGAACGCTCAGTCGAACGCCATTGAGCAGGCTTTATCAAGGAGCGGTATTCCGCACCGTGTAATCGGCGGCAGACGATTCTATGACAGGGAAGAAATCAGGGATATGGTAGCTTATCTTCAGGTTATTAATAACCCTCACGATGATGTAAGACTCAGCAGAATTATCAATGTTCCAAAGCGCAGTATCGGCGCAACAACGCTTGCAAAGGCTTCCGAGATTGCCGCAGGACTTGGCGAGAGTATTTATTCGGTTATTAAGGACGCAGATTTTTATCCTCAGCTGTCCAGAGCAGCTGCAAAGCTCAAGGAGTTTGTTTCGCTTATTGACGGTCTTATGGAGGCTGAGCAAAGCGGAGATTATTCTCTTGCGGAATTATATAATCTTATTCTTGAGCATACAAGCTATGAAAGCTACCTGAAAACTGAAAAGGATAATCCCGATGTAAGAATAGAAAATATAGAAGAGCTTTCTTCAAATATTATAAAGTTTGAGGAGGACTATGCAGAGGATGCGTCACTTTCAAACTTCCTTGAAGAAATTTCCTTGCAGACTGATATTGATAACTATGACTCCGAGGCTGATTCTTCGGTAATGATGACCTTGCACAGCGCAAAGGGACTTGAGTTTCCCGTAGTATTCATTGCAGGTATGGAGGAGGGAATTTTCCCGTCTATTGCCACTATGATGAACCCTGACGAGCTTAACGAGGAACGCAGGCTTGCGTATGTGGGCATTACCAGAGCAAAGGAAAAGCTTTATCTGACAAAAGCCAAGTCCAGAATGCTTATGGGTTCTACCTCATACAACAAGGTGTCACGCTTCGTCAACGAAATTCCGCCCGAGCTGCTTGATTATACGGGCGAGCGAAAAACCTTTGCCTCAGCAAACGGTTTCTCGGCTTCCTCAAGCCGTATCAGTATCGGTGCAGGCTCTAAATCCTCACCGAACAAAAGCTTTAATACCTTTACAAAGCCTGCCGCTAAATCCGGAACGGTATATAAAACAGGAGACTGTGTTTTCCACAAGGTTTTTGGCAGGGGAATGGTAATGAAAACCGAAAAAATGGGCAACGATACTATGCTTGAGGTTGCTTTTGATAAGGCAGGCACTAAAACCCTTATGGCTAATTTCAGTAAAATGGAAAAAATCTGACGAGGTGATTTTCTTGAAGGCTTTAGCAAAATCCTTTATGTGTGTGGCTATGGCGGCTTATTCTGCCGTTACATTTACAGGCTGCGGCAATAGCTCTCAATCCTCAGCCACAACTGCACCGCAGACAACTGATACTCAGGGTGCGTCAACTCAGATTCTTACTACTGCCCCCGCTACGGCTGATGAAGTTCCCACAAATCCTGCGTATAATTACACCAAGCTCAAGCAGGATGTTGACAAGGTTATGGCAAGGTTTGACAGTTCGCTTGTTAATAATAAATTCAGAGGTACTGTTTACTACAAAATCGGCAATGATTTTGAATATATAGGCAACAACGGTTATGCAGACAAGGGTTCTCATACCTACAATTCACTGAATACAAATTATTACATCGGCTCTCTTACAAAGCAATTTACTGCCTGTGCAATTATGCTTTTACAGGAGCAGGAAAAGCTCAGCACATGCGACACGCTTGATAAGTATTATCCTGACTGTAAATTCGGCTCAGAGGTGACTATACGCAATCTGCTTACAATGACAAGCGGTCTGCCCGATTATCTCGGTAAATCGGCTGAAAGAATAAGAGCAAATTCTCCGCAGTACGATATTTCCGAAAACAACTCTGCAAAGGAAAACCATTCCGTTATTCTTAACTGGATACTGAATCAGGAGATAGATAGTGATGATGAATATCATTATTCCAATTCAGACTATTTTATACTCGGCGATATTATTGAAAAAGTAAGCGGAAAAAGCTATGAGGAGTATTTAAAGGAAAATATTTTTGAACCTCTTGAAATGACATCCACAACCTTTGAGGCGACAGACCAGCTCGCAACAGGCTATCAGGATATTTTTGATGATGAATGGAATATTTATCCCGGAGTTGCGTATTCCTCAACGGGACTGATTTCAAATCTCAGCGATCTTCTGAAATGGACAGACGCTGTCACCGGAGATCAGTTTTTATCTGTAGAGTCAAAGGAGGAGATGTTCACCCCCTATAAATCCGGCTTTGCGTACGGCTTATATGTTGACGATTGCGGAAATTATTATTGCAATGCCTCTTTTTACAGGTTTAACGCAAGAATTTTGTTTACCCAGGATCAAAGCAGAGTTTTTATAGCTTTTTCAAACTACACGCAGTCAAATCCGGGTGAAATCAACAAAAAGCTTGACGAAATTTTAAAGCCGTATTTAAATTGAATTATTATTATCCGTAAAATAAAACAACCCGATATTCACAATTAGCTTTTACCTTCATAAAATGTATTGTTACAGAGCGTAAGCCTGTTAATACTTTTTATGGAGGTTATTTTATGCCAGATGTATCATACGGCACGGTGTCACGGCAGTCGGGTAATGAGCCGCCGTCAGAAAACAAATACACAGACGCAGTCTGCATAAACGCAAGCCGTATTTATGACAGCTGCGGTTCAAAGGATTGCCTTAGTAATCTTAATGTTTACTTTACTCCTTGCAGTCAGGCTGTTATCAATAATGCGTCTTCGGTAAAAATATGCAAAGCAAGCGTAATTACCGCAGAGGTAAGCACGGAGCCTGTAGCTTTTCACCGTGGATACTATGCAGTTGATGTTACATTTTTCTTTGATATTGCTGTGGAAGCATACAGCTGCGGATGTTCTATTCCGTCAAAGATAAACGGACTTGCGATTTACGGCAAAAGATCGGTTCTTTACGGCAGCGAGGCAAGCACAAGGAGCTTTTCAAGCGATGAATGTGTAAAATGCGCTGAAAATAATAATTCCTGCACTTGTTCAGCCTTTTCACCGAAAGCAACAGTACAAATATCTGAACCGATGGCTCTGTCGGCAAAGCTCGTCAGGGGCTGCGTTCCGCCGTTACCCTGTGTTCCGATACCAGAATGTGTAATAACATACTTTGGAAATGACTTTGCAGTAACGGGCGAAGCAAGCGTTACTGTCACTATCGGTATATTTACCATAACTCAGCTTGAGCGGAATGTGCAGATTATGATTCCGTCATATGATTTTTGTATTCCTCGCAAGGAATGTAAACAGAAGAGCGACGACCCGTGCGAGGTATTCAGCAAGGTTGACTTTCCAAACGAATCCTTTTTCCCGCCGAACGAAAGGGAAGAAGACAAGGAAAGGTATAATTTTGAGTGCGGCTGTAACGGCTGACAGATAAAAAAGGCAGGCAGTTTTTACTGTCTGTCTTTTGATTTTACTAAAAGCTCCAACCTGAAATCCGATTGCCTTTTACAATAAAAGCTTTTTTTGATATTTTTGCAAGAGGAGTATCGCTGTAGCTGTCTGAATAAAATTCGTCAATCTCGGCGTCCTTGAAAGCTTCCCTGTATCTTCTGACCTTTTCTTCGCCGTGACAATTGACGCCGCTGTATCTGCCTGTGCTTTTATCAACCTCAGACGCCATAAGATGTTTTATTTCAAGGCTTTTGCAGACAGGGGCAAGCAAAAACCTCGGAGATGCAGAGATGATAACATCATCAGGCTTTTGCTGATTTATATAAAAAGGCTTGATTTTGCTGATGTTTTTTTCCCAGAAATCGGATATATCCCTGTCCGTATCGCAGTATATCAAAAATCGGTACATTTTTTCCTTGAACTGGGTTTTTGTGCCGATTTTAAATACATAAAATTTCACAAATGCGCATAAAAGCGAAGGCGCAAGCAACAGTATTTTTTTATGCCTTTTCAGAGAAAAAATATAAAAATCAGCAGTAGAGTCGCCGTCATATATTGTTTTATCAAAGTCATATACATTCATAAAATAAACTCCATAGTTAATAATTTGTTTGCGTAATACTATTATTTTATAATTTCTTTACGAATTTTTCAATATATGCGTTCACCTAATAATCACCAAATTTTCGCACACTTCCTGTTGCTTTTTACCCTGAAATATAGTATAGTATAGAGTGAGTTATAATATAGGAGTAATATAGTGTTCGGTTATTTGCAGATTGAAAAAGAGGAGCTTCTTGTAAAAGAATTTGAAACATATAAGGCCATTTACTGCGGACTTTGCAAGCAGATGGGCAGGGATTATTCCTTTCTGACACGGCTCACGCTGAGCTATGACTGCACCTTTTATGCAATGCTTTTAATGTCGCTGCATTCATCCTGCGAAGGCTTTAGGAAAGGCAGATGTACCTGCAATCCTCTTAAAAAATGTAATTTTGCATACAGCAAGAATGACGATTACTCAAAAGCGGCGGCTTTTTCTGTTATTACCGTTTATTACAAGATAATTGACGATATAAAAGACAGCGGATTTTTTAAATCACTGCTTTCAAGGCTGATAAAGCCGTTTTTTTCACATCAGCGCAAAAAGGCGGCAAGGCGTTATCCGTGGCTTGATGAGCTTGCGGCTGAAATGATGGAAAGGCAGTCAGAGATTGAACAGGAAAAAAACTCTTCGGTTGACCTTGCGGCAGATCCCACAGCTCAGATGCTTGGTAAAATTCTTTCAGAAGAGGGTAAGAGCGAAGCCGAAAGCAGGGTTTTGTACGAATTTGGTTACAATATAGGCAGATGGATTTATCTGATTGACGCCGCCGACGACGCTGAAAAGGATATAAAATCCTCAGGGTTTAATCCTTTTGTTTTGCAGGATAATGTTGCTGATTATAATATCATTTCGCTTACGCTTAACCAGTGCCTTGCACGGGCATATGATGCGTATAATTTACTTGACATAAAGGCTTTTAAGGGAATACTCGACAATATGCTGTTGAAAGGTTTCCCGAAAATTCAGAATAAAGTAACAGGCAAATACAGAAAAGACTCAGAAAAAACCTCTGAGCCTGAGAAAGGAAGTAAAGATGAATAACCCTTATGAGGTGCTTGGCGTGTCTGAAAATGCCAGCGATGAAGAAATCAAGGCAGCTTACAGAAAGCTTGCAAAAAAGTATCATCCCGATAATTATGCAGACAGTCCTCTTGCAGATGTTGCCGAGCAGAAAATGAAGGAAATCAACGAGGCTTACGATACAATTAATCAGCTCAGGCAAAAGGGCAAGGGTACAGGCTCTACCGCAAATTCTTCAACAGGCGGATATTCCAACCAATCCACAAGGTTTCACGGCGTAAGAATCTATATTCAGCGCAATATGATTAACGAGGCTGAGCAGATTCTTGACAATACCGACCAACAGTACCGTGACGCTGAGTGGCACTATCTAAAGGGTATGTGCGCATACCGCAAGGGCTGGGCAAATCAGGCTTATTCGTATTTTACTCAGGCTGTAAATATGGATCCGAACAATCAGGAATACCGTTCGGCTATTAACAATATGAACAATCAAAGGGCATATAACTACGGCGGATACGCTCAGGGTACGCCGAATAATTCAGACAGCGCAATGTGCGACGCCTGCACAACCTGTTTGTGTATAAACTGCCTTACTAATTGTCTTTGCGACTGTTGCAGAATAGGCTGTTGATATGAAAAAATCA
>JBJEOV010000062.1:0-11287 GCA_051880895.1 Ruminococcus sp. | reverse complement strand
ATTTTGTCACCGAATATCATTTTATTTTCCTCCGTATATTCTGATTATTTCCTCTTTTTTATAAATCTGAAAGCAAATATTGATAAAATATATACTGCAAAGGCAGCGGCAGAAAGCACAGAAATAAGTATTCCCGCAGAAAGTCCCGGAGTTTCATAAACAAATTCAATACTGCATTCTGTGTTTTCCGGAATTAATACAGCCATAAGTCCGTTGTTGACTTTTTCAACATCTGTTTTACTGCCGTTTACATAGGCGGTAAAGCCTTCGCTGTACGGTACGCTGAAGAAAAGTAAGTTTTCATTGCCGCCTGTATTATCAAATTCGGCTGTAAAGCCGTTATTTGTATAGCAAAATTGCGAACAGGAGTTTTCTCTGTGCTCGTCACATATTTTCTTATAGGCTTCCTTGCCGTAAGAATAGCTTTCAACAATACTTTTGAATTTTTCAGGCTCTTTTCCGTAAAGCTCCTCATACTTTTCATCTGTGTAGCCTGTCACAGACGCATATTTTTTCATCTGCTCACGGCTGAGCACCATTGAATATAATATAGCCTCGGTTTTGTGAGAGTTATTTACAAGCTCAAATTCTTCGTTTGTAATAAAGGAGTCATAAGTAAAGCCCATAGGAATATAGCAGGTGTTTTCAAATATCCTGAATCCGTTTTCGGCTTTTAAAAGTTTCCAGTACGGCATTTTTGTTTTACCGTTTTTTTCGGTAAACGACTTGCTGATGTCTGCGTCATCTCCCATATAATCAAAGAGATATTTACAGCTTAACAGCGCCCGTATTCCGTACATATTTGTATCGGGGCGGGACGCAACATCCCTTGTCATTCCGAGCGACTCGTAAAACTCCATAATTGAGGTAGAAACGGAGCTCTGGAAACAGTTAATCGACTTAATCTGCCAGAACATTGCCGTGTTGTCGGGACACTCGTAAAAATCACTTCTCACGCTGTCGTCGTCAAGGTCGTCAATGTGAATAGCGTCACGCTTGTTTATAATGC
The DNA here is from genome assembly GCA_051880895.1 of Ruminococcus sp. Lineage (GTDB taxonomy): Bacteria > Bacillota > Clostridia > Oscillospirales > Acutalibacteraceae > Ruminococcoides. The sequence continues at coordinate 10,278 of JBJEOV010000062.1, read as the reverse complement.
TCTCTCTTATCGGCTTAAGGGTTGAGCTGTAGGCAGTTCCTGATGCGATTATAAAACCGCTTGTGAGCAGAATTGTCAGGCAGAGCGTTATGGAGGTTGTAACATAAAAAGCCCTTGTGCGGAAGCCGAATTTTTTGTATATAAGCACAAAGCCTAAAATGCAGACAAAGGCAATGAGCGCATATATCCAGAATCTTCTCGTATCCGCCGCAACGCCGATTGACCATTCCTTTGTTTCAACATCGTCTGTAGTTACGGTTGTAACCTTAGGCATCAAGCCGATAAGCAAGGTCATGGCAAGGGTGATTCCTGCCGACCAGCGAACGGCTCTGCCCCAGTCAGCCTGATAGCTTTCAAACGCACGGATAGTTGCAAGAGTAAGCATAAGCACGAGCATATAGTACCATCTTGCATAGTAGATAGAGCTGTTGAACATCTGAAAAGCAGAGTTAAGCACAGGCACAAAAGCCATTACAATAAGCAGGCTGATTATTTTTTTTATCCAGTCACGCTTTTTAAGCTGTAAATAAGCTATTGCTCCCGTCATACCCACAAGCGGCAGCCACCCTGCAACAGACGCCCATTTGCAGTTTGAATCAGGCGTGAAGGTCGGAAACGCCGGCATATCGGCAGGGAAGAAAAAGCTTGCGACTGACAGCCAGTACCTCTGAGGACTGCTGTGAACGAGGGAGTCCCAGCCGTTTGGCAGGGTGTCAAGACGGGGGTTGCCCATAATTCCGAGAATTGACGGCAGAAGTATGAACGCAGACGCAAGAAAGCCTGTTATTACCTCAACTGCAAGCAATAAAAATTCTTTAACGGAAAATTTATAGGTTTTTGTGAACACGAGCATAAAAAAGTATATGATTACAAAAAGCACCTGTCCGGTAAAGAAATAGTAATTCACCGTGCAGGCGAAAAATACCGCTGGGGCGAAAACGCCACGCTTTTTGTCAAATAAAAACGAATCCAGAGCTGCAAGCAGAAGAGGAAACATTATCATCGGCTCGTGAAAATGAAAAAAGAATACATTATAAATAGAAAAGCCCGAAAACGCATACAAAAGTCCGCCCAGAACGGCAAATTGTCCGTGTTTTACATATCTTTTCAGATACAAATAGGCTGAAAGTGAGGCAAATGAAAATTTCAGTATGAGCAGAGGTCCTATAAGATATGGTACAAATTCACTCGGAAAAGGTATGGTCGCCCAGAAAAACGGACTGCCGAGAAGGTAAAAGCTGTAGCTCGAAATCAGGTCTGAGCCTAAGTCGGTGGTCGTATTCCAACCAAGGCTTCCGCTTTTTACAGCGTCGTGCACCATCTGATAAAACGGTATTTCCTGAACATTGAAGTCGCCGTAATAATAAAACACGCCGCCGTCAAAAATAATAAACGGAATAATCAGCACACAGGCAGTTGCCAGAGCTATGAGAAAAGCCTGCAAGCCGTAGTGACGCTTTTTGCTGTTGTATCTTTCAAGATGCCTGCCCATATATTCCTCCATAAAGGGTAAAATCAGTAATCAAAATTCTTTACAAAGCCCTGAAATACGGCTATAATTATAAATAAAATTATTTTTAATACTTATTATACCACATTATCAGGTGATTTGCACTATATTTTGGAAAAAAACAGGAGAAAACAGCTATGGAACAATCAAATTTTTATGCTATGATGTCACGGATGAAGTACATAAATCGCTGGGGACTTATGAATAATACAAAATATGAGAATTTAAGCGAGCATAGCTTACAGGTTGCTATGCTTGCGCACTGTCTTGTACTTATTCACAACAGACGCTTTAACGGCAGCCTTAATCCCGAAAGGGCGGGAATGCTTGCGATTTATCATGACGCCACAGAGATTATTACAGGTGATATGCCGACTCCGATAAAATATTTTAACAGTACAATCAAGGACGCATACAAGGATATTGAAAATGCCGCCGCAGACAGGCTTTGCTCGCTTTTGCCCGAGGATTTCAGACAGGATATGGAAGAAATCATAAAGCAGAGCAGTGAGGAGGACAGGGAGCTAAAAAAATATGTTAAGGCTGCCGACAGATTTTCTGCGCTTATTAAATGTATAGAAGAGCTGCGTATGGGAAATGAGGAATTCAGACAGGCTAAAAATGCGATAGAGAAAAGCATAGCCGAGATGAATATGCCTGAGGCTGATGTATTTGCCGATGAATTTTTGCCTGCATTCTCACTTTCGCTCGATGAAATGTAAATAATTTTACGAAATATTTTACATATTTTTACAAAATTATAAAATATCGGACATAATATTCTAAATTAGAATTAAGTTTTATTCTGATATGGTATAATAATCTAATCAGTTATGCTCGGATTGTAACATAACTAAGGCAATACCGCACAGTAATATGCAATAACTTTTGCATTAAGACGATAGCCGTTAATTGGGCGGTGTTTCCTTAAATTCACTTTGTTTTTCGGAGGAATGTTATGGCAAATCACGATAACAGCAACGAAATAAAAGGCGGTTTTGTCGATATAAGCTCGAACAAGCAGGTAAATAAAATTTACAAAAAGAGGGGAAGAGGACTCAGAATAGTAAGCATCATTCTCTCTGTGCTTTTGCTTATAGGCGGCAGCGGACTTCTCTATTATTATTCGGTTCTTAATTCTCTCAAATTTGTTGATATTTCCGACAACACCTCAACAAAGGCAACTTCAGCCACAATGCCCACGACAGACGGCACCTTCAATAAAACTCAGCTTAGCAATGATGAGCTGCTTGAGGACTCCAAGGTACTTAATGTAATGCTTTTCGGTGAGGATAACGCTAAGGGAGCAGAATTCGGCAGAAGTGACTCAATGATTATGCTCTCGATTGATAACCGTCACAAAAAGCTTAAAATGACTTCCTTCCAGCGTGACAGCTATGTATATGTTGACGGCTACGGCTACGACAAGCTTACAAATGCCTATGCATACGGCGGCCCGAAGCTTACAATCCAGACTATTGAATCAAACTTCGGAATTAAGGTTGACCGTTATGCTGTTGTTGACTATGCAAGCTTTATTGATATTATTGATGTTCTCGGCGGCATTGACCTTGAGCTTACTCAGGACGAAATCGACTACATCAATTATCAGCTCTATAAGAACAAGCAGTCGGATACACGCACCACAATAACCGACGCTCCCGGCAAGGTTCATCTCACCGGTCAGCAGGCGCTCTGGTATGCAAGAAACAGAGGTCTTGATTCCGCAGAAGAGGAAATCGGTATTGCCGGTGACGACTGGGACAGAACCTCCCGTCAGCGTAATCTGCTTGAAACAATGTTCAATGATATGAAGAACGCTGATTTAACTCAGATTATTTCAATCGTAGGCAAGGTGGGTCCCCTTGTTACTACTAATCTGAAAAAGGACGAAATCACTGCGCTTGTTTCTCACGCAATGACATATCTTACCTACTCGGTTGAGCAGTACACAGTACCGCAGGAGGGTCAGTGGTATTATATGAATGATACTCCTGCCGGTTCGGTAATAGCATTTTCCGACCTTGATACCCAGAGAAAGCTTTTTGCTGAGTTCGTTTATGAGGAGCTTATTACAGGAAGTAAAACAAACTAAGTCAACAGATTAAGATATAAATTATGTCACATCCGCTTTTGCGGGTGTGATATTTTTTGTAAAATTTTATAAAATATGTTTCATTTTGGAAAGTTTTATGCTATAATCATAAAATCAATGTATGCTAATAATTAATACAATTTTTATCCTAAGGGGAGGAATTATAAAATGTTGAAAATTCAGCATTTAACCAAGGTTTACGGTACGAAAAAGGCTGTGGACGATTTGAATTTACATATTCAGCCGGGCGAAATCTATGGCTTTATCGGTCACAACGGCGCAGGCAAGACAACCACGCTGAAGGCTGTAGTGGGTATTTTACAGTTCGATTCAGGCGAGATACTTATTGACGGAAAATCCATAAAAGAGAATCCGCTTGCCTGCAAAGGTGAAATTGCCTACATTCCGGATAATCCCGATTTGTATGACTATATGACGGGTATAAAATATCTGAATTTTATTGCGGATATTTTCGGAATCAGCGAAGCTGACCGCAACGAGCGCATACATAAATATGCCGATATGTTTGAAATAACAGGCGACCTTGCACAGCCGATTGCCGCTTATTCACACGGTATGAAGCAGAAGCTTGCCATTATTTCCGCCTGGATTCATTCGCCCAAGCTTATTATTATGGACGAGCCGTTTGTCGGACTTGACCCGAAGGCGTCGCATCTGCTCAAGGGAATGATGAGAGAGGTATGCGACAACGGCGGCGCAATCTTTTTCTCTACTCATGTGCTTGAGGTTGCCGAAAAGCTTTGCGACAAGGTGGCTATCATAAAGGGCGGCAGGCTTATTCGCTCGGGTACGATTGAGGAAGTAAAGGGTGACGACTCGCTCGAAGAGGTATTCCTTGAACTGGAGGGAGAATAATGCTTAAAACTCTGCTTAAAAAGCAAATGATGGAGATTTTTCGTGGATATTTTTATAATACCAAGAAAAACCAGGTCCGTTCAAAGGGCGCAACAGCCGCATATTTCCTGCTTTTTGCCTTTCTTATTGTTGTTGTAATCGGCGGTATGTTTTCCGCACTGTCCCTATCTATGTGCGCTCCGATGGCGCAGGCGCAGATGTCGTGGCTCTATTTTGCAATTATGGGAATGTTAGCTATTGTCATGGGAACCTTTGGCAGTGTATTCAACACCTTTTCGGGACTTTATCTTGCAAAGGACAACGATTTGCTTTTGTCTATGCCGATACCGGTAAGTATGATTATGGTTACACGCTTGCTTAGTGTGTATATTATGAGCCTTATTTATTCGGGTATGGTAATTGTTCCTGCGGTAATAGTATATCTTATAACCGTTTCGGCGAGCATTAACGCAGTGCTCGGCGGTATTCTGATGATTCTGCTGATTTCGGTTTTTGTTCTGACATTATCCTGCGCTCTCGGCTGGGTAGTAGCAAAAGTCAGCCTGAAGCTTAAGAATAAAAGCTTTATTACTGTTCTTATTTCACTTCTGTTCTTCGGAGCATATTATGTAATTTATTTCAAGTCGCAGGCAATCATTGAGGATCTGGTTGCAAACGCTGTAGCTTACGGCACGGCAATTAAGGGTTCGGCTTATCCGGTGTATGTTTTCGGAAGCGTGGGCACAGGCGACGGTTTGTCTATGCTTATTGTATCTGCGATTGTTATCGGCTTGTTTGCGCTTATGTGGTTATTGATTTCACGCAGCTTTATCAGGATAGCCACCTCAACGGGCTCAACCGCAAAGAAAACCTACAAAAGAACGGCCGCAAAGCAGATGAGCGTTGACAAGGCTTTGTTTTCAAGGGAATTAAAGCATTTTACTTCAAGTCCTAACTATATGCTAAACTGCGGCTTCGGAATTATTATCCTGCCGATTTTCGGCGTGTTTATGCTGATAAAGGGCAATGATGCAGTAGCTATGTTTACCGGTATTTTCGGTGAGCAGGGCAGCTTTGTTCCGGTTTTCCTCTGCGGAATTGTGTGCGCCATAGTATCTATGATAGACATTACAGCTCCTTCGGTTTCTCTTGAGGGAAAAAGCCTGTGGCTTGCACAGTCTTTGCCGATTACCGCATGGCAGGTGCTGAGGTCCAAGCTTCTGTTACAGGTTATTCTTACATTAATTCCTACTGTAATATGCGAGGTTATGTTTGCATTTGTCTATCCGTTCAGCGCAGTTGAAATGCTGTTCTTTATTGTTGTTCCTCTGCTTTATATTTTGCTTTCGGCACAGTTCGGTCTGTTTCTGGGAATAAAAATGGCAAATCTTAACTGGACAAATGAAATTATGCCAATAAAGCAGAGTGCGTGTGTATTCATCGCTTTGTTCGGCGGCTTAGGCTACTCAATGCTGTTTATTTTAGGATATATGATAATAGGCTTTATCTTAGGATTTGCTGTGTATATGAGTTGCTTTGCAGCTTTATCCTTAGTGCTTAACATCATTCTGTTTATGTGGCTAAAAAAGAAAGGCTCTGCCGCTTTTGCGTCACTGTAATAATGCTTACGGAATAAACAAAAAACGCTTTGGCATTTTGATTTTGCCAAAGCGTTTTTTCTTAATCAGACTACCGAATAAATCTTGTAGCCGTCAATTTCTTTTTCAAGCTTATAGAAATAGCTCAGATTTTCTTCTGTTGAGTAGTATTTCTTGAAGTAATTTTCCTTTTTGTAGGTGATGTAATTATCAATAACATAAACATTATCAAGCGTAATTGCCGCCTTATATATGCTGTCTGCACCCTTCTTGCGAAGGACAGCGTCACGGTGCATATAGCCAAAGCTGTCAATGTTGCTTAAATATGTCGTTTTAAAGCCCCACATCGGATGAATATAGTTTGTAGAATACTTTGTGTACTCAACAGCCGTTTTTGTATCAAGAATATAAAATCTTTCAGGATGTCTTTCAACCTCAACATAGAGCCTGCTCGGTCTGCTCTTTGTATCAATGCTGTTGTGCAGATGCGACTGATAAACAAGGCAGTTTACCAGCAGCAGTATTACAACAAGAGCTGACGATACAAAGAAGGTTCCTCTTCTTGCGGCTTTCAGCATAGCGTTACAGCTGTCTTTGAATGCAGTAAAATCTATGCTGTACAGCAGTACGCAATATGCCGTTATCCAGGAAATATACACGGTATAGTAATACCCGTTGAAAAAGTACCTCAACAGCGTATTTGAGGCAATAAGCTGCAGTGTGATAAGAATCGGGAAAAACATATGAGTTTTCTTGTGGAATACAAGGTACAACGCAACGAAAATAACATAAATTATAATCAGCATTGCGTCATTGTCAAAGGCGGCAAGGCTTACGCCGCTTGACGACAGGAAATCCACAAAATTTCCCCATACGGATGAAGAACCGTTTTGACTTTGTAATGAATCTACAAGCCTTAGTGCATCAAGGTTAAGTGGTGTGCTTTCATCATAATAGCCGTCCTTTAAAAGCTCGTACTCTGTTTTTGTAATTCCTGCATTGTTAAAGGCGGCCTCATTCTGACTGTAATCGGGATAGGGAGAATTGGCAATTTTGTCTGTAAGCTGATAGTATTCGTAAGTCTTTTTTAAGGACTCATTCTGCGTATTCATTGATACAGTGTAGTTATTCAGAGCAACCACTGCTACAGAAATAAGTACAAACAGAATCAGAAACGGTCTGAAATACCACATAAACTTCCTGAATCTTATCTTGTATTTGCCCTTTGCAATAAGGTCTGCAATCAGATATACGAGTGCAAAGGACAAGGCAACAAAGAAAAGCTCAAATCGGTAGAATGAGCCGATAATAATTTCGATTGCGCCCAGCAGACACATAAATCTGTATCTTTTTCGTCTGATGGAATTAAGTATAAGCAGAAAGCCTGCTGTGAGGAGTATTGCCGAGGTTTTCTGGCTTGCAATGTCTGCATAATGGTTAAGCGCAAAGAAAATATTTATAAAAACGGAAAATACAATTCCTTTGTTGTACCCGAATTTGTCGGTAAATGCATATGTTATCGAAGAAAATGCAAGCCATCCGAATATAACCTGTGAGAACACAAAAATATTAATTGTAGAAAAAAGATACTGAACACTGCTTACAGCAAAAGCAAGCAGGTAGTTGATGCTGTTGTTGTAAGGTATGTGGTAATGCGAAATGAGCAGAGAGTTTTCGTAATCACTGTAGGAATCATACGAAAACGACGAAACATATATGCAGAAAAGCATTATAAAAGCATTTACTGCAAAGGAAACAAATAATTTATTTTTAAATAATTTAATAAAAAAATTCTTCATAAATGATTTATCCTTTTAAGGCAATACCGCAAGCTGATGTGCGGTGCTGCCATTATGTTTTGCGATTGTAATCAGCGAGTTCCTCTGCTTTTTTGCTCGTTCAGAATAAGATTGATGTTTGCCTGCTCATATTCGTTAAAGGTAACATTCTTTGAAAACTCTGACGCTGTGTAGCGTGGGGTGTACCAGCTCTGTGAGTTAAAGTAAGCGGAAAGCTCTGAATCGGTGAATATCCAGCCTCTCCTTGCGTAGATTTCATTCAGCGCAAGCTCAAGCTCACTGTCGCTTAAATTCTTTACATCCGACTGGCTGATATATGAGGAATCACTGTTTGCAAATATGAAGTTGTTTTCGGTAGCGGTGCTCTGACTTGATTCTTCGGGAGCATAGGTTTCAGGCTCAATATATTCTTCTCCGAGAGAAATATCAAGCGTAATTACCGTGCCTTCCTTTGCCTTTGTACCTGAGTCGGGACTCTGGGAAATTACATATCCTTCGCTGTAAAGAGTGCTGTAAAGGTGATTGCCCTCGGCTACCTTAAAGCCCTCAGCCTCAAGCTTGCTCTTTGCGCTTTCAAAATCGTAGCCGACAACGGAAATAACTTCTTTTTCAAGGGGCGCAGTAGTCGGCTGAGTAGTAGGAGCAACCGTGGTAGGCTGAACCGTTGTTTCAGCGGTTGTTACCTGATCGGCTGTAGCAGGCTTTTTATTGTTCACCTTTTCTGAGAAAATTTCCTCATATACTATGTAACCGACAAAACCAAGCACTGCAAGGATAATAATAATGCTTACTGTAATGATAACAGCCTTTGCTCCTTTTTTGCGTGGCTTTTCATCAGCAACTGCTTTATCTGACCTGCTTGAAATATCACTTGCTTTTGCAGGCTTTTCAGAATTTTGCTTTGTTGCCTCGGCTTTTGGAGCCGATGTTACGGTAGCCGCCTTTTTTACGCTGTCATTTTCGCTGTCGCCTATATCAAAAATATCGTCAAAAAATGTGCCGTAGTCCTTAGTAACCGTTTTAGCCTCTTCGTTTTCAGGCTTTTTTGTTACCTCGTATTCATCAAAAACATCGTTTGAAATCGGAGCAGCAGGAGCGGTATTAGCTGTTTCTGCGCTCTTTTCCTGTTTTGAAGACTTATCATCAGATTTTATTTCTTGCTTTTCGGCTTCCGTTTCTTCTTTGGATTCAGGCTTGTCCACCGTATTTGCAGAAACCTCTGTATTATCGTTATTTTCAAAAATAACAGGAGCTGTGCCTGCAGCAACAGGCTTTTCATCCTTGCTTTCTTCTGCCTTTTCGGCTTCAATTGTAAGCTTTCCGCAGGACGCAAGCAATGCGTTTTTCATATTAACGGCATTTTTCCATCTGTTTTCGTTTTTCGGCTGAATTGCAATTACAATAATGCTTTTCAGCTTTTCGTTTCCGTTTTTGGGTGCGGTAACGGCTGTGCCGTCTGTTCTCATTTTAACAGCCTCAGCCCTTGTGGTAAGACCGCCCTCAAACGGTAAAGCCTTATCGTTAGCAAGGCAGTACATTATAAGTCCGACGGAATAAATGTCTGTTGTCAGGTCAGGACTTCTGTCGTCTGCAACCTCGGGGGCAGAGAAGTCGAGGTCGGTTGCCTTGCACTCAAAGTCAGAAAATCCGCCGAGCTTGTACCTGCCGTCTGCTGTTACAAAAATATTTTCAGGACGGATATTGCCGTGGAATATGTTGTTTTCTTCGAGAAATGCAAGGATTTCAGCCATTTGCAGACCAAAATCGGTGATTTCGTCATCAGTAAAGTCTTTACTGCGCATTACCTTTGAGAGAGGCTCAAGCTCCTCGGTTGCAATGTACATATCTGCCTTTTCTTTTGACGGGTTATCATAGAGATAAGCGCCGAAGCAGGTGAAATAATCGTTTTTATCTGATATTGAATTGAGGAAATTGACCTCATCCTCAAAGAAATCAGCCTTTTCACTGCTGTAATGGCTGCCGTAGGCAAAAATATGGAAAAGGTTAGCAAAAACCTCACCGTTGCCGTCTTTTTTTACTATACGATATTTATTCTGTCCCTTTTTTTCAGAAACAAGAGAAGTAATCTTCCAATCCTTTAATTCCTCCGGTAATTTAATACCTCTTGCCATTTTCACACATCCTATCTGTTCATAAATCTACTGTTTTCAATATACCTTCTTAGCGGCACACTTCCGTATTATGCTATTATATCATATTACAGCAGTTTTTTCTATATTTTTTTCTGAATTGTTTAAGAATATTTTGTAAATGAACTTGGCATTTTTTACAAAAAATAAGGCTTTGACGCAAAAATCAAAGCCTTGTAATATTTTATATGATTATTCCTTTTGGTAAGCTAAACCGGAATTTATATTTTTTTCTGCAAATAAATCATATCTACCAGTTGAGTACCTGCTT
>JBJEOV010000061.1:0-44231 GCA_051880895.1 Ruminococcus sp. | reverse complement strand
TCAAGGTTAATAACCTTAGCATAGCAGCCGCCCTCAAAGTTGAATACACCGTTGTCATCCCAGCCGTGCTCGTCATCACCGATGAGAAGTCTTTTAGGATCTGTTGAAAGAGTAGTCTTGCCTGTACCTGAAAGACCGAAGAAGATAGCGGTGTTTTCGCCGTTCATATCTGTGTTTGCAGAGCAGTGCATTGATGCGATGCCCTTGAGCGGGAGGTAGTAGTTCATCATTGAGAACATACCCTTCTTCATCTCGCCGCCGTACCATGTGTTTACGATAACCTGCTCACGGCTTGTGATGTTGAACATTACAGCAGTTTCTGAGTTAAGACCAAGCTCCTTGTAGTTCTCAACCTTAGCCTTTGATGCGTTGTAAACGACAAAATCAGGCTCAAAGTTTTCAAGCTCCTCAGCAGTCGGCTGAATGAACATATTTTTAACAAAGTGAGCCTGCCATGCAACCTCAACGATGAAACGAACAGCCATTCTTGTGTCGTGGTTAGCGCCGCAGAATGCGTCAACTACAAAAAGCTTTTTGTTTGAAAGCTCTTTCTTTGCAATTTCCTTTACTGCCTCCCATGCTTCCTGAGATGCAGGGTGGTTATCGTTCTTGTATTCGTCAGAAGTCCACCATACAGTGTCCTTTGAATTTTCATCCATAACGATGAACTTATCTTTAGGTGAACGGCCTGTGTAAATACCGGTCATAACATTAACTGCGCCAAGCTCAGTTTCCTGTCCAACCTCAAAGCCCTCAAGCTCAGCCTTTGTTTCCTCGTTAAAGAGCTCATCATAGGAAGGATTGTGTACGATTTCAGTAGTACCGGTAATACCATACTTAGTTAAATCAATCTTTGCCATTTCAGTATCAACCTTTCTGTTTCTTAATTTACATAAGTATCAAAGCTTACAGTGCTTCGTAATTACCAGACGGTCACACTGCAATAACCTATGTACTTTAGTATTTTAGCATAAATTTAAACCCTCGTCAAGCAAATTGCCAATTAATTTGGTGGGTTTTGTCGCATTGTGGGTTATCCGACAGCAATGCAGTTTTTGTGTATTGAATATACAGGCAAAAAATGCTATAATACTGTATTATAATCAGCTTTATTCCTTATATTCAATGCTTTGAAAATTACTTTTCGGGAGGATATTATGAGCCTTGTTGAATTTAAAGATGTATATAAAATATACAAAATGGGCGAAATAACCATAAATGCTGTTGAGGGCGTTTCTTTCAGCATTGAGCAGGGTGAGTTCTGCGTGGTGGTCGGTGCGTCAGGCGCAGGAAAAACCACTGTGCTTAATATCCTCGGCGGAATGGATACCTGTACAAGGGGAAGTATTATTGTCGGCGGCAGAGATATAAGCAAGCTTAAGGACAAACAGCTTATTGAATACAGAAGATTTGACATCGGCTTTGTTTTTCAGTTTTACAATCTCGTGCCTAATCTGACGGCTAAGGAAAATGTTGAGCTTGCAACTCAGCTGAGCAAAAACCCAATGGACTGTATGCAGGCTCTTGAAAGCGTGGGACTCTCAGAGCGAAGTGCAAATTTCCCTGCTCAGCTTTCTGGCGGTGAGCAGCAGAGAGTTTCCATAGCAAGAGCGCTTGCAAAGCGCCCCAAGCTTTTGCTTTGCGACGAGCCGACAGGTGCGCTCGACTACAATACGGGCAGACAGATTTTAAAGCTTTTGCAGGAAACCTGCCGTAAAGAAAATATGACGGTTGTGCTTATTACCCATAACTCGGCAATAACTCCGATGGCTGACCATATTATAAAGATGAGAAGCGGTCAGGTGATTATGGATGTTCATAATGACGAGCCAAAAAATGTTGAAGAGATAGAATGGTAAGCCTTTTTTCGGAAAGGGGAGAGAACATTGACCAAAGCCCTGTTGAAAAATACATTCAGAGAAATTGCCGCTTCAAAGGCAAGATTTATTTCTATACTTGCAATTATTGCCCTCGGCGTGGGATTTTTTGCAGGAATTAAAGCGACAGTGCCGTCAATGTACGGTATGGCTGATGAGTATTATTCCAGCTCAGAGCTTATGGATTACAGACTTGTTTCAACCGTAGGCTTTGACGAGGACGATATAAAAGAGGTTGCAGACCTTGAAAATGTAACCGATGTTATGCCGTCTTACTTTACAGACCTTATACTTGAGTCCTCGGGCAACGGCGGTAACGGCAAGGTCATCAGGGTAACAGCCGTGCCGAAAAGCTACGGTGATTTTAAGGCACTTAATGCTTTGAATGTAAAAGAGGGCAGACTGCCCGAAAAGAAAGGCGAAATACTTGTTGAATACGGCAGTATAGGCAGCGGTGAATATGAGCTTGGCGATAAGGTGAAATTCAGCAATGAAAGCGGAGATACAAACGCTCTTGATATAGTGGATACTCTTGAATATACGGTTGTCGGCAAGGCGGAGTCGCCTTTGTATATATCATACCAGCGTGGTGCAACCACTGTCGGCAACGGCAATATTGCTGCCTTTATGTATGTTTATCAGGATGATTTTGTGACCGAAAAATACACTGAGCTGTATGTGAAAACTGCGTATTCTCAGGGAGAAGGCTCAGCCTTTGACGAGGAATATGATAAGAATATCGGGGACTTTTCCGCCGTGCTTGAAAACACCGCAGATTTACGCTGTGAGGTGTTTGATAAGGATGTAATCGGCAAAGCAAGGCAGGAGCTTGAGGACAGTAAAAGCGATTACGAAACCGAAAAAGCAGACGCACAAGCAAAGCTTGATGATGCAAAATCAAAGCTTGATAATTCTGAAAAGGAATATAATGATAAGATTGCAGAGGCTCAGTCACAGCTTGATACTGCAAAAAAGCAGATAGAAGACGGCAGAAGTCAGCTTGAAACAGCAAAATCCGAATACGAAAGCGGAATAGCTACAGGCGAGAGCGAACTGGCGGCTGCTCAGGAAAAGCTTGACAACGCAAAGGCTGAGTATAATTTCGGACTGGAGGAATACAATTCAAAAATTGCTCAGGCTGAGGAAGCACTTTCGGCAAAGGAAAATGAGTTAAATCAGGCAAAGGCTGAATTTGAAGAAAATCAAAAGCCGCAGCTTGAGGGCGCAATAGCTGCCTGCAAGGCTCAGGCAGGGGCTTTACAGGCGCAGATAGCGGTAACTGAGGATGAAACCCTGCTCGCCCAATTGAATGAACAGCTTGTGCAGGTGCAGGCGGTACTTTCTGACTGTGAAACAAGACTTGCTCAGGCGCAGGAACAGCTTGACCTGGCACAGGAGCAGTTAATAAGCGGAAGGCAGGAGCTTGAAACGCAAAAGGAAGAGGGACAGGCTCAGCTTGACTACGCACTTGCTCAGATTCAGAGTGCAGAAGAACAGCTTGTTTACGGAAGAACTGAGCTTGAAAATAAAAAAGCAGAAGGTCAGGCACAGATTTCACTGGCTGAAAGCGAGCTTTCAACAGCAGAAGAAAAATATAACAGCGGTAAATCCGAGCTTGAAGAACAGAAAACAAGCGGAAGACAAAAGCTTGATGACGGCTTAAAGGAGTACAACGATTCAAAGGCTGAGGCTGATGAAAAATTTAAAGAGGCAGAGCAGAAAATAGCAGACGCCGAAGAAGAACTTAATAACATTCCCGAGCCGAAATGGTATGTGCTTGACAGAACAGATAACCCCGGTTATTCCGCCTTTTCTCAGAATGTAGAAAGGCTCGGAGCAGTCGCAAGCGTATTTCCGATGTTCTTCTTGCTTGTTGCGGTTCTGGTCTGCGTAACAACAATGTCAAGACTTGTGGAAGAAAAGCGAAAGGAAATCGGCATCTTAAAGGCGCTCGGCTACGGAAATTTCAGCATAATAATGAAATTTGCAGTTTATGCAGTATCAGCAGGTGTGCTCGGCTGTACAGTCGGCATACTCATTGGTATAAATACTCTTCCGCACATAATATACAACGCTTATCAGATTATGTATTATATGCCCGACATCAGAATTATACCTGATATGCAGAGTATTCTGCTCGGAGTGACGGCGGCTGTGCTGTGTACGCTCCTTGTTTCTGTTATCGTGTGTGAAAGAGAGCTTAGCCACAGCTGTGCAATGATTCTAAGACCGAAAACTCCGAAAGCGGGCAAGAGGATATTGCTTGAGAGAATTACGCCGATATGGAAGCATATGAATTTCTCGGCAAAGCTCACCGTAAGAAATATTTTCAGATACAAGTCAAGAATGTTTATGACTATCATAGGAATTGCGGGCTGTACCGCATTGATAGTTGCGGCATTCGGTCTGAAAAACAGCTTTATTCCGCTTACAGATACCCAGTTCAATGAGATTTTTAAGTACAACGCAGTGGTTGTTCCCAAAGAGGGCGGTACGGCAGAGGAGCTTGATTATCTTAAAAATGTTATTGATGATACGGGTGATGTATCGTCGGTTATGCTTGCCCGTCAGCAGGAGGCAGTTGTCACAAGGAATAATGTTGTAAAGGACGAAAGCACCTACCTTACGGTAATGGAAGAGCCTGAAAGGTTTTCTGAGGTTACAATTCTGAGGACAAGGGGAGATAACAGTCGACTTGATATTACGGACGCTTCCGTTATGATTAATGAAAAAATGGCTAAGGAATTGTCTGTAAAAGTCGGCGATACCATAAGCGTAACTGTTGACGGCAATACAGCCGAGCTGACTGTCGGCGGAATTTATGAGCAGTACATTAAAAACTATGTGTATATTTCACCAAAGCTGTATGAAGAAAAATTCGGAAATGCCGTGGAATATAATATGGCGCAGGTTGTGCTGAAAAATACAGACGAGCAGAACGAATTTGGCGAAAAAATGCTTGCAAATGATAAGATTGCCGGTGTAACCTATATTTCCTCGGGAATTAAAGAAATGGAGGATATGCTTGATTCTCTCAACCTTGTGGTGCTTGTTATGATAATCAGTGCAGCGGCTCTTGCTTTTGTGGTGCTTTACAACCTTACAAACATAAACATTGCGGAGCGTGTGCGTGAAATTGCAACCTTTAAGGTGCTTGGCTTTTACAGCAGGGAAACCTCAGGCGTGATTTATAAAGAAAATATCGCACTGACCGTCTGCGGCATAATTTCGGGACTTTTCCTTGGCGTTTTCCTGACAATGTTCATTGTACAGACCGTTGAGGTAGATAACATAATGTTCGGCAGGGATATTCTGCCTTCCTCGTTCATTTTTGCCGCCCTGCTCACCCTTGCTTTTGCATTGCTTGTAAACTTTGCAATGGGCTTTAAAATCAAAAAAGTGAATATGGTTGAAAGCTTAAAGAGCGTGGAATAAAAAAAGATACAAATTATTAAATAAAAATCACTGAAAATATTGATTGCATAGGCAAATTGTGGTATAATACAAAGGAATAGGCAATTTAGCACAATATCAGTGAAAGGGACTGTAGATATATGATAAAGGCTAATCAGTATCGCACCGTAACCTGCGGTGAGTTAAGAGAAGAAAATATCGGACAGGAAGTCCGTGTGGCAGGCTGGGTTGAAAATATCCGTGACCACGGCGGCGTAATGTTCCTTGACATTCGTGACCAGTACGGCGTTCTCCAGGTTGTAGTTCACAATGATGAGCTGCTCAAGGGTATCAACAAGGAATGTACCGTTACTTTAAGCGGTAAGGTAGTAAAAAGAGATGAAGAAACAATCAATACAAAGATTGCTACCGGTTATGTTGAGGTGCACACAGAGGACATTACCGTTCTCGGCAAATGTAAAAACGCACTCCCCTTTGAGGTTGCTACCTCTACAAATACATCTGAGGAGGTACGCCTGAAGTACCGTTTCCTCGACCTTCGTAATCCAAAGGTGCATAACAATATTATGCTCCGTTCACAGATAATCGCATTCCTTCGTTCAAAAATGACTGAAATGGGATTCAATGAAATTCAGACTCCTATTCTTTCAACCTCATCACCTGAGGGCGCAAGAGATTATCTTATTCCGAGCCGCAAGCACAAGGGCAGGTTCTACGCACTTCCGCAGGCTCCGCAGATTTTCAAACAGCTCCTTATGGTGTCGGGCTTTGACAGATACTTCCAGATAGCTCCCTGCTTCAGAGATGAGGACGCAAGAGCAGACCGTTCACCGGGTGAGTTCTATCAGCTCGACTTTGAGATGGCTTTTGCTACTCAGGAGGATGTATTTGCAGTTGCAGAAGAGGTGCTTTACGAAACCTTCACAAAGTTTACTGACAAAGAGGTTTCAAAGCCGCCGTTTGCCCGTATTCCGTACGCTGAAAGTATGTTAAAGTACGGTACAGACAAGCCCGATCTGCGCAATCCGCTCGTAATTGTTGAAATCAGCGATATGTTTGAGGAAACAGATTTTAAGCCGTTCCTCAAAAAGACAGTCCGTTCAATCAATGTTCCCGGTGCTGCAAAGCAGTCGAAGAGCTGGTTCAAGAAGATGGAGGAGTATGCTCTCTCTATCGGTATGAAGGGACTCGGATATGTCAAGGTAAGAGATGATATGACCTTTGACGGTCCTATTGACAAGTTCCTTAAAGAGGGCGACAGAGAAGAGCTTATTAAGCGCAACGGCTCAAACGCTGGCGATGTTATTTACTTTATTGCAGACACTGCAAAGGAAGCGCCCAAGCTTGCAGGTCAGATTCGCACTGAGGTTGCAAACCGCCTTGACCTTATCGACAAGTCAAAATTTGAGATGTGCTTTATCGTTGACTTCCCGATGTATGAGCACGACGAAACAACAGGTCAGGTAATCTTTACTCACAATCCTTTCTCAATGCCGCAGGGCGGTATGGACAGCCTGCTTAACAAAAATCCTGACGATATTCTCGCTTATCAGTACGACATCGTGTGCAACGGCGTAGAGCTTTCATCGGGTGCTGTTCGTAACCACGACCTTGACATTATGATAAAGGCATTTGAAATTGCAGGATATTCCGAGGATGAGCTTAAATCAAAGTTCTCAGCACTCTACAACGCATTCCAGTACGGCGCACCGCCGCACGCAGGTATGGCTCCGGGTGTTGACAGAATGATTATGCTCATAACAGAGGAAGAGAACATCAGAGAGGTTATTGCTTTCCCGATGAACTCAAATGCTCAGGATCTTCTCCTCGGCTCACCGGGAGAGGTAACAGAGCAGCAGCTTCGTGAGGTTCACATTAAATTAAGATAATTTAATATATACTCAAAGGGCGAGTTGTTTTTATGACTTGCCCTGATTCTGTTTATACAAAGGATGGTTTTTATGGTAACAAGAGAAGATGTTGAAAACATTGCGTTGCTTTCAAAGCTGTTTGTTCCCGAAGAGGAGCTTGACGGACTTACAAAGTCAATGCAGGAAATTATAGATTTTGCCGATACAATCAATAACGCCCCCACAAGCGGTGAGAGCTTTGACAATATAAACAACCTCTCAAATGTTTTTCGTGAGGATGTTGTGGTTGAGTCATATGACAGCGAGGAAATTCTTAAAAATGCCCCCGAACAGGCAGAGTCGCATTTCCTTGTAAGAGGCAGAGAATAAGAGGTGTAGAAATGGGCAGTATTGCAAAAATTCACGAAATGCTGGTTTCAAAGCAGTGTTCGTGTACAGAGCTTACTAAAAGCTATCTTGAAGAAATAGAAAAGTCAAACGGCGAGCTTAACGCTTATGTTACCGTAACTCCCGACACGGCGCTCGAAACCGCAAAGGCTGTTGACGAAAAGCTTGCAAGGGGAGAGGAAATCGGTATGCTTGAGGGTGTTCCGATGACCTTAAAGGATAACCTTTCAACAAAGGATATTGAAACAACCTGTTGCTCAAAAATTCTCAAGGGCTATAAGCCTATTTACAACGCAACCGTCTGGGAAAATCTTTCTGCTCAGAATGCCGTTATGCTCGGCAAAACAAATATGGACGAGTTTGCAATGGGTTCATCGTGCGAAACCTCCTGCTTTGGCGGCGCAATGAATCCGTTTAACAAAAAATATGTGTCGGGCGGTTCGTCTGGCGGCGTTGCAAGCGCAGTCGGCGCAAATATTGCCGCTTACGGTCTTGGCTCAGATACAGGCGGCTCTATCCGTCAGCCTGCAAGCTTCTGCGGTATTGTCGGCTTAAAGCCTACCTACGGCAGCGTTTCCCGTTACGGTCTTATTGCCTATGCAAGCTCGCTTGACCAGATAGGCCCTATTACAAAGAGCGTTGAGGATGCGTCTATCGTGTTTGACGCTATCTCGCAGTATGATGAAAAGGACAGCACATCAAAGGGCAATGTCGGCGGCGAAACCTACGGCAGGCTCAACAATGACATCAAGGGTATGAAAATCGGTATTGCCCGTGAATATCTTGACGGTGTGCGTGATGATGTAAAGGAGGCTGTACTCAACGCCGCAAAGGTGTATGAGTCGCTCGGTGCTGAAATTGTATATTTTGATATGCCTGCACTCAAGTTTGCTCTTCCTGTTTACTACATTATCGCCTGCGCCGAGGCGTCTTCAAACCTCGGCAGATATGACGGTATCCGTTTTGGCTACAAAACACCGCATTACAACGGCACTCACGATATGATTTGCCGCACCCGTTCAGAGGGCTTTGGCGAAGAGGTAAAGAGAAGAATTCTGCTCGGCACATATGTGCTTTCGGCAGGCTATTATGATGCATATTATAAAAAGGCTCAGAATCTGCGTGGAACTATTGTTAAGGCATTTACAGACGCTTTTGAACACTGCGATGTAATCCTTGCTCCAACTGTTCCGATGACTGCCTTTGAGGCAGGTCACGCTGTTTCAGATCCTATCGAAACATATTTAACTGATATTTGTACCGTACCTGTAAATATTGCAGGACTTCCGGGCATATCTCTCCCTTGCGGATTTAACGCAAACGGTATGCCAATCGGTATGCAGCTTATCGGCAAGAGCTTTGGTGAGGCTGAAATTCTGAATGCAGCCTATAAATATCAGCAGGCTGCAGGCGAAAACTTTAAGGATACAAAGTGGGGTGTTAAGCTGTGAAATACGAATTAGTTGCGGGTTTTGAAACCCATATTGAGCTTGCTACAAAAACAAAAATTTTCTGTTCCTGCACAACGGAATTCGGCGGTGCGCCTAACTCACACTGCTGTCCCGTATGTATCGGACTTCCGGGTACGCTCCCAAAGCTTAACCGTGAGGTTGTGAACTTCGGCATCAAGGCAGGTCTTGCCACTCACGGTGAGATAGCAGAAATTTCCAAGATGGACAGAAAGAACTATTGCTATCCCGACCTGTCTAAGGCTTATCAGATAAGCCAGCTTTATGCACCGCTTTCAATCGGCGGTTATGTGGAGCTTTCAAACGGCAGAAAAATAAGACTTCACCATATTCACATTGAAGAGGATGCAGGAAAGCTTATTCATCAGCACGGCGACACCTATGTTGACTACAACCGTGGCGGCGTTCCGCTTATTGAAATTGTTTCCGAGCCTGACATCCGTTCCATTGACGAGGCTAAGGAGTATGTGGAAAAGCTCCAGCAGGTAATGCGCTATATCGGAATTTCCGACTGCCGTATGCAGGAGGGTTCAATGCGCTGTGATGTCAATATTTCCGTTCGTCCTGTCGGCTCAGAGACCCTCGGCACAAGAACAGAAATCAAGAATATGAACTCTATCACCAACATTGCAAAGGCAATGGAGTATGAGTTTGAGCGACAGGTAGATTTGCTTGAGAGCGGGGGAAAGGTAGTACAGGAAACACTCCGCTATGATGACGCTACAAATACAACCTCCTCAATGCGCAGTAAGGAGGACGCTCACGATTACCGTTATTTCAGAGATCCAGACCTTGTAACAATCAATGTACCGAGAGATGTTGTTGAGAAGTTAAAGGCAGAAATGCCCGAACTGCCGTCAGACAAATGCAGGAGATATATTGAAGAGCTTGAAATTCCCGAAAAGGATGCACAGCTCCTCACAAAATACAGAAAAATCAGCGAGTATTTTGATAAAGCCTGCGAGGGTGTAAAATCACCTAAAACGGTATCAAACTTTATTATCGGTCAGATTTTCCGCAGGACAGAAACCGAGGCTGATAAGGAAACCTTTGATATAGCCACAACTCCCGAGCAGCTCAACGAGCTTATAAAATTGCTTGACAGCGGTAAGATTCGCAACAATCTTGCAAAGGCTACACTTGAAAAAATGCTTGATACAGGCAAGGGCGCACTTGAATTTATCAGCGAAAGCGATATGGGCGGACTTGACGAGAACACAGTAAACGAACTCTGTAAGCAGGCTGTTGAAAGCAATCCAAAGGCTGTTGAGGACTACAAAAACGGCAAGGAAAAGGCTATCAAGGCACTTGTCGGCAATGTAATGAAGAACAGCCGTGGCAAGGCAGATGCCGCCGCAGTTGAGCAGAAGCTTAAAGAAATGATTTCTTAATTTATTATAGCAAAATTTACGGGTATCCGCTTTTTGGATACCCGTATTTTTAGTTGAGTAAAAATATACCGAAATTGAGATATGCTGCAAATGTTACCCATAACAGATATGGAATTTGCAGTAAAGCCGCTGTTTTGCTTATCGGATAAAACATTTTTATCATAAGAATTATTAACAGCCACATGAGTATTATCCATATAAAGGAAAACAGATAAGCACTCATATTGAAGAAAAATATAGGCCAGAAAAAGTTTACAAGCAGTTGTATTCCGTAAATTATCAGTGCGTTGTTTTTTTGTAATGAGTCGCTGCGAAAGATAATATATGCTGATATTCCCATTAATATGAAAAGAATTGTCCATACAATAGGAAAGATGTAATCAGGCGGAGTAAGGAACGGCTTATTTGCTTTTTCAAAGATTTCCATACCCATCATTGTGAACAGTCCCGAAAGTAATCCGATTCCAAGACTTATAGCAAGGCTTATTATAAGATGTTTGTAGTTTATTTTGTGTACGCTTGACATTTTATTCACCTCAAAAAAATACTCCTGTTCTATTTTATGAGCAGGAGTATTTTTTATTCGGGGATTAGAAAGTAAGGAGAATTAATATAAAGGAGTTTAACTTATGATTTAAAAAATTACTGGTAATCGCAAACATTTACCCAGGAAAGCAAGAACTCACGCTCTTCTTCTTTGCCTTTTACAGACTGCGAAGCCGCTACGATTGGCAGCCATTCCTGAACATACTGACGGGCAGTGTCTGTTTTCTCGCAGAAAAGCTTTATATATTTCTCAGCAAGGTCATCCTGCTTGTTAAGCTTGAATAAGAGGTATGTTCTCGCTGCGTCGGCTGAGCCGTTGCCCTGAGTTGCGTGTGACCAGTCAAGAATATACGGTGTGCCGTCAGTTGAAATAATTATGTTACTCGGGTTAAAGTCGCCGTGGCAAACCTTTGTGTGCTTTGGCATACCGTTCAGTCGGGTTGAAAGCTCATATCTTGTAGTTGCGTCAAGAGTGGTTTCCGAGATTTTGCGGAGCATTTTGTCTTTAATCTTATTGAGCAACGGAGCTTTCTTTGAGAGAACCTCAATCTGAAGATTTACAAATAATTCGAGGTATTCATCCATTTTATCGGGATTTTCATCCATAAGCTGAGCAAGTGTTTTTCCTTCGATGTAATCGGTAATGATAGCCCACTTGCCGTCAATCTTGGTAACCTCCTGCAATGACGGAATATTAAGACCTGTTTCTTCTACACGAGCCTGATTAAGAGCCTCGTTGAGTATATCTGATTTCGGAAAAGACTCGTCAAAAACCTTAATTGTTTTGTCGCCGTCTTTATATATTACCTTATTCTTTCTTTCAGCAAGAATTGTTTCAAATTTCATTAATGTCATTCCTTTCAATAAAAACACTAAGCAATTACTTGTTTGCTTTGGTTATATTATACAACAACTTTTCGCTAAGGTATAGCGGTAAAATAACAGAAATTTTATAAAATTCTTTGTTTAATAACACAATGAAATTCCAGAAATTTTGTATAGGTGTATAAAAACATATCAGAGTATTAAGCAAATAGCACAAAAAGTATGTTAATATATTAACTAAATTGCGGACATACTCTCAGAAATTCTTTGTGCAAATTGACAAATAATTAACGATAATATTTTAACAATCTGAATTTGTAAGATAATTATAATTTATATTACCTATTAAACAGAAAAAGCAGAAATATGTAATCATAAAAAATCCCCCGTAGAAAACCACGGGGGAGAAGAAACATATTAATTAACGATTAAACTGTTTCGCTGTTGTTGCCATAGTAAGCATTGAGGTACATCTGCTTGATTTCCTTGAAAAGTGGGTATCTTGGGTTAGCGCCTGTGCACTGGTCGTCGAATGCCTGCTCTGTCATATCGTCAAGTCTTGCAAGGAAGTCAGCCTCATCAATGCCGTACTCCTTGATTGAGCTCTTTATGCCGACTCTTGCCTTGAGGTCATTGATAGCCTTAATGAGGTTCTCAACGCTCTCTGCGTCATCCTTACCGCCTAAGCCGAGGTATTTTGCTACTTCAGCATAACGAGCCTGTGTCTTTGGATGGTCGTACTGTGGGAATGTACCCATCTTAGCAGGAGTTTCAACTGAGTTAAAGCGGATAACCTGCTCAATCATAAGAGCGTTAGCTACGCCGTGTGGAAGGTGGTGGAAAGCACCGAGCTTATGAGCCATTGAGTGACATACGCCGAGGAAAGCATTAGCAAACGCCATACCTGCCATTGTAGCACCGTGAGCAACCTTTTCACGGGCAACAGGCTCGTGCATACCGTTGTCATAGCAAGCAGGGAGATACTTGAAGATAACCTCAAGAGCTCTGAGTGCAAGACCGTCTGTAAAGTCTGTAGCGAGCATTGATGCGTAAGCCTCAAGTGCGTGTGTAACAGCGTCAATACCTGATGCTGCTGTAAGACCCTTAGGACCGCTCATCATATTGTCAGCGTCAACGATAGCCATATTCGGCATAAGCTCATAGTCAGCAAGCGGATACTTAACGCCTGTGTTCTGGTCTGTGATAACTGCGAACGGAGTTACCTCAGAACCTGTACCTGAAGATGTAGGAATAGCAACAAAGTAAGCCTTTTCGCCCATCTTAGGGAATGTATATACTCTCTTACGGATATCGCAGAAACGCATAGCCATATCCATAAAGTCAGCCTCAGGATGTTCATAGAGAACCCACATAATCTTACCTGCGTCCATTGCAGAACCGCCGCCGAGTGCGATGATTACATCAGGCTCAAACTTACGCATAGCCTCTGCACCCTTCTGAGCAGAGATAAGTGACGGATCAGGCTCAACATCTGCGAATGTTGTATAAACAATGCCCATTTCATCGAGCTTGTCTGTGATTGGCTTTGTATAGCCATTCTTGTAAAGGAATGAGTCTGTAACGATGAAGGCTCTCTTCTTACCCATTACATCCTTGAGTTCCTGAAGAGCAACAGGCATACAGCCTTTCTTCATATAAACCTTCTGTGGTGCTCTGAACCAAAGCATATTTTCTCTCCTCTCGGCTACTGTCTTAATGTTGATAAGGTGCTTGATACCTACATTTTCTGATACTGAGTTACCGCCCCATGAGCCGCAGCCGAGTGTAAGTGACGGAGCAAGCTTGAAGTTGTAGAGGTCGCCGATACCGCCCTGTGAGGAAGGTGTGTTTACGAGAATACGGCAGGTCTTCATACGAGCAGCAAACTCGTTGATCTTCTCTGTTTCTGTAACAGCGTTTACATAGAGTGAAGATGTATGACCGTAGCCGCCGTCAGCAACAAGCTGCTCAGCCTTAGCAACTGCATCTTCAAAATCCTCAGCCTTATACATAGCAAGAACAGGGCTGAGTTTCTCGTGAGCGAATTCCTCGCTGATGTCAACGCTTTCAACCTCACCGATGAGAATCTTTGTTTCTTCAGGAACTGTAACACCTGCAAGAGCAGCAATTGTTACAGGCTTCTGACCAACAATCTTAGCGTTAAGAGCGCCGTTGATGATGATAGTCTTTCTTACCTTCTCTGTTTCTTCATCGTTAAGGAAATAGCAGCCACGAGCCTTAAATTCCTTCTTAACCTTTGAATAAATCTTCTTTTCAACGATTACTGACTGCTCAGAAGCACAAATCATACCGTTATCAAAGGTCTTTGAGTGAATGATTGAGTTTACAGCAAGGAGAATGTCTGCTGATTCGTCAATGATTGCAGGAGTGTTACCTGCGCCAACGCCGAGAGCAGGCTTACCTGATGAATAAGCAGCCTTAACCATTCCGGGGCCGCCTGTAGCGAGGATGCAGTCAGCTTCCTGCATAAGCATATTTGTAAGCTCAAGGCTCGGAACATCAATCCAGCTGATGATGCCCTCAGGAGCGCCTGCTGCTACAGCAGCCTCGAGAACAACCTTTGCAGCCTCAATTGTGCTCTTCTTTGCACGGGGATGGGGGCTTATCATTATACCGTTTCTTGTCTTTAAGCAGATAAGTGTCTTAAAGATAGCTGTTGATGTCGGGTTTGTTGTAGGAATAACTGCAGCGATTACGCCGATTGGCTCAGCAATCTTCTTGATGCCGAAAGCCTTGTCTTCTTCAATAACGCCGCAGGTCTGAACATTTTTATATGCATTGTAAATGTACTCAGAAGCGTAGTGGTTTTTGATAACCTTATCTTCAGCCACGCCCATGCCTGTTTCTTCAACAGCCATTTTAGCGAGTGGGATTCTCATTTTGTTTGCTGCGGATGCTGCTGCAAGGAAAATCTTGTCAACCTGCTCCTGTGTGTAGGTTGCGAAAATCTTCTGAGCTTCTTTAACTCTTGCTAAAGCTGCCTCAAAAGTCTCTGCGTTTTCTACGATCGGATACTCTTTTGTGCTCATTAAATCTACCTCTTATCTTGCATTTTGTATTATAATTCAGCAAATGCCGAATACGGATGACTGATTATTCAACTGCTTTAAATTCAAGCTTGTTTGTTTTTCCATAGGTTTTAACATAGTTTTCAGCGTATGAACCCTTTGGAGCATTTATGGTAACAGTGTTTTTATTGTCACAAACACTGTACTCAGACATTTTTGTTACATTAGCAGGAATGTTGATTTCCTTAATCTCAGGACACTGATAGAAAACATATTCTCTGATTTCTTCAAGACTGCCTTCTTCAATGGTAACAGTTTTTACACCTGAGCCCTGGAATGTAAAAAGACCGAGATCTGTTACTGATGCAGGAACTGTAACTTCTTCAAGGGAAGTGCAGAGGAAAAATACATTGTTGCCGAATGTTTTAAGATTTTTGGAAAGTGTAACTGATTTGAGCTTTGTACATGCCTGGAAAGCATGACCTTCAATCTCTGTAACTGTGTCAGGAATTGTTACGCTTTCAATGTCCTTGTCGCTGAATGCGTTAGGACCGATAGATGTTACCTTATAATTGTTGTAGGAGTCCGGAATAACAAGATTTTTTTCATTTCCTGTGTATTCGGTAACCATAAGCTCATTGCTGTTTACAATGTAATAACCAAAGCCGTTGTTGGTAAGATCGGGCTTGGTAGCCTCAATAGTATAGCCCGGTTCGTTCTTGTTTGAACAGCCGCAGCCTGCAAAAGCGAATACTATTGTTGCACACATTGCACCGGCAATAATTGCACATAATATTCTTTTCATAATCTGAAGGATCCTTTCAAACTTAGTACTAACACTGAGCATTCAATTCTCAGTAATACCATTTTAACATCTTTGTTAAATATTTGTCAATGTTTTTTCGGCTTTTTTTTTGCTTTTTATAACTTTTATCACATTACATAATAAATCTATACGATGTTCGTCTGTATTGCGGCACAATCGACAAAATAGAAGAAAAATTTTTCTCATCCTGCCCTAATAACTTAATATGTAAATAAAGTATTTTTGATATTTGAAATTGACTGTTTTCCGATTTGTAATTTGTAATATAATTCAAAAACCGGTGTAGCCAAATAATACATAAAATCAATATACATTTTTGTAAAAATGTAAAAAACGACAAAACCGTTACATTTGTTATAAACTTACTGATTTTACTTGAAATTTCAAGTAAAAGTGCTAAAATAAATGTTGGTAAATTTATGGAAACACTGATTAAATCGTTTGTGCATATTGCGCCGTCAGATTTTTTGTCAGGTTGCACAAACAAACCGCAGTAATGCTGTCGCATTACGAGGATTTTTTGGGCAAGCTGGCGGAAAATATGCAAGCAAGATGTGCAAACAGCTTTCAGCGTGATTTATTCAGTGTTTCCTTATAATTCCATATATTATATGTATAGGATAAGGGGTGCATCTATGGATTTAATGAATATTCTGAGAAACATAGCCATAATCCTTTTTGCTGCAAAGCTGTGCGGACTGATTGCCCGTAAGCTCAAAGCACCACAGGTAGTTGGCGAAATAATTGCCGGTCTTATTATCGGACCTTCACTGCTTAATCTTGTTGTTAAGGACGATTTTATTACAGGTATTGCAGAAATCGGTGTTATTCTGCTTATGTTCGCAGCCGGTCTGGGAACTGACCTCAAGGAGCTTGTCAAGACAGGTCCTGTCGCATTACTTATAGCAATATCAGGTGTTGCAGTACCTCTTGCAGGTGGTATACTTGTATATATGGGATTTGGTTTCGGTGCTCCTGACACTCAGCTTTATGAGGGCATATTTATGGGTACTGTACTTGCCGCAACATCAGTAAGTATTACAGTTCAGGCTCTCAAGGAAATGGGGCATCTGAAAGGAAAGGTAGGAACTACGATTCTTTCGGCGGCAATCCTTGATGATATTATTGGTATCATCCTTCTTACTGTTGTAATTGGATTCAAGAGTCCTGATGTATCTCCTGTAGATGTCTGCATCAAAACAATTCTTTTCTTTGTGCTTGCAATAGTGCTTGGATTTGCTCTTTACTTCCTCTTCAAGTGGATTAGTAAGAAATGGCCACATTCGAGAAGAATTCCGATTTTCGGACTTGTTCTCTGCTTTGCGGCTGCGTACTGTTCAGAAGAGTTCTTTGGAATTGCAGATATTACAGGCGCATATGTAGCAGGTATTATTCTTTGCAATATCAATGACGCCGGCTATATTGAAAGAAAGATGGACATCAGCTCATATATGATATTCGGTCCGATTTTCTTTGCAAGCATTGGCTTGCAGACGAGCTTTGATAACTTTAATATGCAGATATTGTGGTTCTCAATCGCCCTTGTAGCAGTTGCTCTTGTAACTAAGATTGTAGGCTGCGGAGGTATGGCTAAGCTGTGCAGGTTCAATGTACCCGATTCGCTTAAAATCGGAGTAGGTATGATGAACCGTGGTGAGGTTGCTCTCATTGTTGCCCAGAAGGGACTTGACGCAGGTCTTATGGACGCAAAATTCTTTACAGCCGTAATTATTCTTATTATAGTATCGTCTATTCTTACTCCTATTCTTTTAAAGGTGCTTTATTCTAAGTGGCCCGACAGGAAGGATAATGAAGAAGTAAAGGATAAAAAGCTTGCTCAGGAAAGCGTAGGCGCAACCTATAATATTTCTGACGATGATTTTAAATAATAACAAATTTTTTAAGATTTACAAATTCAGCCGTTCTCGCCTTGGGGACGGCTTTTTTATTTTTATAGTTTTAAAATTAACATTTATTTCAAAATATTACAAAATATCACTTAAAATGTAATCAGATATTAAAATATAATTCTTAATCAGAACAAAAATACAACTTTTGTTGTGCTTTATTACAAAAAAGAGAAAAAACACAAAACAGGGGGTTGATTTTCTCGGTTGTATCTGCTATAATTATTACAAATTTGTTAATAAGTGTAATTTTGATGTAATTATTACACCTAAACATTTGGAGGTAATTACAATGCAGCGAAGTAAGAAGCTTGCTTCTGTGCTGTTGAGTGTGACAATGCTTTCAGGTGCTTGTGTGGCGGGAAGCAGTACCACAGCTCATGCGTCCGGCACAGGCGCAGGTCTTGCAGAGTGGGCGCTCAATGCATATTACAGCGGTTGGAGCTATGTTTACGGCGGAGCTACTCCGGGCACAGTAGATTGCTCAGGTCTTATTTATTCCTATTGCGGAGGTAACGCAAGAGGCGGAGATTCACAGCTTTATGCATCAAGCGAGAGCGGATATATCAGCAACGGTATTCCGAGAGTTCACGGACTCGGTCTTCATATGGACGGTCATGTCGGCGTTTATATCGGCGACGGTATGGCAGTTGACGCAAGAAATGACGATGAAGATGTATGCTACGACACCTTGGATTATATGGGCTGGACTCAGTGGTACAAGGTCGGAGCTATTGACTACATAGAAAACGGTTGGGAACAGTTCAACGGTGACTATTACTATTATGAAAACGGCGAGTACATTGTAGATACATCAAGAACTATTGACGGTACTACCTACTATTTTGACTCAAAGGGAAGATCAAGCAGTACCCCGTCTGACCCGTCGTCATCTTTATCTTCTTCCTTATCAGGCTCTTCAAACTCTGATAACAGCTCGTCAGACAGCAGCTCTGACAATTCCTCGGACAAAGTAAGTGAGGCAAAGGAAGAGGAAAAGGAAGAAACACCTAAAGAGCCTGCTCTTTACAGGAACGGTGACGAGGACGAGGAGATTAAGAAAATTCAGGAAAGACTCAAGGAGCTTGGCTATTATAACGGCGAGGTAACAGGTAAGTTTGACGATGCGACAGAGGCGGCTTACATTCAGTTCCAGCAGGCGGCAGGAGTAGCAGTTGACGGTATTTCAGGCACAGACAGAGATGTTCTTTATTCTGAGGATTGTCCTACATATGCCGACGCTCAGGCACTTCTTGCAGAGCAGTCGCCCATATACACCTTAGGGGATCAGAGCAACGCCGTTCTCACAATTCAGAACAGACTTTCAATTCTCGGTTTCTTTAACGAGATAGCTACAGGCTATTACGGAGATACTACAGCTCAGGCGGTTGAAGCATTCCAGCTTGCTAACAATCTTGAGGCTACAGGAATTGTTGATCAGGAAACATATCAGGCAATGTTCTCAGCGACTGCGCTTTCAAATAACGGTTACGCACTCACCACAGCAGCCGATTACAGCGGTCCGTATGTAATGCCTGCAACAGGCTCTTCACAGTTTATTCTGCAGAATACGCAGAATCAGGATTATGCACATTCAGCCGCTGTAGTAGCGTCAGCAGCAAATAAGGTTACAAAGAAGGCTCTTTCAAGCACATCAGCCGATACACCAACACTTATCAGTGCTGTTGTTAAGCGTAATCTTAATGTCGGACTCTGGTTTCTGGTAGTTCTTGCTTTGATTTCGGTTTTTGGCGGAGCTTTCATTATTAAAAGAATGAAGACTGCAAAAAAGGCTCGCAGAGCAAGAGCAAGAAGCAGAAAAACATACACAAGAGTAAAAACAGAGGCTCGTTACTGGTAAAAAATCGAATCCGTATCTTATGGTTGTCCATAAGGTACGGATTTTTGTTTTGCAATGGTTATGTATTAATGAATTTGTTGATTGCAGTCGGTTAAGGAAACACTGATTAAATCGTTTGTGCATATTGCGCAGTCGGATGATTATTTATCCTATGAGGTTTCACAAAGCCTTGCAAAACGATATAACACAAGGGAATACATTAGTTTTTATTTTCATATCCCTTTTTAAAGAAGTGATATACAACTTCAGCATTTGTCATATGAAACCTCCCCAATATGTGGTTTATTTTGTTCTAAAACCGGAATTTGTAGCGCAGGAAGCGATAAGATTACTTTGTGAGATTGATATACTGGTAGGCTCAATTACAATACTCTATAGATTATTATTGGCAAAGCTGTTATTATTTCTCATAAAATAAATAAATTATTTGTAGAAAATTGTTGTAAAATCAAATTTATTATGCTATAATTGTGAAAAATAATAACATATTTAATAATATGTATATTTGTCTGAGAACAGACTTTCAAAAAATTACACTGACAAATATTTACCTAAGGAGGCGAGGAGAATGCCGGATGCAGAATCTATACAGGAACGGTTTATTACTTGGTTATCCGATAAAGTATCACCTGCACGGCTTTCTGAATTGTGTATTGCGTTTAGCGACATCGAATCCTTTTGTATTCAACGAAAGATACTTCATAAAAAACTATTTGAAACGACAGAGCTTTCTGAAATAAGGTCGGTTATAGAAACTATTTACTCAAATAAAGTGTTTCGTTTTACATACAAAAAGGATCTTAGCAAGATGAGTTCAGCCATCAAGTATTACTATGACTTTCTGAAAGAGCATAAAAAAGAAGTGCATCCGTTGAGCATTTCAAAACAGAATACAGAAAGCACTGTTCAGACTGTTTCTGCATCGCAAAAGAGTAGTTTGTCAGAATCCGAAGAAGTTTGTTTACGATACACGCAGATTCTGTCAAGGTATTTCGGCGAAGACGGTTATCAGCCCGACCGCCCTATTTTCAGAGGAAGATTCAAACGGTATTATGCAGCTGAGTACGGCACAGATGTGACCGAGTCGGATGATAAAATAGACAGTATTATGCGTTATGTCGGCACAGAGCGTGACGGACGCATTTTTCCAAAGCAGGACGCTGAGCAGAATAACCTGATTAATGACATCATAAGTGATATTACAGCAGCCTTTAACAGCGGTGCGTCAGCCGTTTACATTGATGCTGTATTTGAAAAATATCAGCAGCGACTTGCAGATAATCTTCAGATTTATCATATGGATGCTTTGACTCCTGTGCTGATGGCAAATGCAAAAGGAAAATTTACACAAAAATATTCTTATTTGGTTTGCGGATTGAATAATGCTGAGCCTGCAAGAGATATTCTGCGTGTTATGAAGGAATACAATCAGCCGCAGGAGTACGAAGAGATACATAAAAAAATATGGTATATTCCTTATGATAAAATGAAACACCTGTTGGTGGCGGTGAAGTCGATTGTCAATGTTGCGCCGGAAACCTATTTTTATGCACCAAATCTTCCGGTCGGCACGGACGAGCTGGGGCAGCTTGCATTACTGATTCAAAACGAACTGGAATACCGTTCACATATCACCGATACAGAAATTGCAGAGATAATTAAAAATAAATGTCCGGGTATTGCTGTAAATACAGAAGGCTTTACAACATACGGTCTGAGAAACTGCCTGGGATATATTTTCAGATATATATTTTCTTTTAACGGGCCTGTTATTTCTGCTGTTGGCAACGAGATAAGTATGAGCGATGTTTATTCAGAGTTTGCAAGAACGCACGAGGTATTAAGCTTTGACGACCTGAAAAATCTTTCCGGCGAAATGAATATAAGCATATACTGGGAGTCGGTATTGAATGAAATGGTGCGTGTATCCGAGAAAGAATTTGTCCGCAGAGATTTAATTCATTTCGATGCTACCGTGATTGACAATGTATTGGACGGGATGTGTCCCGAAAGCTATATTCCTTTAAAGGATATTTCCTTGTTTTTATACTTTCCTAATATCGGATACCAATGGAATCAATATATTTTAGAAAGCTACCTATATAGCGGCAGTAAAAAATTCAGGCTGCTGCATATGTCTTTCGGGCAAAAGAGTGTTTGCGGAGCAATGGTTCGGACTGCTTCAGATATTACAGATTACCGTACCTTGATAGTAGATGTGCTTTCAAAATCCGATGCGTTGACTTCAGCAAAGACCGCTCTGCAATATATTGTAGAGCAGGGGTATCAGCACAGGAGAAGATATGACGGTATTGAGCAAGTAATTAAGGAAGCTAAGCTGAAAAAGGAACAGCGAGAAAAAGAAGATAAGTGAGGCACTCACGATGTATCAATATATATGGGACAAAGGAACAGGCGGTCCTTTGCTGATAACAGAATTATCAAAATTCAGTAAAGAGCCACGCCCTGTTTATTATAAAGAGCTGGATATTCTTGGCTTTGATAAGTACTGGAATTATCCAAAGGACGACAGCGCACCCCTGATGTGGGCGGAAGCTAATAACTATATTTACAAAGGTCGCACCGTTGCCCGTACAAAAGGCGGCGCACTTTATACTGCGCCTGAAATTATTATTCTTGAAGAACCTGAGCCTGACGGTCAACCTCTTGAATTTGTAGATATTGACGCTATGATAGCTAAAAACTCTCTGATTATGGAGTCGCTGATTCAGGAAACCATTCAGAAAGTATATAACACATATCGTTCATATAAAAAGAAGGTTGACTTGTTTTATGTTGCTTTCAGCGGCGGCAAAGACAGTGCGGTCACTCTGGATATTGTCCAGCGTGCTTTACCGCATAATGACTTTATAGTCCTTTTCGGCGATACCAGAATGGAATTTACCGATACCTATGATGCGGTAGATAAATTTCAGATGTGGTGTGAAAAGCAAGGGATAAGTTTTTTGCGCTCTCAATCAAAATATACACCGGCAGAAACATGGAATTTAATCGGTCCGCCTGCTCAAAAAATGAGGTGGTGCTGTAGCGTTCATAAAACTGCCCCGCAAATTCTGCTCCTCAGAAAGCTTACAAATAATCCTCAATTCAGAGGTATGGCAATGATGGGAGTCAGAGCAGATGAAAGCATTACCAGAAGTCGCTACGATGAGTTGAATTTTGGAACTAAGCACCAAGGACAATACGATTTCTATCCGATTCTTAACTGGAATTCAGCGGAATTATTCATTTATATCTATAAAGAACATCTGATACTAAATGATACATATAAAAAAGGAAACAGCAGGGCAGGGTGTCTTGTGTGTCCAATGGAGTCGGTTAAAAACACTTGGTTTAAAGAACAGTCTTATGCCGGTTCGCCGTGTGATTGCCATACCACTACTTTTTTTAACGACATCATAATCAAGAATACATTTGCCAAAGATTTGCCACCCGAAAAGCTGAAAGAGTTTATGGAAATCGGCGTTTGGAAGTCAAGGCATAATGGCAGTAAGTTATCTGTACCCAGAGAAATATATCACGAGGAAAAAAACGGTTCTGACCTGATTATCACTTTGGATGAAATTTCAACCGATTGGAAAGAATGGCTGAAAACTGTAGGTCAACTAAATTTTCTTCCGGATAATACGGTAGAAATTTTTTGCGAAAACGAAAGATATATGCTTAAATACACTTATAGCGAAAAAAAGCATATTTTCTTGTTGCAAAATATAGGGAACAGGCAAAAAGATATATATTTCATATCATGGATTAAAACTATATTAAAAAAATCTGCATATTGCATTCTTTGTCAGGTTTGCGAAGCTAATTGTCCGAATGGCTTTATTCATATGGATAACGGTCAACTGCATATTGACGACAAATGTGTAAAATGTAAAAAATGTTATAATGTAAACGGAGGTTGTATTGTAGCAGCCTCTCAGCGTTTACCAAAGGAGGGCAACAGAATGAACAGAAGTATTGATCAGTATAAAAATATGGGAATTCGTTATTCCTGGGTGGTTGAATATTTAAATAAGAAAGATGAGTTCTGGAATGATAACGGTCTTGGAAGTATGATGCTGAAATCATTAAAAACTTTTCTGCGCCACGCAGAAATTACCGATAAAAACAAAATAACAAATTTTGGCAGGATTGTTGCATCGCTTGGTGGAGAATCTGCCGTTTCCTGGGCATTGATGATTTGCAACCTTGTATATACTCCGCAATTTAATTGGTGGGTTATGAATATTGATACAAATCGTCAATATACGCATAAAGAGCTTGATGAAATGCTCAAGGAATTGCTCACCGATAACAGCAGAAAGAATGTTATTTCAGGGTTTAAAAATATTTTCTGCACTAACCCTGTTCTCGGTGATAATCTCGGATTCGGCTTTGTGAATGTTGAAAAAAAGGGAAAGAATACATATCTTATTGATGCTTATCGTACATCATGGACAGCCCCCGATCCTCGTGTCATCCTCTACAGCCTTTACAAATTCGCCGAAAAGTGCGGAGATTATTATCAGTTCACGCTCTCCGAATTGCTGGATAATTCTATTGAGCGTGACGGAATCAGTCCTACCAGAATTTTCGGTCTGGATTATGATACAATGATTCCGATTCTGAATGGTCTTTCTGCAAATTATCCTGATTTTATTTCTGCAAGCTTTGCGCTTGGTCTGGATACGATTAACCTCAGTTCAGACAAGAAACCTCAGGATGTATTGACACTGTTTGATGTTGACAAGGAGGTAAAAGGATGAGCGGAAAAATTTACAGAGATTATTTTAACATCGATCCGAAATATTACGCCGCCGTTACCGCTGACCTGATTAAATCCGGTCAGGTAAAATGGGATGCGTTCTATCCGCACGAAACCTTTGTAAAGCTGCTTGAAAAAACGCATATTATGCTTTCGGGTAAGGACTCCCGTTCACTGTGGATTGAGGGCGCCTATGGTACCGGTAAATCTCATGCCGCCCTGACAGTGAAATGTCTTCTTGAGGCAAGCGACGATGAAATTCGTGCGTATTTTAAGGATTACGGTCTTAAGGATGACCTTTGCCAGCAGCTTATTACCGATAAGAATAACGGCAGGCTTATTACTATTCACCGCATTGGCTCTGCCTCTATCCGTTCTGACAGTGATTTGATTCTTGCAATACAGGACAGCATTACTGCCGCTTTAGATGAGCACGGCATTACCAATCGGGGCGAAGCCTCTCTGAAAGCTGCCGCATTGAAATGGTTTGACGAAAAGGAGGCGAACCGTATATATTTTGACAGTCTGATTCAGGAAGAAAAATATATGTGGGATTTCGGCGGCAAGCATGTCGAAGATGTGATTTCTGTTCTGAAAAGCACTGATGACGAAAACGCTGTTTCAAAAATGATGCGTAATATACTTAAGGTGGCCGAGGACAACGGTATTACTGCTCTCAGATTGGATGTTGTGTCAATGTGCGAGTGGATTAAGAGTGTTATTGATGAAAACGATATATCAGCAATTCTGTTTGTCTGGGATGAGTTTACGGAATATTTTGTGAATAATCCGAACTCTTTGACCGGTTTTCAGACTCTTGCAGAAATCAGCGAATCATATCCGTTCTATTTCCTTATAGTTACCCATGAGAGCAGCTCTCTGATTAAGGATAAGGATATGCGCCGTAAAATTCTTAACCGCTTTGTAGGTGATGTTGCGCTCCGCATTGATATGCCTGAAAATATGGCGTTCCGTCTGATGGCGCAGGCTATGAAAACAACCGACGACCCCGTTTTACTTCCTGAATGGCAAGTGTATAAGGGCGACCTGAACAGAGAACTCAGCGGTGTTCGCAGCACTATTACAGCTGTTGCAAAGAAACACGCAACAATGGGACAAAAGACCGTTATTTCCGATGAGGATTTACAATCTGTTGTTCCTGTTCATCCCTATGCCGCTCTTTTGCTCAAGCATATGTCTGTGGCGTTTAACTCTAATGCCCGCAGTATGTTTGATTTTATCATCAGTAACGATATGACAGATGCAAAGGGCTTTAAATGGTTTATTAATCAGTACGGCCCGCTGGACAGTATGAATCTGCTTACCATTGATATGCTATGGGATTTCTTTACCGGAAAAGATCAGAACGGTCTTAACGATGATGTCAGAGTAATCCTTGATTCTTTCAGTCTGCTGAAGAAAGGCAGCCTTTCACCTGACCAGGAGCGTGTTTTCAAAACTGTCCTTTTGCTTGAGGCAATTTCTCTGCGTGTCGGTGATGTTGAGCTTCTGCGTCCGAATGAACAAAACATTGACCTCGCTTTCAACGGTACAGACTGGGCAAAGGGTAAAGCACGCAGTATTGCTGCCGGTTTATGCAGTCAGGGGTTGTTATTTGAAAAGCCGGTCGGCAACGGACTGAAAGAATATACTGTTGCCAACAACGGCGGAGATCGCACGAAAATTGAAAAATTAAAAAATGAAATCTGCAGCACAACTAAAACTCAGGATTTAATTATTTCTGCCGACCTTTTGTCTGCAGTTACACTCCCTGCGTCAATTCGTCAGCGCTATGCAATGTACGGTGCTGCAGCGGCAACCTTCAATCAGGTTACAGGTAAAGTAAACAGCGTCAGCCGCCCGAACCATTTTAATGTAATCGTTACCTTTGCGATAAATGATTCCGAGGCTCTGAGTGCTAAGAGTGCAATAATGAAGACGATTGTTCAGCCGTCTGAATCACTCTTCTTTATTGAAAGCCTTGTCCCGATGGGTGATGACCAGTTAACGCAGTATGTTGAAAATATGGCGTACAGCAAAAACTACGCTCAGAATGACCGCCGCCGTGCCGCCGGCTTTGAAGGTCAGGCGAAGAAGTGCCTTAGCGACTGGAAACAGAGAATCTCAAACGGTGCATTTATGCTTTATACGCCTGAGAATAAAAGCGGTATCCGCCTGGCAAATTTGTCAGCACTTCAGGATGAACTTCGGAAAATCAACCATCAGATATATTACTGCGGCTTGGAGCAGTATAATCTTATTGATAATATGTTTATGAAAGGTCCTCTGGCTATGGGCGCCGAGTGCGGCATTTCTCAGGAGCTTAAGAATACCTTCAGGTCTTCTAATGCAAATACAAGTCTTGCTACAGCGTTTAAGGAAGTATGGAGGGTTGACCGTTACTGGGAGGACCCGATGAAGAAAAGCTTACCGATTGTGCGAATCAAGGAAAAGGTAGATTCCGTTGTGAAGGAGGGCTTTAACAAATCATCCGGCAGAATCAGCATTCTTTCAGTCTATGAGGCTCTTGAAGAACCTCCGTTCGGTTTTATGCCATGCAATGTTACAGCCTTTGTATTAGGCTTTGTTTTAAAGGAGTACGCTGTTTCCGATTATTTCTGGAGTAATGGTTCATCAAGTGAAAGTATGACGCCTGATAAAATGAAACAGATGATTGCAAATGCAATCAACCAGAAGTTTTCGCCAAGCTCCAAATATAAGGAGGAGTACATAGTTGCGATGAGCGTAAGCCAGCGTTGTTTCCTACAATGCACATCTGCCGCCTTTCGTATTCCTATGGCTCAGTGCGGCTCTGTTGAAAGCGCCCGTGACAGGATTCGTATCAGAATGAAGAACCTCATTTTCCCGATTTGGTGTCTGAAATACATTCTTGATACAGTTTCTCTTGAAAGCTCAAAGGAGGAAATTGCAACTGTAATTGACGCTTACTGCTCAATTGCAAATACTGCAAACGGTAACAAGGCTACTGAAAGCGACCTTGCAGAGCGGATTGGTAAGCTGGTTTACAAAAATTCCTCTGTCACAAAAGATCTGGAATCTCTGTTTACAAACGAAATGTGCAGGGAGGGTATGCTTGCCTATATTGATAAATATCAGAGCGGAGAGCTTAGTAAGCTTGCCGCAGGTATCGGGGACGGCGGAGCATACCTCGACCGTGTCAAGCAAAAATTCAATGCGGATGCCGCAAACTGGGTGTGGAATTCAGCAACTGCGGATGAGAAAATTTCAGATGTTATTCTGGAATATCGCATTATCGTTGAGAGCAATAAGAGCTTGCCGAAATGCACAAGCCTGCGTGATGTCGTACTTGAATGGAATAAACGCTCCAACAACATTCGTATGCCCTATGATGTTCTCCGCAAATACGCAGGAGATCTCGGTCAACTGTTGGTTCATCTGTACTATATGAAGCAAAGCGGTCAGTTACAGGAGCAGAATAAGCAGAAATTCTATGACGCACTCCTGACTCAGCGTGAAAGCTTTGAATGTTTTTACAAGGATCAGCTCCCGTACTTCAAACAGGCTGCGGCTATGTTTGTTGATGAACTGGAAGAACAGGATATTGCTGACTTTTTCAATACAATTCCGGCAGGTCAGTTCGCTAAATCAGGTACGGAGTATTATCAATACATCGAAAATGCGGTGAATTTATACAAAAAGGGAATCAAAAAGACTCAACTCAGAAATCTATGGCTCAGCAGGACGGGAACAAAAGATCCAAAGGATTGGTCTGAGCGTTATGAAACGCCGATTCTCTGTATGTTCAATGATTTTGAGCGTGGTGAAGCAAGGTCTGTGTTTGACATAATTATGGCGTATGCTTCCTCTGATGCTGATATTACAAAGGCAATTACTTATCTTGAAAATGCTTCATTCTACGACAGGCTGAATGACCCGGCAGAGCGTGACCGTTGTTTTATGCAGCGTGTTGTCGGAGATTACGATATTATGCTAAGCGATGCCGATTATGTAAGAAAGAATTTACTCGGCAGTATTCCCGATAATGTATATAGCTGGATGGACAACTCTGCGGTTAAAAATCGTTTGAAGGTGCTTGCTGAAAAGCAATACAAGCTCAGTGGCTGTGAGAGAGCAATGGCTGTTATCGACAAGATGGACGCAACCGAGCTGCACCGCTATCTGAATGAACTTATTGCCGATAACCTTACGGTCGGTATGGAAATTCTGAAAAATGAGTAAGGAGTGTATCTATGCAATGTGAAAATACAAATGAGTGCTTTGAACAAATCAGCGCTTATTTTGACAGCAAAAGGACGGGATACTTTCTGCTCGTAAATACTGAAAACTACGATATTTATCAGGAAATTTTGCATCGCTTACAGGCTGATAAAAGCAAGAAATGCATCTTTGCATCAAAGCACTGTCTGCCAAACGGTCTGCCGGATGTCGAAAAGGTTATTTCGGAAGGCGTTTCTTTGGGTGAATATGCTCTGATAGGATTGTCGCAGGCATTAATGCTCCAAGGGGATATTGCTCTTGAGAGTAAGCTTGATGAAATACTTAACCTGCCAATCAGCGGTTACGGCGTTGTTTTACTGGATCACTGTCAGCAGGTGCTTTGTAAATTCATCCGCAGAGATATACGCATTCAAAAACGGGTAGTTATGGTAAACGGTGCGACTTCCGAACTACCTCAGATTAAATTAGCGAAGAACAAAGAGCTGTGTATCGGTTTTGAGCCTCTGCCTGATTTCAGCCGACTGCTTGCCTGTCTGGAAAAATTAACAGAACGGCAAAGAGAGAGTCAGCCATATCTGACGGTAGTAAGCTCTTTCTCGGTCAGTATGTTCAGACGCTCAATATATCCGGTTTCAGAGGCAGACGGGATTTACGAGTCGTTAATCGGGAAGTATTCAGACATAGCAGGTGCAACGCAAAAGTCCTACGGCAACGACGCATATTGGAGCTTTCTTGCAGAAAAAATCAAGCCGTATAAAAGCTTTTCGGCGTTGGTATGCGCTGTATTTGGAACGACCTCCAACCTTTCATCGCATATTTCGGATGTTATGGAAGAAAACGACAAAAACCGTCAATGGTTTCTCTGGCTCTCAATGAAAGTGTTCGGAGAAGTAAATAACAAATATTTGTCATATGTACTTGCAAACTCCGAAACATATGATGATTTTGAGGAACATATATATATGGATCTTGTTGATATTGATATTAATAATCCTGACTTCACAAGATACTTTTCTGAGCGTAAAAGACTTATAAAACAATTTCCCGAGAACTGTCGGTTAACAGCAAAATATTGTGAGAAATCAGGCATACATCAGAAATATGAGATTTTCTACCTTACAGATGAAAGCGATACAGAAAAGTATGAGTTTGTGCGTTGCCTGAGTATTTATGACTATTCAGATTCAGAGCTTTTAAGAGCAGCTCAAAGTATGTCAAGGTCGCTGTCTTTATATATGAAAAGCTTTACCTTTGATTCCCTGAATACAAAACTGACGGAATCTGACAGGGATTTCCGTTTGCAATTAACAGAATATTTCAATCAATATAAAAAACAAAAGCTTACTAATAGAATTTATCCTGAATTTTTAGAAACAGTGAACAAATATGCTGTTTCCCGTTCTTATAACAAGCTGCCGCCACGGAGCAGCATAATTTCTCATATGGACAGGAAAAATATGCAGTTGTTTTTCTTTGACGCTCTTGGAGTTGAATATCTTGCATTTATACTTGCTAAATGCGAGGAATACGGATTGGCAGCCGAAGTATCTGTCGGTCATTGTGAATTGCCGTCCGTCACAAGTAATAATAAAGAGTTTTTCCAGTATTTTACCGATGATAACCGTTATAAGATTGATGATTTGGATGAGATAAAGCATCATAGCAAAATCTATAATTATCAGAAATGTAAATATCCGTTGTATCTGTTTGAGGAATTGGATGTTATTGATGAAGAACTGCGAAAAATTCAGTCTATGCTGGTTCAGGGCGCATTTGAAAAAGCATTGCTTGTATCCGACCATGGCGCAAGCAGACTTGCGGTAATTTACGGACACGAGGCTGTGGCAAAAATAGAGCTGGATGAATCAGGCGAGCACAGCGGACGCTGCTGTCTTGCAGAGGAAGATCCGCAGTTACCGTTTGCGGCTTATGAGGACGGATATTCTGTTCTGGCTAATTACGACAGATTTAAGGGCGGGCGCAAAGCTAATGTTGAAGTACATGGCGGCGCATCACTTGAGGAAGTGCTGGTGCCCGTTATTGTTCTGACAAAAAAGCCTGATAATATTGAGATTTGCTTTGTCAATCCAACTGTCACTCTCACGCCGCACATTACACCGGAGCTGACGCTTTATTCAAACATTGCTTTACAGAAACCACGCCTGTATATCGGAGGCGAGTTCTATGACGGAGAATTTGTTGCCGATAACAAACACGCCGTATTCAGCTTACCCAATATAAAAAGGAAGGGAAGTTACAGGGCAGATGTATATGACGGCGAGAAGAATATGTCCGTAACTCTTGAATTTAAGGTACAGAAGCAGACTCGTGAAGTGGATTTGTTCTGACCTGCGGAGGTGTAGCAAATGAGTGAATTTCAGTCGGCTGAAATGGTGGAAAAATTAAAAGATAACTTTGATGAGATGGTTGTTTTTAAGGATTTGAAAAAGAGTAATTTCATTTCTTCGTTTAAACTTCCGTCTTTTATGAGAGATTGGGTGCTCAAGCGTTTTCAGGATGATGAAGGCAATATAGATGTGGACGGCGCTACGGAATTTATCAGAACCTTTATCCCTAAGAAAGAGGATTGGAAATCTATCAAGAACAGAATCGTGAACTATCAGGAGCAGGTTAAGTTTCTTGCAAAGATTTCTATTGACATTGATATAAAAACACAGGCTATTTCTTTTGCTTTACAGGATTTTGGGCTGACCTTCAAGGATACGGTTATTCCCCGTGATGTATGGGAAAATTGCAGTGGCGCTCTGCTGAAAGCCGAAGAAAACTGGGGTATTGTGGAACTGGGTTATCAATTTCCCGAAAATGACAGAGCGCCGGGTAAAATCAAGCTGATAAGCTTTCATGATTTTTGCCCCTATATAATTGACCTTGATGAATTTAAATATGCAAGAGAATCATTTTCTCTTGATGAATGGATTGATATAATTCTCGGAGCAATCGATTATAATGCGGCAGGTTATGAATCAAAAAAGCAGAAGCTGGCTATGATTACCCGACTTCTGCCGTTTGTTGAAAAACGCCTGAATATGATTGAATTAGCTCCCAAAGGAACAGGAAAATCATATCTATTCGGTTCTGTGAGCAGATTTGGCTGGTTGTCCTCAGGCGGAACAATGTCAAGAGCAAAAATGTTCTACGATGTAGCCAGACGCACGGAAGGTCTGGTATTTGGCCACGACTTTGTTGCGATGGATGAGGTTCAGACCATCAACTTTACTGATGTAGATGAAATGCGTGGTGCATTAAAGGGATATATGGAAAACGGCAAATATACCGTAGGAAATCATGAAGGCACTGCTGACTCAGGTATTGTTCTGCTGGGCAATATTCCGGCAAATTCTATGAATGAATATCTCAATATGTTCAGCGAACTGCCCGGAGTTTTCCACGAAAGTGCGTTGATTGACCGTTTCCACGGCTTTCTTAAGGGATGGGATTTACCTCGTATGAACGATGACCTGAAAATTTGCGGCTGGGCTTTGAACTCTGAATATTTTTCTACTATTATGCACGAGCTCAGGGATGATCCGAGTTATCGTGCAGTGGTCGATGCGCTGGTTGAAGTCCCGGAAAAGTCTGATACGAGAGATACCGAGGCAATCAAGCGTATTTGCACTGCTTACCTTAAGCTCCTGTTTCCGAATGTTGTGCATCCTCAGGATATATCTTCACGGGATTTCAATATGTACTGCCTGAAGCCCGCTGTTGAAATGCGCTCTATTATAAAAATTCAGCTTGGGATTCTTGATCCTGATGAATTCGGCGGTAAAGCAGTTCCTTCTCTGAGTGTAAAGGATGCAGCAGAATGAAAAATAAAAACTGTGTTTCGTGCGGAAAAACAAATATTACGAAAAACGAGATAGGAATTAATAAAAAGCTGCTTGGAGAAAGTATAGATAATTTTTATTGCCTGGGTTGCCTTGCAGACTATCTTGATGTAACCGTACAGGATATTCTTGATAAAATAGAGGAATTTAAAGAGGAAGGCTGTAAGCTTTTCAGTTGAAATAAGGGAGATGAGTGCGTTTGATATACGCTGATAATGCGGCTACAACAGCTATGTCAAAAGAAGCCTTTGAGGCAATGAAACCGTATCTACTGACAGAATACGGAAATGCATCACAGCCATACTCGTTTTCTCGAAGTGCGAAAAAAGCATTGAGAAAGGCTCGTGAGATAATTGCAGCCTGCATCAATGCTGAGCCTGACGAGATATATTTTACATCCGGCGGCTCAGAGAGCGATAACTGGGCATTAAAGGGGAGTATGCTTGTTTATGGTGATAATCGTGCGCTGATTACTTCTCAGATTGAACACCATGCTATTCTCAATGCTGCAAAAAGCATAGAAAGGTCAGGGTATCCCGTAATATATCTGCCTGTGGATTCAACAGGTACGGTTTTGCCTGAATCATTGGCTCAACACATCTCAGAAAATACAAAGCTTGTATCTGTTATGCTTGCCAACAATGAAATAGGTACAATTCAGCCTGTTCGGGAGCTGGCAAAAATAACACATCGGTATGGTGCTGTATTTCATACTGACGCTGTTCAGGCTGTAGGGCATATAGGAATTGATGTAAAGGAACTGTGCGTTGATATGCTCTCGGCGTCTGCCCATAAGTTTAACGGACCAAAAGGAACAGGCTTTTTATATATCAAGCAAGGGACAGTGATTCAGCCGTTTATCGACGGTGGCAGTCAGGAATACGGATTAAGAGGCGGAACAGAAAATATTGCGGCGATTGTCGGAATGGCTGCCGCACTCAAAAAGAATTGCGAAAATATTTCATCGTACAATGATTTGATGTGCCGGCTGGAGGACGGACTGCTGAATACATTGAAGTCCAACGGTGTATGTTTTATCAGGAACGGAGGTAAAAATCATCTGCCCGGCAATGTAAGCTTATCTTTCAAAGAATCTGACGGCGAAATGCTCCTTCATCGTCTGGATTTAATGGGAATATGCGTTTCCACAGGTTCTGCCTGTGATTCTGAAAATACGCAGATTTCGCATGTTCTGAAAGCAATCAAGTTAGATTCCGAGTATGCCAAGGGAACAATAAGGGTATCCTTTGGTGCTGACAACGATATAAATGACAGCATAGCAGTAGCCAACGCTGTTTGTAAAATCATTAAGGGTAGATAATCATCTG
Source organism: Ruminococcus sp. (assembly GCA_051880895.1). Lineage (GTDB taxonomy): Bacteria > Bacillota > Clostridia > Oscillospirales > Acutalibacteraceae > Ruminococcoides. The sequence goes on along the minus strand of JBJEOV010000061.1, from coordinate 10,663 downwards.
ACTACACAATATGCACAAACGATTTAATCAGAGTTTCCTTGAAAAATTCAATCAATATAAAACGGCTGTCGCAAATTTTGCCGTTTGCGACAGCTGTTTTCATTACTTTTTCTTTAAGCCGTTTTTAAAGCATTTTTTATCAAAAGCAGGGTTGAAAGCGTAGAAATTCTTTTCGTCAAGCTTGTCGGTTATAAGTCTCAGATTTTCTCCGAATCTCTGATAATGCACTACCTCACGCTCACGCAAAAATCTTATCGGGTCTTTTACATCGTAATCATCGCATAGCCTTAGAATATTGTCATAGACGGTTCGGGCCTTCTGTTCCGCCGCCATATTTTCATGAAGGTCAGTAATTGTATCGCCCTTTACCTGCATTGATGCGGCAGAATAGGGAACGCCCGACGCCGCCTGAGGGAATATTCCTGTTGTGTGGTCAACAAAATAATCCTCAAAGCCTTGCTTTTTAATCTCGTCTTCGCTCAGGTCTTTTGTAAGCTGATAAACAATTGCACCAATCATCTCAAGATGGTTAAGCTCTTCTGTACCTGACGAGTACCCTCAATTGGAAGTTTTACCGTTTAAAAGCTATAAATTCATATCATACGGAAAGCTTGATAAACGCACAACTAAACCTGAAACAGAATCGGACAGGCACAGAAGAAAATGCTTTACAGTAAGGCTGTATCTTATATAAAGCAACTCTAAAAAATTGATTGATACATTACTGTTTTTATGATAGAATTTAAGTGAGATTTTGAAAATTATATAGGTGAACTTATTATGATAAAACCAAAGAAATTACAAAAGGGCGATAAAATAGCAATAGTATCCTTGTCAAGCGGTATTTTGGGCGAGGATTTTTGCAGGCACGAATTAGAGATAGCATTAAACCGCTTAAGAGATTACGGTTTAATGCCCGTAGTGATGCCAAATGCTTTAAAGGGTATTGAATATCTGAAAAATCACCCTGAAAAGCGTGCTGATGATTTGAAGTTAGCATTTTCAGATAAAGACATAAAAGCCGTAATTTGCTCAATCGGCGGTGTGGATACATACAAGCTTACACCATATCTCATGAATGACAAAGAGTTCATAGAGAATGTTAGAAAACACCCGAAAATTTTCACTGGATTTTCAGACACAACAATCAACCACCTGATGTTTCATAAAATCGGTATGAGTACCTTTTATGGTCCTAATATTTTATGCGATCTTGCGGAGCTTGATAATGATATGCTTCCATACACCAAAGAATACTTTGAGCTTTTCTTTAATTGCGGTGGAAGTTTTGAAATAAAGTCCTCTGATACTGTTTATTATGACAGAGAAAGCTATGGAAAAGAAGAAATTGGAAAGCCTAGAAAATCTACTAAAGAAAATTTCGGTTACGAGATTTTAAACGGTAGCGGAGTTGTAACAGGACATTTGCTGGGCGGTTGTATTGAGAGCATTTACGAAGCCTACAACAGTTGCAGATACGCAGATGAATTTGACGTGCTAAATAAATACGGTATCTTGCCAAATGTTGAGGATTGGAAAGGCAAAATTATGTTTCTTGAAACAAGTGAAGTAAAGTCCTCACCTAAAATGCTTAAAACAATGCTCGATTTCTTTATGAATAAAGGTATATTCAATCAAATCAACGGTTTGATAGTCGGCAAACCCTACGATGAAATTTATTATGATGAATATAAGGTTGTATATAAAGAAGTATTCAAAGGTACAAATGTTCCTGTTATGTATAATCTTAATTTTGGTCATTGTCAGCCGAGATGTATTTTACCTTATGGCATAACAGCAGAATTGAATGTTGATTATAGAACTTTAACAATACTTGAAAATACATTTAATTAGAGATTGAAATATGAATATTTGGAACAAATTATGCGAAAAAGCAAAGCAGGAGTACCACCCTGAAGATGTATCTCCGTTTGTTATGGCTCATCACGTTGTATGCGCTCTGGAAGCTGAAAACGGAGAGATATTCACAGGCTTTTGCATTGAAAGCTGCAGCGGAGTTATGAATTTATGTGCTGAGCGAGTAGCTGCACTTAATATGTATATGAACAGCTGACAGACTGTTGTAATCTGATTGCATTTATGGATAAAGCCCCATACGGCGAGGGTAACGGAATACCCTGCGGAGTATGCAGAGAGTTCTTTATGCAGCTTAACGAGAGAAATGAAGATATGGAAATAATGACTGACTTTAAAAAGGGAGACTGTGATATTGAAAGAGATTACTCCATTTTGGTGGGGTAAGGAATGCTATAAAAATGCAAAAAAGGACAGTTGATATATGAACTTATTTGGTGGAATAATTTAAATAATTTAAATATATATTGTTTAATGTGCATAATTACGGTGATGAAAATGATTAGAGAAATCAAAACAGACGAACTGAACAAGTTACTTGAATTATATACGCATTTGCATGAACTTGGTGTTCCTGAGCATAGTGAACATTTAGAGAAAACTTGGAACGCAATTTGCAACGATAAAAATCATCATATTATTGTTTGCGAGGTTGACGGCAAAATTGTTTCTTCCTGCGTGTGCGTGATTATTCCGAATCTTACAAGAAATATTCGCCCCTATGCTTTTATAGAAAATGTGGTTACTCACTCTGATTACAGAGGAAAAGGTTACGCAACAGCCTGCCTTAATTATGCAAAAGAACTTGCAATAAAATCAGATTGTTACAAAATGATGTTGCTCACAGGCTCAAAGAACGATAAAACTTTAGACTTTTATAAAAAAGCAGGCTACAATTCAGAAGACAAAACTGCGTTTATCCAGTGGTTATAGGGAGTGATACAATGAACATAGAGTACAGAAAAGCAACACTTATAGAAGATTGAAAGGAATATAATAATGGAAGTAAAGTTTTATGATACAGTAGAAGATAAGCTACTCAAATTTGCGGTGATTGTTGCAAAGTCAAACGGCAAGTGGGTGTTCTGCAAACATAAAGAGCGTGATACATACGAATGTCCTGGCGGTCACAGAGAAGCAGGCGAAAATATCGACGATGCTGCAAGGCGTGAATTGTATGAGGAAACCGGAGCGATTAATTATACTATCAAGCCAATCTGCGTTTACTCGGTAACTGCTCCGGATAATTTCAATGGTGTGGAAACATTCGGCAAGCTCTATTTTGCGGATATTACTACCTTTGAAACGGAGTTGCACAGCGAAATTGAAAAGATTGAATTATTTGACGAACCGCCGACAAAGTGGACATATCCTCAGATTCAGCCGCTTTTATTAAAAGAAGTTGAGCGAAGAATATTGCCTGAAATTGTAATGGAGGGTAAAAATTGAAATACAGAAATGTTCTTTGGGATTGGAACGGTACAATTCTCAACGATACACCCGTTGCTTTTGAAGCAACCAATATTCTATTGAAAAGATACGGCTATCCAACAATTGCATTAGAGTATTATAGAGATAATATTGACACACCTATTGTGAATTTTTACAGTAAAATCTTTGATTTGAATAAACACGATATGCAAATGCTCGACGATGAGTGGGGCGTTTTGTATAATCAGCTTTCCGATAAAATCGGATTACACGAAGGCGTCAGGAATTTGCTGTGTTACTTTGCAGACGAAAACTGCCGTCAGGTAGTATTGTCTGCTTTCAGAACAGAGGAAATCACCAAATACGCACGGAAGTTTTCGGTAGAGAAATATTTTGAGGATATTCTCGGTACACAGAATATCGTAATGGAAAGTAAAACTATGCGTGGCAGACGATATATGAAAGAACATAAATTTGCTTCTGAACAAACGCTGTATATCGGCGATACTGTACACGATTGCGATACCGCTCTTGCGTTAGGCGTGGATTGTGTGCTGTTCTCAGGCGGACAGCAGTCGCCAAAATTATTGAAACAATGCGGTGTGCCTGTATTTGATAGCTTTGCGGAAATCAAAAATCAGATTATTATTTAGGAGACTTTTTCAATATAAATCAACCCTCAATCACCACCACAAAGTTGATTGAGGGTTGTTTATTCTATTAGATTTTAATTTACCGATATCGGTGTTCCCTTGAATTTAGCATTACTTCATTTTAACAGGAATCCAGATTTCGCAATAGTAGTTTTCATCTGCTGTTCCGTTTGGATATTTTTTCGGGTCATCATAGTATTCCACGCAATATCCTGCGGCAAACTCGTAGTCCTTTGCAGGGGGTAGCCGTTGTTTTGACCGAATTTTGATTTTAACTTCTTTTTACTTGCCTGACAAACTGGAAGTTGTCTATTTCTTACCTAATATTTGTTCCAATGCCCAATTTTGCATTTTCAAGAACATTTTCCCTTTAAGTTTTTCATATTTAACCCATTTAAACAAATGGTCCTCTTCTGTTGGTTCTTTTATTTTTGAAGTTAATTCACCAGAATAATAAGATTGAATGGGATGAAAATAGCCAATAGTCGGATGTTCATAATAGGTCTCTGCCGAACAAACTTTTCCCTTTATCTTAACTTGATAACCAGATTCTTCCATACATTCTCGAGTAATGCACTCTATATCCGTTTCTCCATCCTCTATTCCACCACCTAAGAAGAAAAAACCTTTTAGAGTTTCAACTACACCAATTTCTTCTCCTCTTAAAGGTACAATATACGCTCCTTTTCTATCCAAATAAGTTTTATTTTCTTTTTGTCCAAAAACTTTATGCATACTCTCTCCTACAAATTCAAATTTATCTTACTTTATTATTACATACAACAACATTAATGCCGCAAGAAAAATGATATTGGCAATGGTAAAGAACAGGAGATACTTTCCTTTGGATACATTTTTCTTTTGTGCTATGAATTTGTATGAAATCAGGCTTGCCATAGATGCGATTAATGTACCTAAGCCGCCTATATTAGTGCCGACAATCAATGACGGTAGGTTGTCGGTGAAATTTGACAAAAGCAGTGCCGCCGGTACATTGCTTACAACCTGAGAAGTAAGCACCGCAGTAATTACCTCATTGCCTGAAATATATTTCTGTAACAGAGAAGAAAACATTGGGAGTCTGCCCATATTACCGATGAATATAAAGAATCCGACAAATGTTAGCAGGAGTGAATAGTCAACTTTTTTCAATACTTTTCTGTCAAAGATCATAATTGCACAAAGTGTAACGGCAAATGCAATACTAACGCTGAGAACACGCAATACCGCAAGAATACAAATGCAAAACAGTACTACATACATAATCACCTTGCAGGTGTTCTTTTCTTTGCTTTTTGTGGTCAGACTTACGGTGATTCTCTTATTTCCAATAGTTCCTATTGCAAAACTGCTGATTAGCAGCATTGCAAGTGACAAGACTGTATAAGGCAACATCAGGTAAATAAATTTTTCAAAAGGCATACCCGATTTTCCGTACATATACAAATTCTGCGGATTACCTATTGGTGTCAGCATACTGCCCAGATTAGCCGCAATGGTCTGCAAAATCACCACGGGAATAAGCCACTTTTTCTCTTCTGCCTGTCCGAGCATATCAAACAGCGCAAAGGTAAAGGGGACAAAGGTTATGAGCGCAACATCATTGGTAATTACCATACTGAAAAAGAAACAAAGTAAAGTCAGCATTACCACAAGCTGGCGAATATTTTGCACCCTATTTAGCAGCTTTCGTGAGATTTCTTCAAAGATGCCCATACTCTGAAAGCCTGCCATCAGTGCCATCAACGAGAACAATATTCCCAGCGTCCTGAAATCTATATACTCAAAATATTTTTCGTCCGGTGTTACAAAGAAGATTGAAATCACCGAAAGCACACAGGCAACAATTAATATCGCTTCCTGTTTTATAAACTCAAAAATTTTCCTCTTCACATTTTACTCCAAATTTTTTTTACTGATAATTGATAGATAAGCACATCCCGATTACAAATAAATGATAGCAAATGCACTATCGTATGTCAATGAGCTTACAGACACAACTTTTAAATTCTTTTATTTGTAGCAAATTATATATGTTTTGGTACATTATTAAGAAATACTCCACATCATTAAATATCTCGATACCGAGTATATTTTTGTATACAATAGCATAAAAAATTGTAAAAGAATGTTGATTGCTTTTCACAAGTATGATAAAATTAATATGCAATAACTTCTCATAAGTTTTATTATCAGAACATAATTCATAATGTTCAGCGTAACTAAACGTATTTTTTTATTCATAAGAGGATTGATGCACGATGTTACCCGAAGAATCAGCTCGCATAAAAATTGATAAACAATTGAATGATGCAGGGTGGAATGTTATATCCAGAAACGACTATATTCCGTGCAATGAGCCTTCTGCTGTCAAAGAAGCGTTAATGCAAGGCAATCATGAGAGTGATTACCTTTTATTTGTTGAAGACAAGGCTATCGCTATTGTAGAAGCAAAGCGTGAAAGTAATGATTTAGGTGAAAAGGTAGCTCGACAAGCCGAAAATTATGCACTAATACCTCAGAATTGGTATGGATTATGGTATCCTAATAAAATTCCCTTAGTCTATCTTGCGAATGGGAAAAAGATATACTTTAAAAATATGCTTTTACCTGACAGCGACTATATTGAGATTTCTAAAATGCACTCACCAAAAAAGATGCTGCAATTGATTGGGAAAACATCCGAATATGGAGTGTTGCCCAAAATTGAAGAAAAGGGTCTAAGAGATTGCCAATACAATGCAGAGTGTAAGCTTGAAAAATCTTTTAAAGAAGGTCATAAAAAAGCTCTTGCTGTTTTAGCAACCGGTTCGGGAAAAACGTACTTAGCTTGTCTTGCTGCATACAGACTGCTGAATTATACTTCTACGAGAAGAGTTTTGTTTTTAGCAGACCGCAATAACCTTGCAAGACAAGCAGCATCTGAGTTCAGTACATTTGACAGGACAGAGAATCAACAGCAGATGAGCTCAATTTACTCGATTAAACGGCTTGTAAAAGAAGATGATATTAAAGGTGATATTGTAATATCTACAATACAAAAGTTATATGCAGTATTAACAGGACAAGCGTTTTCTGATAAAGATGAAGATATGGAGGATGAATTAAACTTCAAATCAGATGAAAAAGACGCTGCAAAGTTAATCACTATAGACGGTAATCTGAAGCTTCCTCCTGATTATTTTCAGTTTATTATTATTGATGAGTGCCACCGTTCAATCTACGGTCGTTGGAAAGCTGTTCTTGATTATTTTAAGGATGCGAAGATATTGGGACTTACTGCTACTCCAACGCCTGAAGCATATGCTTTCTTTAATAAAAACAAAATTGAAGAATACACATATGACGAATCTGTTGTTGACGGGGTAAATGTTCCTGCTCGTGTGTACAGAATAAAAACAGAGTCAACAGAACATGGTGGAACAATTGATGGGGAAACAGAAGTTACAGAGAAATCAAAGTACACTCACAAAACCACAACATATAAAACAACGTCAAGAATTGATTATTCTCCTACTCAACTTGACAGAACCGTTATAAATCCTGCTCAAATCAGATCTGTTCTGACTTCGTATAGGGATGCAATATATACTGATTTATATCCTGACAGAAAACTATCGTGGGAGTATATTCCAAAAACTTTGATTTTTGCCAAGGACGATAATCATGCGACTCAAATTGTTGAAATTGCAAAGGAAGTATTTGCCGATAAGTTCAAGGATAAAATTCTACCTGACAATTTTGTTCAAAAGATTACATATTCGGCAGGGAATTCAAATGCGTTAATTCGAGATTTAAGAATTGAAAAAGACTTTAGAATTGCGGTTACTGTCACATTAGTTGCTACAGGAACAGATGTTAAACCGCTTGAAGTTGTACTTTTTATGAATGATGTCAAATCTCCGGTCCTTTATACTCAGATGAAAGGTCGTGGTTGTCGATACATTCTTGAAGATAAACTCAGAGAGGTTACCCCAAATGCAGATACAAAGGAATGTTTCTATATTGTAGATGCCGTAGGTGTAACTGAACATGATAAAACTTTGCCTGACCGTACAAAAAAGAATGGTGGTAAGACAAACAAAGTATTAACGCTTGAGCAATTGATTGAACATTTATCTCACAAGGATTTAAGCGATGAAAATCTAGAATTATTGCGAAATTATTGTTCAACCATCAACAAGCGTTATGAAGATAATCCTTTATTTGGACGGCATTTGGACTCATTTATCAAAAATTATGGTTTTGCACCAAGAACCCTTGCGAATTCTATTAATAAGGCATTATCCGAACATTCCTTACCTCCATTTTTGGATCCTTCTGCTCCTAATACCGAAAGGCTTGATTTAATATTCTGCCTTATTGGAAATGATAAAGCAAGGAAAAGCCTTCTTGAAATGCAAAAAGGATTCTATATCTTTGACCCTGTTGAAGACGATAAGATAATCTACGTAGGCTTTTCAAAAGAAACAGCAAGAAGTTTTATTGATACCTTTGAAAAATATTTGCTTGATAACAAAGATCAGATAGAAGCTTTAAGAATCATATATAATTCTGAAAATAAAGTAATTACTAATTCTATGCTCTGTGATTTAAAAGATAAACTGTTATCGCAAAGTAAGCAATATACCCCTCATTCTATATGGAACTATTACAAAATTCTTGATACCAACGGAAGTGTTGATTCGTTAGATTTAAAACATAATGTCAATGCATTAACAAATCTCATACAAATTGTCAGGTACGCATATAAGAAAAGTTGCAGGCTTACCGGTCTGTTTGGTACATACATTCAACGATTCAACCTCTATTGCGGACAAGCTCAGCGTAACCTTTCCGAAACTCAAAAAGCAATTATGCAGCAGATAGCTGAGTTTATTGTTAATGAGGGTGCATTCAATTCACTGGAACTAAATGAATTTGCACCGGATTTATGGCGTGAAGCAATGAATGAATTTGAGCCAAAACAATTTTCTAATGAATTATACGAATTATCTAAATTTATTTTAAGGGCGGCATAGTATGGCAAAAACTACAAATACAAAAAGTGAATCTGCATTGCTGAAAAAAGTTTGGGATATTGCAGGTGTAATGGCGGCTGCAGGTGTTGGATTCACAGACTATATCACTCAATTTACTTATATCCTTTTCTTAAAAATGGATGATGAAAAAGAGGCTTTAGGGCTTGGCAGCAGTATTCCAGATGGTTATAAATGGAAAGATATTGTTGTGCTAAACGGTACAGATTTAGTTGACAAGTACGAGGAAATACTTTCCGAACTGGCGAAAGACAGTGGATTGATAGGAACAATTTTTACAAAGGCGTCCAATAAAATCGACAGCCCTGTTCATTTGGCAAAGATAATAGAAATGGTTTCAAATGAAAATTGGTATATGATGGAGGGGGATTTTAAAGGCGCTATATACGAGTCTATACTTGAGAAAAACGGACAGGATAAAAAAAGCGGTGCAGGTCAATATTTCACACCACGTCCCTTGATTAAGGCAATTGTAGATGTTATCGATCCCAAAATTGGTGAAACTGTTGCAGATCCTGCCTGCGGTACAGGCGGCTTTCTCCTCTCTGCTTTTGAGCATATGAAACCTCAAAGTAAAGAAATTTCAAAGCAACGGTTCTTGAAAAATAATGCACTTTTTGGTGCAGATAACACGCCGCTGGTAGTAACACTTGCTTCTATGAATCTTTATCTTCACGATATTGGCACTGCAAACAGTCCTATTGTTTGTCAGGATTCCTTAATTGATAAATCAGAGAGAATGTATGATGTTATTTTAGCAAATCCGCCTTTCGGAACCCGTCCTCAGGGCAGTGTAAGTGTTCATGATAACAGACCGGAATTTATTAAAACTTCGGATAATCAGGTAAACTTCCTGCAACATATTATGTCTATTGTCAAAACAGGTGGACGAGTTGGTGTTGTTTTACCTGATAATGTACTTACTGACGGAAATGCTACTGCTAAAGTGCGTGAAAAACTTCTAAAGGATTTCAATTTGCATACTATTCTCAGGCTTCCGACAGGAATATTCTATGCAAACGGTGTAAAAACGAATGTTCTGTTTTTTGAGAAAGGTAAACCTACAAAGGATATCTGGGTCTATGATTATAGAACAGGAATAAAACATACTCTTGTAACAAAACCGTTAAGGAGAGAACATCTTGACGATTTTGTTAATTGCTATTGTTCCGGACACATGGAGGATAGAAAAGAGACTTATTCTGAAGATAATCCCAACGGCAGATGGAAACGCTTTACAGAAAAAGAAGTTTATTCAAGTGAACAGCTGAAGCTTGATTTCAAATGGCTCGATTTAACTGAAAAAGATGACCGTACCATAACAGAACTTCTGTCTGAAATGCAACAAAAAGCTGCAGCAATTTCGGATGCAGTATCCAAGCTTCAAGAAATTCTCGGAGGCATTGACTTATGATAGATACGAAAGCTTTACGAGAAAAAGTGCTTGACCTTGCTATACGTGGTAAGCTTGTTGAGCAAGACCCGAACGACGAACCGGCTTCTGTTCTTTTAGAACGCATCCGTGCTGAAAAACAGCAGATGGTTAAAGAAGGAAAGCTGAAAGCAAAGGATATTAAGAATGACACCATAATCTATAAAGGTGATGATAATTTACATTATGAGAAATTCCACGATGGAACGGTAAAATGTATTGAAGGTGAGATA
>JBJEOV010000060.1:42182-44409 GCA_051880895.1 Ruminococcus sp. | reverse complement strand
CACCCGACGAGTACAAAACGCAGAATATTGAGCTTTCGGTTGCAGAGCCTGTTGCAGGCAAAGCACCTGCAACAACAGCACAATGCATTTCAGGCTACGCAATCCCCGGAACACCCTCATGGACTCCTGCCGATACAACCTTTAAAAGCGGTACGCAGTACACCGTTAAAATTCCTGTATCTGCGGAATATAAGTGGGGCGATACCGATGCTGTAACAGCAAAGGTAAACGGAAAGGACGCCGAGTTTGTCAAGGAAAGAAAGTCAGGAAAATTTTACGCTTATTATGTTGTATATACCTTTGACAAAACCTCGGATATTCTCCTCGGCGACATCAACAGCGACGGCACTGTTTCCGTAAACGATGTAACGACAGGACAGCAATATCTCGCAAATTCCATAACGCTTACAGAGGCTCAGATAAAAGCAGCCGATATGGACGGCAACGGCATAATCAATGTAAACGATATAACAGCACTTCAGATATTTATCGCAAGTAACGGATAATAAAAAACGCCGATTGATTTTCTAAACTGAATTTCAATCGGCTTTTTGCATTTTCATTTGTATAGATGTATTGCAAAAAATCAAGGCATTTTATGCTGAATATTCAACAGCCTTTGTGCAAGGGCAAAATTTCTGTACTCAGGCTCATGGCTTACTTCTCTTATGAGCCTGACAAACGGCGGCAGCTTATACGGCTGATCTTCTGAAAGTAATTCTATTTCAAGCGTTGCCCTGTCAGTCCAGAAAGGATAAACATCAAGCTCATAGTATGAATCATCATAAACAATACAATATCTGTCCTTTGATATTATACCCGTTATACATTCTTTTCTGTTAAGATAATCTGTATATTCAGACTCCGTCAGATAGGTTTCCTTTTCTATTCTCTTTAAATCGTTAATTTTAATTTTTACGGTTTTTATATATACTGCGTCTTCCCCACTCCCACGCTTGCGTATTCTGAATATTCCCTCCTCGGGCGTATGCAGGTATGCCTGCGTAATTGAAACCTTACGGCAGGTGCTTATGCTGTTAAGGAAATCAATATCCGGATATTCAATCAGAAATTTTCTCTCTATTTCAAGCGGCTCAGGCTTACCGAGAAAGCCCATTACTTCTTTAAGTAAATCATACAGCTTTTTATCAAAATCTGCATTATTCTTAATTACTCTCAAATGAGCTGTGCCTGTCCAGATTGACAACAGTCTTTCATCAATTTCCCCTGCAAGGCAGGCGTCTACTTTTCTGACCTCATTGTCATTTTTCCGATAAATATTTCCATCATATAACGCAACGCTTTTTAAATGAAACACTGCGTCATAGGAATTTCTTATAATATCTTCATTTTGGTTGCTTGCTGAAATATATTTTTTGAATTCATCATCAGGAACATAGGCTTTGCTATCGAGCAATCCCCGGTCAAGCAGAATTACTGCCTTTTCCCCATCGTATGCACTCGCTTTTTGCTCAAGAATTTTTTCCTCTCTCAGCTGAGTTTCAAATAAATGCTTGTGAAATTCATAATTTCCAAGCCTTTGCGGAGTAATACCCTCGCTCATTAATCTGCCTGCAACCTCTTCCAAAGCATAAACCCTGATATTTATTTTCTCAAGCCTTTCCTTTAAAAAATGCAGTGCAGTTGTTTTTCCTGCGCACGGACCGCCTGTCAATACTATTTTTACTACCTCTGCCATAAGCTCACCTCGTTTAGTTTATTATACCTTTAACGCTGTTTATTATTGTTCCGAAACAGAAAAAAGGCGATTGCAAAGTCAATATGCAATCGCCTCATTAATACTATTTACTTCTTTTTCTACTGAAAATTATTGTTCCTGCAAAGCCTGCTGCGCACAAGCCCGAAAGCACACCCAGAAATGCGAGATTTTCTCCCGTTTTAAGAGTTATCGGTTCAACATATTTTGTTTCATAAACAGTCTTTTCCTGAATAACAGTTTTAACTGTCGTTGTTGGTGCAGCCGTTGTGGGCTGAGGCTTTGTTTCTGCTGTTTTCTCAAACGAATATACAAAAACACTTTCTTCTGTACCTGAAACAATTTCGGTGGGCACGATATCCCACCTGCCGTTTTCGTAGCCGTAGTCTGGAATCATTCCGGTAGGAACAGTAATTCTTGCAGTGCCGTCAACGCTCCACCTGCCGTTGCTGTCGAGCAGGGTGACATAGTAGGAAATATCGGCGTTGGTCTTGTTCTCCCAAGTGCCGT
>JBJEOV010000060.1:0-42082 GCA_051880895.1 Ruminococcus sp. | reverse complement strand
GAAATATCGGCGTTGGTCTTGTTCTCCCAAGTGCCGTTTACTACCTTAAAGGTTACCTTTTTCTGATATTTGTCGGGGATTCCGTCAGGCTTGTCGCCGTCACCTATTTTGTCAATCTCCCACCTTGCCTTTAACACATACTTTTGATTTATATTCTCTGTGATAAGCTGATTTGCATTTAAGACGCTTTCTCCGCATTGCCAGCCGTCAAACACATATTCATATCTTGTCGGCTTGCTCTCAATTACCTTTACGGCGTCGCCCTCACGACAGACAAATTCCTTGTTTCCGTCAAGAGTGCCGCCGTTGGTATCATAGATTACAGAATAATATTTTACAGTAACGCTGTTATTTTTACCGTCAACACAAAGCACGGCATTATTTATTTTTCTGTAATCGTTCCCATCCTTAACATAAACATCATATTTGCCCTCTTTAAGCTCAGCCGTATAGCCGGTGCCGGTGCTTTCAAGGCTTATATATTCGCCCTGCTCTGATTTTACGGCAACCTCATATGCTTTGCCAAATACACCCTTTGTATCGGTTATTTCGTCATCAAGCATAAATACAACGCTTGAAGTATAACAATCCTTTGTTGTGTCCTTAACATAGGCATAGGCTGTTTTGAGCAAGCCATCCTGGTCAATATAACTTCCTCTCACCTCAACGGTATATTCCGTTGCAGGAGTAAGCTCATTGAATACTATTTTCCCGTCTGTGACCTCGCCTTTGTTACCATCGAGATAGTATTCACAACGGTCGTCAAGATTTGTAAGTGTAAGTGTTGTAGCGGTGGTTGAGGTGTCGGGCTTTTTAAACACCTTAACAGTTGTGGTACAGCTGTTCTGAGTACCGAAATGGAATTTACAATTCCTTTTTTCAAGTGTAATAGAAATCTTACCCTCGCCGGCTTTCAGACCTTTGATACTGTAACCGCCGGTGGACTGCGTAAGGCTTATACAATCATTGCCCGAAATTATCGTACCCTTGCTCACATAGCACTCAGGACATACAACATGGACTACCGAGCTCTGACCTAAAAGGTTAAGGATATTCACGCTTTCGCCCTCGAATACTCCGAACACGGTATTTGCCATATCCTTGTTAAGGTCATAAGGCTTAAACTCCTTGTCATAGGTCGCTGTCGCAATCACATTCCCCTGTAAATCCTTTACGGTTACACTGATGCCGCCCTTCAGGCTGTCGGAATTAAGATTTGCTCCGTAAACCGCTGCATATGCAAAGCCCATGCCCGAATAGCTTTTGTTATACGAGCGTCCCTGCATATTATTTGAGGGATACACTATTTTTTCGGAATTGTAAATCTCAATTTCACTTTTTGTACCTCGCACCACGGACATATCGTGGGTGTCGAAAACATACAGATAAGTGCCGAGATTACTTTTCCATTCGTAAACAAGCTTCTGAGCATTGCCGTCATAATTACTGAGCCTTGCCATTAAAAGCTCGCTTGAACGAAGATTTGTGCCGTCGCCCCTCATAAAGCCAACGATTTCCACCTTTGGCTCTGCACCGTCAAGTGCAAGTACGGCAGAGGGAGCTCCAACCGCACCCAGAATTGTTGCTGCCAGAATAAAGCAGAATACTCTCTGCAAGGCTGACAGCAAGGTTTTTTTGTGTTTCTTTAATGTTGCCATATATTACCTCCATACTCAGCAGTATATGCAGAAGACAGGCAAATAATACACAGCAAAAAATAAAGCAACACCGCATATCAAAGCTACGGTATTGCCTTATAAGAAAAGCCTTGCTCTTTCTTTTCCTAAAAAATTCCGTATTTTGTTTTTAATCTCTGTAATTTACTGCCGACAGGCTTTGTGAGCAGCAGCAGAAAGATTACATTTGAAACCATATAAACCGCAGTGAAGGGTGCGGCGGTTGTTATGCTTGCAATAAATCTTGCAAAATTGAATGCTCCGTCTGCCCAAAGGGTTGTCCACACATCCATAATAAAAGAAAAAGCAACTCCCGACAACGCACCGTAAATTACAAGTAATACCTTACTCTTGACAAGTTTTTCGGTAAGCAAACCTGCAATAAATCCTATGAGTCCCCAGGCAAGCATCTGAAAGGGAGTCCACGGTCCCTGCCCGAAATAAAAATTTGATACCACAGCCGAAAATGCCCCTGTGATAAACCCTGCCTCAGAGCCAAGGTAAATTGCGGTAATTATAACTATTGCCGTAACAGGCTTAAAAAACGGTATGGGCGCAAACACAAATCTTCCTGCAACCGACAGCGCCGTCATAACCGCAATTATCACTATTCTTCGTGAATCATTTTTCCCTCTTTCAAACGATACAAAAAAAGGAATACAGGCTACTACCGACAACGCAAGCGATATAAAGGCATATTTGCGGTCGCCAAAGAAAAATACGCCCGATAAAACAATCAGCGGTGCTGCTAAAAAAACGCAGATATATTTTATAGCTTTCTTAGCCCTCATTTTCCGCCCCCCCTTACCGATAAAAGCAATTCGTCTGTTGTGATAATTGAGTCTTTTATACCTCTCGAAATCTTGTTTGCTGAGGTGGTGTAAAACCTTTTTCCGCAATAAAATTCGTGCGGTTCAAGCCGCTTTGAGAGAGTGCCGTTAAAGAGCATTGCACAGGCGGAGGAAACCTCAGCCGAAAAATCAAGGTCGTGGGTGACAAGCAGAATTGTAATTCCCTTTTCAGAAAGGCTTTTAAGTAATTTTTTAAGCTCCGCCTTTGTAAAGCTGTCGCACCCTTTTGTCGGCTCGTCAAGCAACAGAATTTCAGGCTCAGAAAGCAACAGCTTTACAAAGCCCGCCCTCTGAATTTCTCCGCCGCTTAAATCAAAGGGATGGCGGTTTAAAAGATTTGATAAACTAAATTTTTCACACAATGCATTAATCCTGTCCGTATCATTGGTTACCATTTTAAAATCCTCAAGCAGATTATCCTTTGCAAAGAGATACTGCGGATTCTGAGGCATTAATGCAGTCCTTTCATTTACCCTGACCTTACCTCTGTACGGCTTTAAGCGTGAGCCGATAACGGAAAGCAGGGTTGATTTTCCGCTGCCGTTTGCACCTACTACGGAGAAAATTTCGCCTTTTTTTACCGACAAATCAATACCCGAAAGCACATCCACGGACTTTTTTTCGTATCGGAAATAAACATTTTTTATGGATAATATTTCATTATCGGAATTATGAATTGATAAATTATTTTCTACTAAAGAATTATTATTGCAGCACTCCGCAAAAAGCTCTCTGCCTTCCTTAACGGTTACAGGACATTCCTTTTTGCTGTCGGTCGCTGAATAAAGGCGAACAGGTACAGGCATTGCAAGCAGCATCGGATGATTTTCTGAGATATTGCAAAGAGCTTTGCAGACTTTTCTCGGCGAGGTATCACAAATTATCCTGCCCTGCTCCATAACAATAACTCTGTCTGCTATTGCAAACAGCTTTTCGAGTCTGTGTTCTGAAATAATAACCGTTATTCCCAAATCCTTATTAAGCTTGTCAAGAATGGTAAAAAGGTTTTCTGCCGAAACAGGGTCAAGGCGGCTTGACGGCTCATCAAGAATAAGCACCTCAGGCTCTGCAACAGCGGCGGCGGCAAGATTCAGAAGCTGCAGCTGACCGCCTGAAAGCGTGGTTGTTTTCTGCTCAATTATCCTTGAAAGTCCGAAATATGTGGCGGTTTCGCTGATTTTTATATTTATATCCTCGCTTGACATTCCCATATTTTCAAGTGTAAAGGCAAGCTCGTGAAGTACGGTATCCGTTACCGTCTGATTTTCGGGATTCTGCGACACATAGCCGATTTTAAATGCGGTGTCCTCTTCCCTGCAACAATTTATATCCTCTGAGCAAAAGAGAACTTCGCCGTTTTTCTCTCCGTGAGGTGCTGTCTGCGGCTTTAAAAGTCTGAGTAAAGTAGTTTTTCCGCAGCCTGACTGACCGCAGATAACGCAGAACTCTCCACTATTAACCGAAAAGCTGACATTATCCAGAGCCTTTGTCTGCATTTGCGGATATGTAAAGCTCAGATTTTTGACAGAGAATATTTCCATACAAGCTCCTCCTTTAGCTCAATAATAAAAGGCATAAACGAAAGCGTACCAAAATCCGCTATACCAAGCATTGAAACAGGCGAAAAATCGCAAAGAATAATCCTGGGATAAATCATAAAATCAAGCTGACCTGTAATCTGCGCTGTAAGGACTCCGGTAAGCAAAGCAAGTGTCAGTACAAGAAATAATGCGTCTGCTTTTGTGAACGGAAAGCGGCTGTAAAAGCTGCGTTTTTTTACTCCGTACCCTCTTGAGCTCATAGAATCGGCAGTCTGAACCGAGCCTTCCAGCATTACCGACACTGACGATGAAAATGCTCCTATGTACTGCCTGAATTTATTTTTGCCATAAAAGTCCGACTGCGCAGAAAGCGTCCTTTTAAATACTGATATAAACTTCGGCACAAAATGAAGAACCATTGAGAAAAGCAATGCAAGGCGTGGTAACATTCTGCCGAAAATGTATATCAGCTTTTCGGAATCAAACACGCTGTTGAACACAGAAAACCAAAGTATTACACTCAAAAGCATCAGTCCGAGCACCGCACCGTAAACTATTGACTCAAGCGTAATCGGAATGTCATTTATAAACACAAGAGGTGTTACTCCCTTGTGGGAGAATAAAGGGTTGGTAACTGTTACCAGCAGGAAAATCAGGGCATAACCAAAAAAGGATTTTAAAAATACTTTAAAACCCTTTTGCAATACGCAATAAGCCGCCGCTCCCAAAAGCGACAGCAGTAAAATTATATAATTCCATGTAAACATTGACACCAACAGCACAGCCGTAAAATAAATGAGCTGTGCTATAGGGTTGAAGGAATTGAATCTCAGCATTATTATTCTCCTGTAAACTCGTTTCCGATGTCTGCGCCTAAATCACAGGTGTAGAGGAATTTAACTGTATCACCGTCCTGCAAATCATAAGAATTACAGCCGACAGACGGAAAAACATCATTCACGCAGTATTCCCAGCCCGAGAGCTGACCGCAGGAAAATTCATAAAGATTTGCTATACCCTCAATATAAATGTCTGCGCCCGTACCCTGATATTCAAGCTGAAGCTTATTCTGTCTGCAAGCCTCGCTCAATGCGTCATATGCGGTTGCGTTTTCATTCAGAGTGATGTATGTCGGCTTAAGAATAACTCCGTCATTCGGAACATAGCCTTCAAGACCGCTTTCAAGCATATCCATATTATTAAGAACGGTTGAACAGTTAATTGATACAATAACCTCAATTCCGTCCTTTAGCGGCGACGAGTCATAGTAATCCTCAGGCGACTGAACCGAGCAGCCGCATAATACAGAGGTAACAATCAATACAAGTATCAAAAGCTTAGTTTTCATTATCTGCCACCCTTTTTCCTGCCAAAAAGTCTGAATGGGTCTCCGTTCTTTTTAAGAATTGTAAGTCTGACAATTAACAGCACTACAGCAACAGCTATAAGACCGACAAGCGAAAAATAGTAAATAAAATTATTATTATCCGAATTGCCGTTTGACGCTGAATCCGCAGTTGCCGAAAGTGTGAAAGGCTCGTAATTGTCATTTGCAGGAGCTAAAGCCTGATTGCTTTCGTACTCTGAGGACTCATTATCTGACTCTGAATTATGCTTTTGAGTGATATCACCTGTATTTACGGAGTCATTTTTATCGTTGCTGTCTATATTAACCGCAGAAATTGTATCATTTGAATTATTATCATTTTGTTCGATATTTTCTTTATTGGAATTATTATTCTCGGTTTCTTCAAATTCAAAAATTCCCGTATTTCCCTTTGAAATAAAATTGTGATAATCAACAAGTGAATTAAGTGCCTGATAGCTTGCTATATTGTTTGATTTGCCGTTTTCTGTATGAGCAAAGCCACCGTCAGCATTTTTAAAGGTCAAAATATTGTCAATCAGCGTATTACCGTTCTTGATAAACCGTGAGTCTGTCTGCACATCTGTGCCTAATGCGGTCAGTGCCGAAATCACCTGACAAACGCTCTCGCAATTAACCGTTCCGAAAGACGAATATCCGCCGTTTTCATTCTGTTTTTCTGACAGCACATTAACGGCTCTGGCAATAGCCTCGCTTACCGTGCTATCGGATTTATACGGCGCAAGCGCTTGTATGCACATTGCGGTAACATCTGTATCGGCAGACTTACCCGTAAGCGCAAAACCGCCGTCAGAAAGCTGTAAGCCGATTATCTTTTTTATAAAATATTCTCTGTCATACCTTGCATTGTCCGGTATCTCTGCGTCGGCGCAATCAAGCGACAGCAGGGCATAAGCATATGCATTTATGCCCTGCCTGTTGATATTTTCATTGTTATAGACACCGTCGCTGAGGAGATTTTTGCCGTTGATATTTTCGGGGTCAAGTCCGCAGGCATAAAGGGCAAGTGCGGTACGCTGAAAATCCGTTGCCTTGCTGTTTCCCTGATACAGCTTTTCGGCAGATTTTATCATTGAGCCTTGTACGGCAGATACATCCTTACCGTATTTTGAAAGCGAAATAATATACCACTGTGTTTCTGCGCTGTCTGTTTTTTCAGAAAGCTTTTCAACAAAAGACTGCATATCATCAGCCTTTAATAAGGCTGATTTGTACGAGATTATTCCGTCAATAATTTGTGAAATATCTTCCTTTGTGTATGCTGCGGCTGCATTTACCGAAAAGCTGACTGTAAGCAAAACTGAGCACACAAGCAAGGCTGTAAGTTTTTTCAGCATAATTTATCATTCCTTATTATTCTGATATTCCAGAAATATATGTTTGGAGAGCTGTAACATCGTTTACATCGACTGTTCCGTTTTTGTCAACATCAGCAATTCTTATCTGCTCATTCGTCAGTGTTTCATTTCCGCTGAGATATAGCTGAATATATGTAGCATCATTTACATCCACATTGCCGTCAAGATTTGCATCACCGAACACCTTAGTATCTGCAAATACAGTATAATCGCTTGCATAACGAAGAACAGCAGGTGCTCCGCTGTAGCCGTATTTTTCAACCTGTAGGCTGTGATTGCCAAAGGTAACCTGACCTTCATCAATTACAACAACGCCGTTGTAATCTGTCGTGTATTCGTTGCCGTCAAAATATACGGTCATATTATCAATCGGAAGAACTGCATCACCAAAGGTTGCCTTAGCTGTAAATGTAATTTTGCCATCGCTTGCAAGTAATGAAGTGTCAGCCTGTGGAATATAGCAGGGATACTCGCCGTAATACAATACAACTGTATCGTTGTCACTCAATGTATAGCCGCTTACTCCAACATTAGGTGCAATGCCGTTTACTGCATAATACCATCCGTCCCAGCCGCCGAATGAGCCTGCCGAAATGCCGTTTACTTCTGAGATATATCCTTTATCTGCACCTACTACCTCAATATCGTCTGATACCTCGTCAGCAAAAGCAATAAGCTCACCTGCGTTGCTGTCCTTTTCTATTTCAAATGTATCATAAAGGTAGCATGCCTCAGGACCTTCAATTCTGAGGCTTACTTTTATTGTGTTTTCTCTTGCAATACTGACAGTAAAATCATTTGCGTAACGGCAGACAGCAGGTGCACCGTTGGAGTTTTTCTTTTCAACCTGAACAGTGTGCTCACCCGATGTAAAGTCAGCCTTACCAAGCATCACTGAACCGCTTTCGTCAGTTTTGTACTCGTATCCATCAAAGTAAACAGTCATATTTTCAAGAGGTATAGTGCTGACAATCGGATTCCAGTTATCGTCATATTCTGTTGACTGTGCGGTAAAGGTTAATCTGCCGTCACTGCTTAATGCAGAGGTATCAAGCTCGGGAATATAGCAGGGATAATCGCCGTAATAAAGCACTACGGTATCGTTATTCTCAAGTGTGTAATCGTTAACTCCAACGCTCGGAGCAACGGCATTTACCGAATAATACCAGCCGTCCCAGCCGCCGAATTTGCCTGCCGATTCGCCGTTTACATCAGTAATATATCCGTCCTCTGCGCCTGTTACGGTAACATCATCACTCAGACTGTCGGCATACTGAATAAGGTCTGAGGCTGTGCTTCCCGCTGAAATTTCGTAGTTTGAATAAAGAATACAGGAATCTGCGCCCTCAATGCGAAGTGAAACCTTAATGTCGTTTGTTTCTGTTGCAAATGCAGTTGCCGCTGTCGCAGACATAAGCAAGGCTGAAAGTGAAACAGAAATAATTTTTGCTGTTGTTTTCATAAAAATTCTCCTTAATAATAAAAAATAGCCTCCAAAAAAGAGGCATAGCTATAAAAGGGTAAGAATTTACCCCATAACTATTCTCCCATTGCCCAAGATAGTTTTTAAGATTCTGTTATGGCAGGTCTCCTGACTTACAGCCTGCAAAAGCGACCTCAGCGCCTTCTCGGTTTCCCAATGGCATAATGCTGCGGCTATGGCTGCTTACAGTAATGGCGGTTGTGACGGACTTCCACCGTCTTCCCTATTAATTAATTGATTAAACCATAACATAATAAATATTCAGTTTAAAATAATTGTATAGCATAACAGGTCATATGTCAAGCCTGCTTCTTTCTTTTTCCTCTTTTGCTTTATTTTTCTTTTTAGTCGAAAACAAATACAGCATAAAGCACAACACTCCGACAGCTAAACCGCAAAGTATTCCGACAATAAGCATAAAGGTTGTGTTATCGGAAAAACTGCCGTTTATCAGTCCAAGCTCGTCTGAGGTACTTTTACGGTAATTACTTCCGTTTTCGACTGAGGTTTCGGGCTCTTCCGATTCTGTGGCTTTATCGGAAAAGCCGTTATTTTCCGTACTTATCATAACCTTACCGCTTGAGCATTGCGAAATCGGCACGCTCTGAGCAGAAGAATTAACGCAGTCATAGGCAGTGTATGACAAATCTGTCTGCCCGACAGCAAGCGACTTGAATTTCAGAGAAAATATTACCGTTTCACTGCCTATGTCTTTACCCTCACTGCACAAATACGACACATTGACCGTATTGCCGTTATCATAGGCATATACAACACTGTCGGAGGAGGTACTGACCGAACGGTATTCCATAAGCTCTCTGTCATAGGAAAAGCTGAACAAAACCGCAGCCAGCCGTTCCGAGGAATTTGCTTTTATATCCACAGTAAAAAGTCTGTCCTTATTGCACACTACATCTTCGGTTTTAAAAAAAACACCGTTTGCATCAGCCGCATAAACAGAAACAGCGGAGAGAAACACGAAAACAACCGTAAGCATAAATGTTATAAGTCTTTTCATTTTCTCTCCGCCCCTTTTAAGCGTGTTCTGCTTTATTAAAGCTCTTTTGCGAGCTTTCGCTGAGTTTTTTCTCTTTTCTGCTCTGCACATTGTACGAAATTCTCGTAAGCATATTTTCGCTTGCAAAGTGCTGTGCAACCTTTGCCGCTTTCATTGTAAAGCCCGGTATAATAACCATTTTGCCCTTCATAGTCTTTTCAACGGCATATTTTGCCACAAAATCGGCAGGCAAGCCTTTCAGGCAGAATTGCACATCTGCAACATCGTTGAAATTCGTATTCACAGGACCCGGGCAAAGCACAGAGATTTTTACATTACTGCCCTGCCGTCTGAGCTCCTCATACACAGCCTCGGTAAGCCTTACAACATAATTTTTGGAAGCATAATAGCTTGAAAAGGTCGGACCTGCAAGAAAGCCTGCCGACGAGCCTACATTTAGAATGTAACCCCTGTCTTTCTTTACCATATCCTGCAAATAGCACTTTGTCAGAATATGCACTGCACTTACATTAGTGTGAATTAAATCAAGCTCCTTTTTCAGAGGAACATCCAGAAATCTGCCGTATGCGCCAAAGCCTGCATTATTGACAAGGAAGTCAACATCCTCGTCCTTTAAATGCTCGTACAAATCAATGGCGTCCTGTTCCCGTGACAAATCAATGGTGATTACTCTGACATTTACATTTTTAAGTTCAGCCTTAAGCTCCATAAGCTTATCATAGCTTCTTGCCGCTACAATCAAATCATACCCCATAGCGGCTAAAACTCTTGCAATTTCCTTACCAATCCCCGAACTTGCTCCTGTAATCAAAGCCTTCATATATTCACCTGCTTTTTATTTTTTTGCACCAACAGCACACAGCCAGGTGGTGCCTTCCTTTGTATAGGTTTCAATATCCTCAAAGCCTGCTTTTGCAAGCATTTCTTTTATCTCCTCCTCCGTTACGGTTTTTATGCCTATTTTATCCTCTACAGCCTTCCATTTGTCCGGCTCTTCGGGGGTTTTAAGCATTTCAAAAACAAGCATAAGCCTGCCGTTCTGCTTCAGCACTCTGTATATTTCTTTTAAATCATTAAGCTTATCAGGCCAGAAATAATAGGTTTCTACCGCAGTGACAACATCAAAGCTGCAGTCGTCAAAGGGCAGTGACGAAACAGACGCAAGCATAATCTTAACCTTGTTGCAAAGAATATTCTTTCTGTTCTGCGCCTTGGAATGCTTAATGCAAAGTGCGGAATAATCAATTCCGTAAACCTTGCCGTTGCCGATTCTCTCGGCAATTCTCGAAACGGTTAGACCGCCGCCGCAGCCGACATCGAGCACACGATAATTTCTTTCAAAATTTATATGGTCAAGAGCCCAGCCGGTAAGCTCGTAATGCCCCTCGTTCATAGAATTAATCATTTTTTTGCCCCAGAAGCCCTTTGGCTTTTTGGCATTTTCCAACAGCCTATGATATTTCACAAGAACCGTCCTTTCTGTAAAACACATAACCTTATAAAAATATATAAAATTGTTTTCGTCTTATTATTGTATTAATGATTATAACACATATTTATATATTTTACAATTACTTATTGATTATTTTATACTAAAACCTGATTAAAAGCTTTATAAGATTTTTGAGCATTTTTTATCAGACGAGTGAGATTCCTCAGAAATGCTGACACATTATTTTTGAGATTTTTAAGCAAACTGACAGAAAATATGCAAGCAAGATAAGCAAACAACAATCAGCGTAATTTATTCATTGTTTCCTTAGTTTTTCATTTTTATCAGCAACACAACCGTTTCACAATGCGCTGTTCTTGAAAACATATCGCAGGGGGTGACTTCCTTTGTTTTGTATCCGTGGGATTCAAAAATCTGCAAATCCCTTGCAAGGGTTGCCGGGTCGCAGGATACATACACAACACGCTTTGGCGACATTTCCGATACCGTTAATATAACATCTTCTCCGCAGCCCTTTCTTGGGGGGTCAAGCACAACCACATCCGGATTTAACCCCTCTTTTTTAAGCTGACAAGCCGCCTCTGATGCGTCTGCGCATATAAATCTTGCATTATCTATGCCGTTAGCCCTTGCGTTTTCTTCAGCGTCCTTTATTGCGTCCTCCACAATTTCCGCACCGACAAGCATTTTGCAGTTTTCTGCCATTGTAAGTCCTATTGTACCTGTTCCACAGTACAAATCAAGCAGAATTTCGTCGTTTTTCAAATCGGCATACTCTTTTGCCTTGCCGTAAAGCTTTTCTGCCTGTGCTCTGTTTACCTGCCAGAAAGAAAACGGAGATATTTTGAACTTCAAGCCGCACAGCACATCTGTAATATGGTCACTTCCGTAGGCGACACGGTTCTTTTTGCCGAGAATTACATTTGTTTTTTCTCTGTTAGAATTAATAATCACGCTTTTCAGGTTCGGCAGACCGTCCCTTAACATTCTGACAAGCTCGTCCTCCTGCTTTAAGCCGTTGCCGTTCACTACATAGCAGACCATAAGCTCGCCTGTTATCTCACCCAGGCGCATATACAAATGCCTGAGCCTGCCCTTTCCTGTTGTTTCGTCATAAATATCTGCGTTTGTTTTTTCAATAAATTCCTTTGTGATTTCTATTACGGAATTAAAAATCTCTGGCTGTAAAAGACAGTCGTCACAGGGAATTATTCTGTGCGTATGGAATGAATAAAATCCGAAAACCGCACTGCCGTCCTTTGCCCTGCCGATTGGAAACTGCGCTTTGTTTCTGTATCTGTACGGCTTTTCGCAGCCGATTATATCCTTGAATTCAAAGTCATTTATTCCGCCAATTCTCGTTACGGCGTCATAAACACGCATTGATTTTATTCTTAATTCTTCTTCATAAGAAATATGCCGCCAGCTGCAGCCGCCGCATTTTGAAAACTGAGGGCAGTCAACCTCAATTCTTGAAGGAGAGGGAGTGATTATCCTCTCAATTTTTCCGAAAGCATAGGTTTTCTTTGTTTTTAATATTCTTACCTCAAGCTCATCTCCCACAGCAGAGAGCGGAACAAACACTGCAATTCCGTCCTCGGTTCTGCCTACTCCGCTGCCCTCTGCGGTTGCCGAGGTTATGTTTAATTTTATAATATCATTCTTAACTAAATTCACTGACTATCACCAATTATATTTTAACATTTCTGATATACATTGGCAATATAAAAACTGAAATACGAAAAAATATATTACAAAATAAAAAAAGGTATTTATTTTTTTCTGCTGTAGCCTTATAATATAAGGTAGAATTTTTGTGAATGGAGAATGAGTGTTTTGAATTACGACATTTTACTTGACAATATAAAGAGAATACATTTTATAGGAATCGGCGGCAGCGGTATGTGTCCGCTTGCTGAAATTCTCAACAGCGAGGGCTACAAGCTTTCAGGCTCGGATATGAACGAGGGCGATACTCTCGACAGAATCAAGGGCTACGGTATTCCCGTATATATGGGACACCGTGCAGAAAATATTGACGGCGCAGAGCTTGTAGTGTATTCAGCAGCAATCAAGGAAGATAATCCCGAAAGAAAGGCAGCTGCTGAGCAGGGAATCCCCTGCATTGAAAGAAGCGTTATGCTCGGCGTTGTAACAAGACGCTACAAGAGAAGTATTGCGGTATCAGGTACTCACGGTAAAACCACCACAACGGCTATGCTCTCGCAGGTGCTTATCGGCAGCGGCTTTGACCCGTCGGCAATTATCGGCGGCAAGCTACCGTTTATAGGCGGCAACAGCTATGTAGGTCAGAGCGACATCATCGTATGCGAGGCGTGCGAGTATGTGGATACTTTTTTACAGCTTAATCCGTTTATTTCGGTTATTCTTAACATTGACGCCGACCATCTTGATTACTTTAAAACCCTTGACAACATCAAAAAGTCATTTAATAAATTTGCAAAGCAGACCACAGGCTTGCTTGTAATAAACGGTGACGATGAAAACACGCTTGACGCTGTGAGTGATGTTGACATTGAGAAAATCACCTACGGCTTTGGTGAGGACTGCGATTACAGGGCGGTTAATATTTCTGCCGACAAGGGTGTTCACGAGCAGTTTGATGTTTATTACAAGGGCGAATTGCTTACAAATGTCAAGCTTATTGTACCCGGCAAGCACAACATCTACAATGCGCTTGCGGCTTTCGCAACAGCTCATTATCTGGGCGCAACTCCAAAGGAAATTGCCGAAAATCTCCACAAATTCGGCGGTGTTCACCGTCGCTTTGAAATTCTCGGCACACCCGGGGGAATTACAGTTGCCGACGATTTTGCGCACCACCCGACAGAGCTTACGGCAACTCTCAACGCCGCAATGAATATGGGCTTTAACAAGGTATGGGCAGTCTTTCAGCCGCATACATATTCAAGAACGGCGCTTTTACTTGACGATTTTGCCGAGGCACTCAAAATTCCCGATGTTGCGATTATATCAGAAATCCTCCCCGTAAGAGAAACAAACACATACAACATCTATTCAACCGACCTCGGTGCAAAGGTGCCGAACTCCGTCTGCCTGGACACCTTTGAGGAGATTACAGACTATGTGTGCAAAAACGCAAAGGAGGGCGACCTCATACTCACAATGGGCGGCGGAAATGTATATATGTGCGCAAATATGATTTTAAATCAGCTCAAGTATGAGGAAGATAACAAGTAATTTTTATTTTCGGGAGTTCTGATTATGCGATTTGAAAATAAATATATTTTAACTCCCCGGCAAAGCCTGTTCCTTGCAAAAAAGAAATGGGACGAAAATGTTTATTGCGGAATGAAAATGGAAAACAGAGCCGTTACCTTTCCGCAGACCAAAACCATATTGCAGGGAATTAATGTACCGAATATTCAGCTTGATGATATTCAGGCTATTCTGAATATGCGTGACGCTTGGAAATACCTGCTGAGCACATCAGAAGAACCTGTTACCTTTGAATACTGGTGCAAGCTCAACGAATATGTAGCAAGGAACGAGGCACTCGAATGGGGCAAATTAAGAACAGGAACGGTTGCAATCTCCGGCACTGACTATGAACCACCTATTCCGAATCACGAAAAAGTCTGCGGCGAGTTAAACAGAATATTATCAGACCCGTATACAACGGCTACGGATAAGGCACTTCAGGTATTTTGCTGGGGGGCAAGAGGTCAGTTCTTTTGGGACGGAAACAAAAGAACAAGCCTTATGCTTGCAAACAAAATACTCATTATGGCAGGAGCCGGCATAATGACAATCAGCGATAAGCATATGGAGCAATTCAACAGCTTATTGATTGATTTTTATAATACCGACAACAGCGAAAAGCTGAAAGAATTTTTATATAAAAATTCAATTTTGGGAATGACAGTTTAATAAAATCAAAATTTCAGCCTGACTTCATTTGAAATCAGGCTGATTTTATTCTTAATCATAACAGGACAGCATTTTACGCTGCCCTGCTTTTTACTCATTTTCTACAGGCTTATGCTGTAAATTAAGACGGCAGGCTGAAAATCAGGGCGGCAGCCGCTAATTGTCTGCTGTTGCCTTTATACTGTCTGAAAATTTTTTGAATATCTTTCTGCTGTTTTCGTCAGCGTAAAACGAATATTCGGGATGCCACTGGACTGCCCACACAAAGGTTTTATCAGGGGCATAAACAGCCTCAACAAGTCCGTCCTCCGACACCGCCATACACTTAAGCCCGGGTGCAAGCTCTTTTATCGCCTGATGATGCAGACTCGTTACATTCAGGCTCTCAACCTTCAAAAGCTCATACAGCGGCGAATTTTTTACAATATCCGCTCTGTGGCAAGGCTTGTCGTACGGATGCGGCTGATGATGCACCGTATCTGTAGGGTGTTCGGTCTGTAAATCCTGATACAGTGTACCGCCCATAAAAGCGTTGATAAACTGTATTCCACGGCAGATTCCAAAAATCGGCTTATCCTGTTCATAGGCTAAACGGAAAAGCTCCTTTTCCATACTATCTCTTTGAGTACAGCTTTCTCCGCATTTTTCAGACCTTTCGGCATTATAGATTTCAGGAGCAACATCCTGTCCGCCCGTAAAAAGAAAGCCGTCGCAGGTGTTTACAAGCTGTTTGATAATTTCTTTGTCCTCTGTCAATGGGAGCATTACGGGAATACCGCCGGATTCTTCAATCCCTTTCATATATCCCGGCAGCATCCAGTAGCAATCCTTTTCAGAATCAACAAGCGGCACAACGCCGATTAAAGGCTTTTTCATAACTATTACCTCCAAAAAAGGACAAGGAAATTCCAATGAACTTCCTTGTCCGAATTTATATCTATTTTAACATAATCAGATAAATAATTCAAGATTTAATATCTGATTTTGGTGTGACATAAACTGTTTTGTTATTCACATAAATAACCATTCCCGGTCTTGCGCCGCTCGGCTTGCTTACATAGCGCACAAGGGTATAATCAACCGGAACCTGACTGCTCTCTCTTGCCTTACTGTAGTAAGCGGCAAGCTGAGCCGCCTCAAGAATTGCCGTATCGCTTATCTCTCTGCCGTCTGAAAAAATAATAGTATGCGAGCCGTGAATATCCTTTGTGTGCAGCCACATATCATTTTTATTTGCAATTTTCAGAGTCAGCTTATCGTTCTGGGTGTTATTTCTGCCCACACAAATTCTGAAACCGTCGCTTGAAGTAAATTCAATCGGCGGAAGTGCCGCCTGAGGTCTTTGCTTTCCCTTTTGTCTGCGTAAATACCCCTGTTCGGTAAGCTCTTCCCTTATCTGAGAAAGCTCACGCTCGCTCTCGGCACGGCTTACGGCGTCAAGCACAGAGTCAATATATTCAAGCTCGGCACTGCCCTTTGCAATCTGCTCAGTGAGTATATGCTCTGCGTTTTTTGCCTTCTGGTAGTCCTTGTAATACTTCTGGGCGTTAGCGGCAGGCGAAATTGCCGGGTTAAGCTTAATGCGGATAAGCGACATATTCTCATCATAAAAATTTTCTACCTCTGCAAAGCTTGCGCCACGCTCAATGCGGTAGAGATTTGCCTGCAATAAATCTCCGTTAATTCTGAGCTGCTCACGGTTGGCACACTCTTTAAGCTCCACCCTCTGCTTTGCAAGCTTGCGGGAAATTCTCTCGCTCAGATTAACAAGTAATTTTGTAAGGTCCTGAGATTTCACCCTCATCCGCTCTCTTGAGTCCCTCGTTTCATAAAAGCTGTCAAGGAGCTGAGAAAATGTTTCGTAGCGCTTTATCTGAGCAAAACCGCCGTACTGCTCAATATTCATAAAAGTAAAATCTATCGGCTTGCCGTCATCCCTGATAACCATACAGGGTACGCCCGAATATTTTTTCACATTCTCATACAGATTTTCAAGCACAGCTATAAGCCTGTCATAGTGCGGCTTATCCATACGGGTGGTAGTGCCCTCGCCCACCTGATACTCAAGCTCACGGCATACCAAGGGCGATACTCCCTGAATTGTACGCAAAAGTGCTTTGTTCAGCGTCATTTCTCCCTCATAATCAACCGTTCTTTCTGCAATTTCCTCAGCCGTACGGTCGAGTACTGAAAGCTTGTCCTGCGCCTCGGGCAGTTCGTATTTTATGTTTGGCAGTACAAGTCTGCGGCTGCTCATTGTGAGGTCAACACGCTTGAGCGAATCAATAATAACGCCGTTTGAATCAACGATTATTATGTTGCTGTACATACCCATAATTTCACACACTACGGTTATAAGTACGGTGTCGCCAAGCTCGTTTACGCACTCAAAATCAATAAACAGAATCCTGTCGCACTCCTGCTGACGGACTGCAACAAGCTTTCCGCCACCTATACGCTTGCGTAAAAGCATACAGAACATAGGCGGTGACGGCGGATTTTCGGGAGTGTTGCTGCAAAAATGCACCCTCGGTGAATTTGCCCTTGCCGAAAGCAACAGCTTTTTGTTACCGCTAAAGGTGCGCAGAGCAAACACCAGCTCGTCCCTGTTCGGCTGATAAATCTGCGACACCCTTGCGCCGAGCGCCTCGGTTTCAATTTCGTGTTTTATATATCTTAAAAAAATTCCGTCTAAAGCCATTTTTTACCTCTACTTGTGATATTTGCCGTTGGTTGAAATCTCAAAGGCACGGTAAATCTGCTCTGACAACACCATTCTTGCCATCTGATGCGGAAAGGTCATTCTGCTCATTGAAAGCTTAAAATCAGCTCTGCTTTTGACCTTGTCAGAAAGTCCGTAGCTGCCGCCTATAATGAAATCAACCGTACTTTTCCCTGTTAAAGCGGCATTGTCGAGCATTGCGGAAAGCTCCTCGCTTGAAAGCTGTCTGCCCTCAATGCACATAGCCACAACATAGTCGCCTGCGCCGATTTTTTTGAGTATCCTCTCTCCCTCAGCCTCAATTACCTCGGAAATTTCAGCCTGATTCGGGTTATTGTTTCTTATTTTTTCCTCAGCAAGCTCCGTTACCGAAAATCTGCAAAAAGCCGTAAGCCGCTTTGCATACTCTGAAATTGCGTCGGTAAAATATTTTTCTTTAATTTTTCCTATACATATAATATTTATTCTGATCATTTTTCACCGCTAAAAAATCACATATTTTGCATTAGTTTCCACGGGGGCAATATCAAGGGTATAGTCAACTCCCCTTTTCATTCCGAACTTGGAAAGCTCGTTTACCGCTGTGTTAAGCGCAATAGTCGGGGTGTTGTTCTGCTCACTGAGATGACCGAGCATCAGTCTTAATGTACCTGACTGCACCAGTCCTGCAAGCTCTGCGGCGCAGTCAGAATTTGAAAGATGTCCGTATTTTGAGAGTATGCGCTTTTTCAGCACAAACGGGTACGGTCCGTTTTTGAGCATATCTACATCGTGGTTTGACTCTATTACCGCAAAATCACTGTGAGAAACAGCATTTCTCACATCATCGGTCATATATCCCATATCGGTAGCTACCGTTGCGGTTTTACCGTCAGCAAGGGTTACGCTGTAGCAGCAGCTTTGAGCTGCATCGTGCGGAGTGTCAATTCTCCTTATGAGCATATCACCCACAACTACCTCGTTTTCAATAACCTCGGCTGTAAATCGTTTGTCAAGGCGGTTTGCATTTTCAAGAGCGTCAAGTGTGCCGCCGCTTGCATATACCTTAAAATTATAGCGTGAAGCAAGCACCTTGAGCGCACTGCAATGGTCGGTATGCTCGTGTGTGATAAATACAGCTCCGATTATGCGTGGATCTATGGAATTTGTAAGCAATGCGTTTTCTATCTGCTTGCAGGAGCGGCCTGCGTCAATAAGCACACCCTGAGTTGCCGTGCCTAAAAAATAGCTGTTTCCTTTACTGCCGCTGAAAAGCGGAACTGCCTTAGCCAAATCAATCTACCCCAAATCAATTGTATAATATCTGAGTATATAATAACACAAAAAATACGCTTTGTCATCTCTATAATACAAAAACCCACAGCCGATTTACCGACTGTGGGAAAATAGTTTATTTTTTTACTACTGCAAAATCAGGAAGCTCGTACTTTTTCTTGTACTCCTTGAAATCTGCGTTATACTGAATATCATCTGAATTTTTAAGCTCGTGGAGATATTCGTGAGCGTCGTAGCCGTTGTTATTGATTTCGATAACTCCGACTGCAATGTTTGAGCAGTGGTCAGAAATTCTTTCCATACTGGTAATCAGGTCAGAGAAGATAAATCCAAGCTCTATGGTACATTCACCGTTTGTAAGACGCTTTACATGCGCCTCCTTGAGCTTGTCCCTTATGCGGTCAATTACCTGCTCAAGCGGTTCAACCTTAGCCGCAAGCTTTACATCATTATTGATAAACGCAAGGGTTGCGTTATTAATAATCTCTCTGACAGCGTCCATCATCACATTAAGTCCTGCCATTGCCTCTTCTGAGAACACAGCCTTTTTCTCGTTCATTTCCTTTGCAACATCAAGAATATTGATGGCGTGGTCGCTGATTCTCTCAAAGTCGCCGATACCGTGAAGTACACGCTGAATGCTCTTGCTGTCGGTTTCGGAAAGGTTCCTCTGACTCAGCTTTACAAGATATGTGGAAATCACATCCTCGTACATATCTACCGTATCCTCGTTTTCAGAAAGCGTTTCAGCGGTTTTTTCATCATAATGACCAACCAGCTCAAGCGCACCGAGAAGAGTACCCTCTGAAAGTCTTGCCATTTTTTCCGTCACGCTTAAGGCACGGTCTGTTGCAAGCGCAGGAGTGTTGAGAAAACGCTCGTCAAGGAACGGTGTTTCGCTGTCCTCCTCGCTGTCCTTGATTGTGAGGCAGGCAAGCTTTTCAAGCTGCTTTGTAAACGGTAGAAGTAAGCCTGTTGCAACCAGGTTAAATATTGTATGAATTAATGCAATATGCGCCTCTGCTACTACATCGTCAAGAAAGCCGTATTGGAAAATCAGATTAGAGCCGTAGAACAGCGCACAGATTACAATCGTACCTATAATATTGAAATACAGATGAACCAGAGCGGCTCTCTTAGCGTTTTTCTTTGCGCCTACACAGGAAAGCAGGGCTGTAACGCAGGTACCGATATTCTGTCCCATAATAATCGGGATTGCCATTGAGTAGGTGATTGCTCCTGTTTTTGACAACGCCTGAAGAATACCGACAGACGCACTTGAGCTTTGAATAATGGCTGTAAGCAATGCACCTGCTAAAATACCGAAAACAGGGTTGTTGAAGATTGTAAGCAGACCTGCAAAATTCGGATCATCGGCAAGCGGCTCAACAGCCTTGCTCATATAGTTCATACCGAACATCAGAATAGCAAAGCCGAGGAGAATTGACGCAAGGTTTTTCTTGCTTTCTCCCTTGGTAAACATAAACAGGATTATGCCGACAAATGCAAAAATTGCAGAAAAAGAAGTCGGCTTTAAAAGCTGCATTACTACATTGTCGCCCTCGCTCTCAATGCCTGAAAGACTGAGAATCCACGAAGTAATGGTTGTGCCGACATTTGCGCCCATAATAATTCCTATCGCCTGTCTGAGCTTCATAATACCGGAGTTTACAAAGCCCACCACCATTACGGTAGTAGCAGACGAGGACTGTATAACAGCTGTAACGGCTGCGCCGAGCAAAAAGCCCTTGAAGGTGTTGTTAGTCATTTTTTCAAGAGTTTTTTCAAGCTTGCCGCCCGAGAACTTTTCAAGTCCGTCGCCCATTGTGTTCATACCGAACAGAAAGAGTGCCAGACCGCTCAGCAGCTGTAGAACCGAAAATATATCCATATCCCTATACTCTCCTTTACTTTGTAATGATATTAGTATTAAGTCAAAGATTTATTTTGCATTTGTAAAATCTGTGTAAAGTTTTTTACAAAGAAAAGGCTGAGTCCTGTCAATAAGTAACACTTAAACAAGACGCAGCCTGAGTATGAAATATTAATATTTATTTTTACCAAAGGCATTTATAAAAGGGTGATTTTTCCTTTATAAAGCCTTTGCCTTGAATGTAAAGACAGTGCCGTTTTCATTACTTCTTAAAGTAATTGTACCGTCGTGTCTTTCTGCAATATGCTTTACAATGGCAAGTCCAAGACCTGTACCCCCTGTTTCCTTTGAACGGCTCTTGTCAACTCTGTAAAAGCGTTCAAATACCCTCTTCTGATGCTTTAACGGAATACCTATTCCAGTATCGGCAACACTGAGAATTGCCGTTCCGTCCTCACTGTTGACAGTAACGGTAACACTTCCGCCCTTTCGGTTGTATCTGATTGCATTATCGCAAAGGTTATATACAAGCTCGTAAAGCTGGTTTCTATTGCCTGAAATCAAAACCTTTTCTTTCGCATTAACGCCGATAGTAACCTCGTGCTTTTCAGCATTAGTACGGAGATCCTCGGCAACCTCTCTTGCGAGTCCCGACAAATCCACCTTATTAAAATTTACGGGTCTTGTATTTTCATCAAGCTCGGAAAGCTCGATAATATCGCCAATCAGCGAAAGCAGTCTGCCCGATTCCTTATGGATTTTTCCGGCAAAGTTCTGAATATCCTCGGGTGCGGCAATACCGCTTTCAATTATCTCGGCGTAGCCTGAAATAGAGGTCAGCGGTGTTTTCAGCTCGTGGGTGACATTTGCCGTAAATTCTCTTCTCATCTTTTCTGCTTTTCTTTTTGCGGAAACATCAATGATAAGACAGATAACGCCCTTCTGCTCGCTGAAGGAGTACACGGGACTTGCAATTATCTGCAACACTCTGCCGTTGATACTGCCCTCGTTACTGCTCCGTTCACCGCCGAACGCCTTATCTACACATTCGCACAGAATTTCATTGCGTGAGAAAGAAATAAGACTTTCACCAACTGCTCCCTCTGAGCTTGTGCCGAGATATTTAGATGCAGAATGATTGCACATCAGCATATTCTTATCCATATCAAGCATAATAAAACCCTCGGACATATTCTGGATAAGGGTATCAATTCTGTCTTTTTCAAGCTGTAAGCGAGATACCTGATTATTGATTTGCTTTTGCTGGCTTGAAATTGTCCTTGAAATTGAGCTTAACTCCTCGTACTGATCGCCGTCAGCATTTTTTTCTATGTTCATAATAGGAGCAATAATCCTGTTTGTTGACCTTTTTGACAGAATATAGCAAAAAACAAAAACAAGCACTATAACCGTAAGCAGAATAGGCATAAGGTACATAAAAATGGAATATCCGTTTTCCACACTTTCGGACACACGCAGAATTTTACCGTCAGCTGTTTTTACAGCGTAATAATATGTAACCTTGCCGATGGTATCCGACATTCGGCTGTCATCGCCGCAGCCGTTATTCATAGCGGCTATATATTCAGGGCGATCCGAATGATTCTCCATTTTTGTGACATCAACGCCGTCTTCGCTCTCAAGAAGTACATTTCCGTTGCTGTCAAGCAGGGTAATTCTTATCAGTGAAGAGCTTAAATCGTGTAAATGCTCATAACTGCTGTCTTTGTTATAGATTTTCGTTACCATATCGGCATAATTTTTAAGGGTTGATTTTTCTGATGAAGAAAAAATAAACCAAAAAGCAACTGTTGAAAAAACAGCCGTCAGAAGGATGGATACGCCCGCAGTGATTAAAAACCTTTTTAAAAGTATTTTTCGCAGCTTCATTTATCATTCCCCTGCCTTGTATCCGACATTGCGCACGGTCTTTATAAGATTACCGCATTCGCCGAGCTTTTGTCTTAAGGTTGTAATGTGCATATCTACAGTACGGCTTTCACCCTCAAAGTCGTAGCCCCATACATTTATAATGATATTCTCCCTTGTGAGCGCCATACCCTTGTTGTTGAGCAGATATTTAAGCAGTTCGTATTCCTTGTAGGTAAGGCTGCATTGCTCGCCGTTTGAAGTTACAATATGCTTTGAATCGTCAAGCACGATTCCGCCAAGCTCTACTGTTTCAGGCTTTTCCTCTACGGTACAGCGCCTCAGGATTGCCCGTACTCTTGAAATCAGCTCAAGCACCGAGAACGGCTTTGTAAGATAATCGTCTGCACCCATATCAAGACCTCTTACCTTATCCATCTCGCTTGACTTGGCTGTAACAAGAATTACGGGTATGCTTTTTGTTGTTTTATCCTTTCTCAGCTTTTCAAGCACAGAAAGTCCGTCAAAATCGGGGAGCATTACATCAAGAATAACAAGCTGCGGCTTTACCTCTGCGCAAGCCTTAAAAAAGCTTTTGCTTTCTCCAAAGCTTTTCACCTCGTAGCCGCTGTTTTTCAGAGCATAGGTTTCAAGCTCTCTGATATCTGTATCGTCTTCTACAATATAAATTAACATATAATTCTAACTCCCCGACAAAAATTTAAGGAAATACCAATTTCCTCAAACCTAATTATATCACAACCGCACTATTTTGCAACAACAAACTTCTCAGGTACTATTGGTACTATTGAGCCTTTTCGATTTTACCCGTAATTGCAAAAACTACCCATTCGCCGATATTTTCTGCGTGGTCGCCTATTTTTTCAAAATATTTTGCAATAAGCATAATATCTATAGCCTGCTGATCAAGCTCCTTATTTGTTTTGATGATTTCTACAACCTCTTCCTTAACCTTGTTGAACAAATCGTCAATAGCGTCATCCATAGTTGCTACAGTCATTGCAAGCTTTAAATCCTTTCTTACAAAGGCGTCAATCGCAGTGGTAACCATATTTGATGAACGCTCTGCCATTTCGGAAAGGTGCGTCATTGAATACAGATTTTCACAATCCTTGAGGTAAATCGACATTTCCGCAATATCAATAGCCTGGTCACCTATTCTTTCAAGGTCGGTAATCATCTTGAGGGTTGCCGATACAGTTCTTAAATCACCTGCAACAGGCGACTGCAAAAGAAGAAGATTCAGACAGTAATTCTGAATAACTCTATCCATTTTATTGATTTTTTCCTCAATAACTCTTGCAGTTTCAAGCTTATCGTAATCTCCGTTTGTAATAATGCTTATTGTGTTTTTAATAGCTCCCTCAACCAATGCGCCCATTTCAATAAGCTTATCGTTGAGTGACTTTAATTCCAAATCAAAATATTCTCTCATCAGCCGAACCTTCCCGTAATGTATTCCTCTGTACGCTTATCCTTCGGAGTAGAAAACAAGGCAGCAGTATCAGTGCATTCAATCATTTCGCCAAGCAGGAAAAACGCTGTGTTATCAGCAATTCTCATTGCCTGCTGCATATTATGTGTAACCATAATAATGGTGTATTTATCCTTGAGCTTTAAGCAAAGCTCTTCAATTTTGCCTGTAGAAATAGGATCAAGAGCCGAGGTTGCCTCGTCCATAAGTAAAACCTCGGGCTTTACTGCAAGTGCTCTTGCTATGCAAAGACGCTGCTGCTGACCGCCCGAAAGTCCGAGCGCACTCTTTTTGAGTCTGTCCTTAAGCTCATCCCAGATAGCCGCATCCTTAAGCGACTGCTCAACTATCTCGTCAAGCTCTCGCTTGCTTCTTATTCCGTGAGTTCTCGGTCCGAAGGCAATGTTGTCATACACGCTCATAGGAAACGGATTTGCCTTCTGAAACACCATACCGACTCTTTTTCTGAGGACATTGACATCCATATTTTTTCCGTAAATATCCTCTCCGTCAAGGCGGATATCGCCCGTTATCTTACAGCCCTCTACAAGATCATTCATTCTGTTAAGTGACTTTAAAAGCGTAGATTTACCGCAGCCCGACGGACCGATAAAAGCTGTAATACGGTTTGACTCCATATTAAAGCTTACGGACTTCAATGCGTGAAATTTTCCGTAATAAAGGTTCATATCCTTTATAGTAAATTTATCCATTATTTTATTCCACCGTTACTTAGGAAGCACTGACTAAATCGTTTGTACATATTGCGCAGTCAGATTTTTTGTCAGGTTGTACAAATAAACCGCAGTAATGCTGACGCATTACGAGGATTTTTTGGCGACCTGGCGGAAAATATGCAAGCAAGATGTGCAAACAGCTTTCAGCGTGATTTATTCAGTGGTTCCTTAATTTTTACTTGTAAGCTTTTTGGCTATGAATGCCGAAAGCGTGTTGATTAAAAGTACAAGCACAAGCAGTACAACTGCCGTTGCCCAAGCCTGATCCGTGTGTAATCCCTCGTTTGCAAGCACATACATATGAATAGCCAGAGTTCTGCCCGAGGACATAAGTCCGTTTGCAAGACCTGAGGCTGAGCCTGCCGTATATAAGAGTGCCGCTGTTTCGCCGACTATTCTGCCTACCGAAAGAATTATACCTGCAAGAATACCGGGCATTGCACTCGGAAGAATTATTTTGATAATAGTTCTGAGCTTGCCTGCGCCGAGTCCGTAGCTGCCCTCACGATAGGAATCGGGAACAGAAAGCAGTGCCTCTTCTGTTGTTCTCATAATTGTAGGCAGCACCATTATTGCAAGTGTAAAAGAGCCTGCAAGAAGAGAAAGCCGCCACTGTAGAGTTGTAACAAAAAACAGCATACCAAACAAGCCGTAAACGATTGACGGAATACCCGAAAGGGTTTCTGCCATAGTTCTTATAAGCTTTACAAGCTTGTTGCCCCTCTTGGCATATTCGGCAAGGTAAATTGCAGCGCCTATGCCGAACGGTACAGCAATTAAAAGAGTAAGCAGGGTTACCACTATCGTATTGATAATTGCAGGCATACAGGATACATTTTCACTGTTGTATTCCCAGGCGAATAAATCAGGAGTAATGTGCGGAATACCCATTACAAGAATATATACAATTAAAAACACAAGAGCAAGAACCGAAAATGCCGCTGCAAGTACAACAAGAATAAGCAATACAAGTGAAAGAGGTTTTCTTTTGTACTCTCTGAGCCTTTGAACAAACCCCGTTTTATTGATTGCCTTTATTTCATTATTATCAGCCATTCTTTTCACTCCTGCTCTTTATTGCCTGCATTGAGAGGGTAATAAGCAATATGAATACAAACAGAACCACGCCTGTAGCTATGAGCGACTGTCTGTGAAGTCCCGTTGAATAACCCATTTCAAGCACGATGTTTGCGGTGAGCGTTCTTACGCCTTCTGTGAGCGAGGTCGGAATCTGTACCTGATTACCTGCAATCAGAATTACAGCCATAGTTTCGCCTATAGCTCTGCCTATGCCGAGTACAACTCCTGCAAGAATACCTGATTTTGAGGCAGGAAGAATTGTTTTGAACACACTTCTTTCCCTTGTTGCTCCGAGTGCAAGCGCACCCTCGTAATAGCTCTCGGGTACGGCTCTGATTGCCGACTCGGACACACCGATAATTGTCGGTAAAATCATTATGCCAAGCACTATTGACGCTGCAAGCAGACTTGAGCCGTCGCCGCCGAAATTATCACGGATAAACGGTACGATTACCATAAGTCCGAAAAAGCCGTAAACGATTGACGGAATACCTGCAAGCAATTCAGTAGCAGGCTTTAAAACTTTATACAATGGTGCAGGACAAAAGCGAGCAAGAAAAACTGCCGTTAAAATGCCAATCGGCACACCGATTACAACTGCGCCAGCGGTAACATAAATACTGCCGATAATCATTGTAAATATTCCGTAGCTTGCCGGAACATTTGTCGGCGCCCATTCCGTACCGCCTATAAAATCAAAAAATCCTATTTCTGCCATAGCGGGAACACCGTTCCAGAAAAGGAAAATACAAATAAGCACAACTGCCGCTATGCTGGCAAGGGCTGTCAGGAAGAAAACTCCCTGCATAGCCCTTTCTTTAATATTGCTTAATCTCATTTAGTTATATCGCTCCAAACCTTAGCTTCACCGGTGTAGATAGCCTTTACCTGATCCATTGTGAGATTCTCTGTAGTATTGCCGGTGTTTACGATTACTGCGATACCGTCCTTAGCGATTGCTGTTGAAGTAAGCTCCTTTTCTGTGTCCTTAAGCTCTCTTGATGCCATACCGATGTCGCATGTACCGTCAATAGCCGACTGCATACCTGCTGAAGAGTCAGATGTCTGAAGCTCAATGTCTGCCTTTGTATTTACCTGCTTGTAAGCCTCAATAAGCTTTTCCATTACAGGAGATACCGAAGATGAACCAGCAACTGTGATTTTGCCCTCCGGCTTTGTTCCGGCATAAGCTGCATTCTCTGAAACTGCTACATAGCCTTCCTTGGAAACTACTGCCTGACCGTCTGAGCTTAAAATGTAATCTACAAAGTCCTTTGCAAGACCGCTGAGCTCACCCTTGTAGGCAATGTTGAACGGACGGCTGATTTTGTATTCGCCGCTCTTTACATTTTCTGCTGTTGCGTCAACATCTTCAATCTTGAGTGCCTTAACGCTGTCGTTGAGTGAACCGAGTGAAATATAACCGATTGCTGCTTCATTACCCTTTACATTAGTAATAACAGCCTCTGTGCCGTTTACTGTAACTGCGTCTGTTCTGGTTGTGTCCTTCTTTGTGTCACCGTCCTTAACAAGAACGCCTGTAAGCTCAACGAAAGCGTCACGGGTACCTGAGCCCTGCTCTCTTGTGATAACAGAAAGAGTCTTGCTTGCATCAAAAGAACCTGCACCTGAAACAGCTGCTGAAGCTGCGCTTGAGCCTGCATTGCCTGACTCACCGTTTGATGCTGTTGATGAAGAACTGCCGCCGCAGCCTGCAAATGCACTTGCCATAATTACGCCTGCTGCTAAAACCGATATTAATTTCGTACTTGTTTTTTTCATAAATATAATCTCCTCAAATTAATTATCGTACTTCTTCTGAGTACGAACATAGTTTAGTTAATTTTTGTAAAGCTATTAACTGCTTATTTGTAAAATGCCCGTAAATTATTATTTTAATTATGTAATGAAATAATATTTTCTATAAAATGTGGTGACAAGCGGGGAATAATATGTTATAATGTGATAAATGCTTAAATTCAGGAGGCTGAAACCAATGGAAAATACAAAGATACCTTATAAAATTTATCTTGACGAAAGCGAAATACCTACACAATGGTATAATGTTCGTGCAGATATGAAAAACAAGCCTGCTCCGCTTCTTAATCCGGCTACATTAAAGCCTATGACGGCAGAGGACCTTTACCCTGTGTTCTGCAAGGAGCTTGTAGCGCAGGAGCTTAACGATACAGACGCATACATTGATATTCCTCAGGAAATTCAGGATTTCTATAAAATGTACCGCCCGTCACCGCTTATAAGAGCCTATTTTCTTGAAAAGGCTCTTGATACTCCCGCAAAAATCTACTATAAGTTTGAGGGCAACAACACAAGCGGAAGTCACAAGCTTAACTCTGCCATTGCTCAGGCATATTATGCTAAAAAGCAGGGACTTAAGGGCGTTACAACCGAAACAGGCGCAGGTCAGTGGGGTACTGCCCTTTCTATGGCTTGCTCATACTTCGGACTTGACTGTAAGGTCTATATGGTAAAGGTATCATATGAGCAAAAGCCTTTCAGAAGAGAGGTTATGAGAACCTACGGCGCAAGCGTTACACCTTCTCCGTCAACTGAAACTGCTGTTGGCAGAAAGATTCTTGAAGAGCACCCCGGCACAACAGGCAGTCTTGGCTGTGCTATTTCCGAGGCTGTAGAGGCTGCTACTACTACCGAGGGCTACCGCTATGTACTCGGCAGCGTGCTCAATCAGGTACTTCTTCACCAGTCTGTTATCGGTCTTGAGGCTAAGAAGGCTCTTGACAAATACAATGTAAAGCCTGACATTATCATCGGCTGTGCAGGCGGCGGCTCTAACCTCGGCGGACTTATTTCTCCGTTTGTAGGCGAAAAGCTCAGAGGTGAGGCTGACTACAGAATTATCGCTGTTGAGCCTGCGTCCTGTCCAAGCTTTACAAGAGGTAAGTTTGCTTATGACTTCTGCGATACAGGCAAGGTCTGCCCTCTTGCAAAGATGTACACACTCGGCAGCGGATTTATTCCGTCAGCTAACCACGCAGGCGGACTTCGTTACCACGGAATGAGCAGTACGCTTTCTCAGCTTTACCACGACGGTCTTATGGAGGCAACCTCTGTTGAGCAGACATCGGTATTCGCCGCAGCAGAGCAGTTTGCAAGAGTTGA
The DNA here is from genome assembly GCA_051880895.1 of Ruminococcus sp. Classification (GTDB taxonomy): domain Bacteria; phylum Bacillota; class Clostridia; order Oscillospirales; family Acutalibacteraceae; genus Ruminococcoides. Next base: position 13,211 of record JBJEOV010000060.1, on the reverse strand, counting down.
GGGTATTCTCCCTGCTCCCGAAAGCAGTCACGCAATCAGAGTTGCTATTGACGAGGCTCTCAAGTGCAAGGAAACAGGCGAAGAAAAAACTATTCTCTTCGGTCTTACCGGTACAGGCTATTTTGATATGGTTGCTTATCAGAGGTTTAACGACGGCGAAATGAGCGACTACATTCCGACTGATGAGGAGCTTCAGAAAGGCTTTGACGGACTTCCGAATGTTCCCGAAAACTAAGGAAACGCTGAATAAATCACGCTGAAAGCTGTTTGCACATCTTGCTTGCATATTTTCCGCCAGCTTGCCCAAAAAATCCTCGTAATGCGACAGCATTACTGCGGTTTGTTTGTGCAACCTGACAAAAAATCTGACGGCGCAATATGCACAAACGATTTAATCAGTGTTTCCCTAATATATAATTACTCATCCGGAGAGAGGCTTTCCCTCTCTCCTTTTTTCCTTATAAGTAATTAAAGTATAATAATTAGTGTCAACTAACCCTCGGATACTTGACAAAGTAAGTCGGTTGTGCTATTATTCCATTCGTAGAAAAATATTCTTGAAAGGAAATGACATATATGGCTAAGCCAAAGCTTCCTATTCCTGTAACACTGCTTACAGGCTATCTTGGTTCAGGCAAAACTACACTGATAAATCATATTCTCGGCAATCAGGAGGGCTACAAATGCGCTGTTATCGTAAACGATATCGGCGAGGTCAACATTGACGCCGAGCTTATACAGAAATCGGGCGTTGTTACTCAGAAGGACGATAATCTTGTTCCTCTTTCAAACGGCTGTATCTGCTGTACGCTCAAGGTTGACCTTATCAATCAGATTGCAGAGCTTGTAAAGTCCGGAAAATTTGACTACATTCTTATAGAGGCAAGCGGTATCTGCGAGCCGCTCCCTATTGCCCAGTCGATTGCTGTGCTTGAGGGTGACGAAGAGGAGGGTACTCCTGCTATCTGCCGTCTTGACAATATTGTAACCGTTGTTGACGCACTCAGAATGGCTACAGAATTCGGCTGCGGCGACAATCTTCTCAAGGATGATGTTGATGAAGAAGACATTGAAAACCTTGTTATTCAGCAGATTGAATTTTGCTCAACAATTATTCTCAACAAGGTAGATATGGTAAATGAGGAGCAGCTCGGCAGAGTTAAGGCTATGATAAAAACTCTCCAGCCAAAGGCAAAAATCATTGAGGCAAATTACGGTAAGGTAAGTGTAGGCGATATTCTCAATACAAATCTCTACAATTTCGAGGAAACCGCAGGTTCAGCCGGTTGGGCTCAGGCTTACGACAAGGACGAGGACGAAAGAAACGGACATCACGATGATGAACACGAGCATCATCACCACGATGACGAAGATGAACACGAACACCATCACCACCACGGCGAGGACGAACACGAACACCACCATCACGACGAAGAAGATCATTCACACTGTGATCACGAGCATGGTCATTGCTGTCATCATCACCACCACGGCGACGATGAAGAGGAGTACGGAATCGGTACATTCGTATATCACAGCCGCCGTCCGTTCAATCAGGGAAAGCTGCAGGAATTTGTGAACAACTGGCCAAAGGGCGTAGTCCGTGCAAAGGGTATTCTCTGGTTCTCGGACAAAGACAAGAGGGATTACCTCTATGTATTTGAGCAGGCAGGCGTGCAGATTACTGCTACGGAAAACGGCAAGTGGCTTGCCGCATTCCCAAAGAGCGAGCAGAAAAAATACTTTAAGGAATATCCCGATATTGAAGAGCATTGGGACGAAAAATACGGCGACCGTGAAATCAAGCTTGTATTCATCGGTCAGCATATGGACAAGCAGAATATAATTGAAAGACTGGACAACTGTCTTGACGATTAATTTTAATTTACCAAAAACAGGGTTGATTCGTAAAAATGAATCAACCCTGTTGCTTTTGCTGAAATTATTCGGATTTTTTATATCTCTTTCTTCTTTTTTGCGGCAGATTTGAACGGAACTACCGAGCCGTCCTCCTGTTTAATGCTTACATTATCGAGAGTGCTGTCAAACTGCGCTCTGATTTCTGCAAGATAGACTGCATAAAGCTGTTTCTGCTCTGCCTGCTCCTCGGCGTTAAGCCCGAGAGTTTTTTTCTTTTTTGCAAGCTCATTTATTCTGTTAATTAATTCCTTATCCATAAAATCACTTCCTGCCATAATGATATCACATTACCGGTTTATTTGCAAGAATTAATTAGCTGCATATTTCCGCTGGAAATCATATTTGCTCATAAATCACTACATTGGCACAGCTTGTTTCTTTTTTAAGGAAACACTGATTAAATCGTTTTTGCATATTTCGAAGTCAGGTTTTTTGTCAGATTGCACAAACAAACCGCAGTAATGCTGACGCATTATTTTTGAGGATTTTTTTGGCAAGCTGGCGGAAAATATGCAAGCAAGATATGCAAACAGTTTTTTAAATAGCGGGTAGCCTCCTACTCGATTGCTTTGTGTAGATTTACTTATAAGCTTTTCTAATCAGATAATCATTTCTTGCCGTATCACACAAGACTTCCGTCAAAAAAACCTAATGTTGCAAGTGCGTTCAATGCGTTTGCGAGATATTTCTCATTGATAATAGGCCACTTGAAGCCGAGCCTGTAAAGAGCCTTTGTTGTAAAGGAATTATCGTAGCCAATAAACTCCTCGGTTCTGTCGCTGTCAGAGGTTGCGTATGAGATGAGTCCCGAAATAAGCATATTTTTCTTTTCATCCTTTAACACGGTGTTAAGCGACTCGATAAATTTCTCAGAACTTACAACATCAATTTTTATTCCGCATTTGTTAAGCAAATCAATAACATCACCCATTTCAATATAGTGACCGTTGCACGCCTGAAACACGGTAAATTTGCTGTTAGTACCTGCAAGGCACATTACTGCGGCGGCTGTATAGTCAATCGGCGAAAACTCAACAGCTTCGTCCATTCTTGAAACAGGGAATTTGCCGATTGTTGCATAGGCACGCAGAAATCTCATAAAACCGTTGGTATTTGCATTGACCTGAAATTCACCGTCACTGTGACGGCTCATAAGATTGCCAACTCTGATAATCTTGCCGTCAAGGTTATTGTTTGCAACAGCCTCAAGCACTGCTTTTTCGGCACGGAATTTTGTGTCAACATATTTGTTTGACAAATCCTGACCGAAGTAAAGCTCATTCTCGTGGATTTTCTTTTCGGGCGGGAATTGTCTGTTTACATTAACGCCTGCTACACTTGTTGTTGAAATCTGAACAAGCCGTCTGCCTGTCTTAACACACATAGAAATAAGGTTTTCCACGCCGCTAACATTGATTCTTTCAAGTGTATCATCATTTGTAAAATGCTTTACACAAGCGGCACAGTTAATTACCGTCTTGAAATCGTACTTTTCAAGTGACATAACAACATCTTTATCGGTAATATCTCCCTCAATCGGGATAATTCTTTTACCGAACAATTCATCCATTGCGTCACTGAAATAATATACAAGCATCGACTTAAGCCTCGACTCAATGCTGTTTGATTTGCCTTTTCTGATTAAGCAATAGACTATAGAATCGGTGTGCTTAATAATCTCTTTAAGTATATGAATACCGAGAAAGCCTGTTGAACCTGTCAACAGAACATTTCCGATATCGGTATATTCTACCTCGTCAACAAATTTCGGAGTATTGTACTGCAATGCCCGGTCAACGCCCTCAAGCACAATTTCTTCCTGCTTTTCCTCGGCTTGTGGTGATTTACCTTGTTGCTTAAGAATATGCTGTTCAAGCATTTCAACGGTAGGATTATCAAATATATCTCCGTATGCTATCGGCAAATCCTCGGTCATTGCACGCATTGCAATTTTTGATGCAGAAAGCGATGTTCCGCCGATTTCAAAGAAGTTTTCATCAATGCCCACATTATCTGCTCCGAGAGCAGCTGCAAACATATCGCAAAGCTTTTTCTGAAGGTCGTTCTTCGGAGCGATATATTCTTTTTTCTCAACAGTAAGCTCAGGCTCAGGCAGAGCTTTTTTATCAACCTTACCGTTGTTTGTGAGCGGTAAGGCATCAAGCTGAATGAGTACGCTCGGAATCATATAATGGGTAAGCGAACGCTTCATATGCTCGGTAAGGCTTTCCTTATCGACTTTTTCTGATGCTGTGAAGTAGCCGCAAAGGAACTGACCTGCCTGCGGATTTTCCTTGACAAGCACCACACTGCGAAGAACAGCAAGATAATCGTTCATAACATTTTCAATTTCGTCAAGCTCGACTCTTAAACCTCTGAGCTTAACCTGATTATCCATTCTGCCCATAAAATGAATTTTTCCGTCATATCCCCAGAACGAAAGGTCGCCGCTTTTATATGCAGGTAGATTTTCAAATGTGATAAATTTATCCCTTGTAAGCTCCTCCTTTCCTACATATCCTCTGCCGACGCACTCGCCTAATACAGTCAGCTCACCCGGAACATAAGGAGGCAGGATATTTCCGTGCTTATCAAGCATATACACCTTTGTGTTGCATAGCGGCTTGCCGATTGTAATGTTACTGCTTTCAACAACATCAATAGAGGTTGTAATGGTTGCCTCGGTCGGGCCGTAGCCGTTATGGATTTTTGCCGTAATGCCTGCTTTGCGCATCTTGTCATAAAGCGGAGCAGGAAAAGCCTCGGCGCCTATATCAATAGCCTTCATATTCTTTAAGGCTTCGACAACCTGCGGCACATCAAGCATATTGTTCATATAGGACGGTGTGCATTTCATTACATCTACCTTATTTTCAATGAGCATCTGAGCAAGCAGCACAGGGTTGTTTATTTCATCCTCGTTTGCCATTGCAACTGTTGTGCCGTGATACAGAGGGAGCGACTCTTCAAGCACCGAAACATCAAAGGTCAGTGCGGCAAGCGCAAGCGACACGGTCATATTATCACAAAATTCGCAGGACTGCACATTTGTCCTGTTGTAATCAACAAAGTTTACAAGAGAGTGATGCTCAATCATTACACCCTTTGGCTTTCCTGTTGAGCCTGAGGTATAAATGCAGTAGCAAAGATTGCTCGGAGATATTTCTACATCAAGATTATCAATTTTATCCGATTTCAGCATTTCTTCAAGAGTCAGTACTGCTACACCGCATTTCTCAAAAAGTGCTTTTCTTTCATTTGCTATCTGCTCAGTTGTAACAACAAGCTTTGATTTTGAATCGTCAAAAATATATGAAATTCTGTCATCGGGATATTTAGGGTCAAGCGGCATAAACGCTCCGCCTGCCTTTAATACGCCCTGTCTTGCGGCATAAGCATATACGGTTCTGGGCATCATTACACCCACCATATCATCAGGCTTTACTCCGCTTTCAATCAGTGAATGTGCAATTCTGTTTGCATTTTCGTTAAGCTCTTTATATGTAAGGCTTGTTTTATTTGCAATAACAGCAGTCTTATCGGGATTTTCAGCCGCCTGTTTTTCAAACAGCTTGTTGCAGGTTGTCTGTTCAATCGGTACATCCGTATCGTTAAAGCTGTTTAAAATCTCCTTGGATTTTTCTGAAAGCATTGAAACTTCTTTAAGATATGTCTTATTCAAAAATTCCACTGCTGTCGCACCTATACACTCCAGCATACCGGAAATTGCATTATTGCTGTACATATCACTGCGATAATCAGACACAAGCACAAACCTATTATTTCTAATAAATACATTTACTGAAATCGGTGCTTTTGCCGCATTGAGAGTCAGCGGTATATTCTCTGCCTTTTCTCCGCCTACTCGGTCAAATTCAAAATTATCGCCCTGATACACAAACATAATATCAGGCTTTATGTCGTATGCTCTTGATATTTCCGCAAAAGAATAAATATCATTGGACATACTTTCCATAAGCTGATTTTTTGTATCAAGCAATAAGTCTGAAATCTTCTGCTCACCGTCAGTATTGCAATGAACAGGGAATGTTTTTACAAGCATTGTAACGGCTCTTGAAAGTCGTGAATCGTTTCTGCCGTTATAGACAGTGGTGAAGAGTGCCTCGTCCTTGTAATTATACTTTGAAAGCACAAAGCCGAATACACCGTTGAAAAATGCATTAAGAGTTATATTGTTGTCGTCACAATATTTTTTAATGCTTTCAACAGAAAAATCACATTCAAGCTCAAGCTTGCCGACAGCAGGTTTTGGCTCATTTTTATCCTTGACAGGTAAAAACTCGGTGTCACTGCCGCTGAAAATTGAATCGTAATATTCCTTTGCCTTTGTGTAGGCATCGGTTTTGCGTGCCTTTTCCTCATCAAGTGCGGCTTCAAAGCCTGTGTAGCTTTCAGCCTCAACTGCCTCACCGTCATAAAAGCTGTTGATGTCCTGAATGATAACAGCAAATGAAGTGCCGTCTGAAATGATATGATGCAAATCAAGGAAAAGATAGTTGCCGCCTTCTGTTTTATATATATAAGCTCTGTACAAATTACTGTCAAGCAAAGTGAAAGGTATAACAAGCTCTTCGTCCTTCGGAAGCTGAGCGCATTTTGCTACTTCAACCTCTGCTTTTTCTTCATCATTTCTTTTAGCCCGTATTTCGCCGTCTTTGTTAATAAACAGCTTTGTTTTTATGTATGGGTGTGCATTAATAGTGTTCTCAACTGCTTTTTTGAGCTTATTTACATCGACATTATCTCCCAGCTTGAAAAGACAGGGAACATTATAAATTGTAGTCCCCGGATTTGCGGCACATTCAACAAAAATTCCGTTCTGAGTTTGTGTTATCGGATAATCAGGAAGAACAGGATAGGCTTCCTCATCTGCTGCGCTGTCAATAAGCCTTGCTATATTTTCAGGTGTTTTGCCGCTGAAAATCATTTTTGAAGTGAGCTTTGAAACATTGCAGCTATTCTGAAGCTTGATTACCTTTATTGAATCGCCTCCCAATTCAAAAAAGTTGTCCTTTATGCCGACCTTGCCACATTTTAAAACCTCTTCAAATTTCTCGCACAGGAGCTTTTGTGTTTCATTTTCGGGTGCTGCATAATCTTTTCTGAACATCGAGGCAACAGGCTTTACAAGCGCAAGTCTGTTGATTTTTCCGTTTGCATTAAGAGGAAATTCATCCACCTTTACAAAGAAAAGCGGAATCATATATTCAGGCAGAACTGTATGAAGATGCCTTTTTATATCATCAGCCGTTACGCCGTCGCCTTTGAAATATTCAGCAAGAAAAGTCTGACCGTATTCATTTTCAAATGCTTTTACAACGGCTCTTTCCACTCCTGCTACATTCTGAGAGCAGATTTCAATTTCTCCCACCTCTACTCTCTGACCGTTTATTTTAACCATCCAATCTTTTCTGTTTACATAAACAATATTTCCGTTTTCAAGGCGTTTTACAATGTCGTTTGTATGGAAAAGTATTTTGTCTTCATCACCGGTTGAAAAAGGATTAGGCTGATATGCCTTTGCTGTTTGCTCGGGAAGATTAAGGTAGCCGTCTGATATTGCACCGGCAACGCACAGCTCGCCCTCTTCCCCGTCCTTAACCTGATTGCCGTTATCGTCAAGAATATAAGCACTGATACCGCTTACAGGCTTTCCTATCGGAGTATTCTCATAGCTTTTGTCAACATTAAACGCAAGCACAAGCAATGTTTCACTTGCGCCGTAAATATTAATAATTCTATATTCTTCGCTGTATTGATTGCAAAGTCTTTCGCCGACAGTTTTTACAAGCTTAAGTGTTTTACTTTTATTCTTATAAACACCCAGCATAGCAGGAGATATATATGCGTTTGTTATGCCATACCGTGAAATCGCATTTTCAAGGAAGCGAACATCTTTTCTTTCCTCGTCATTAAGCATAACAATGGCAGCACCTGCAACAAGCGGCACATAGTTTTCGGGCAGAGATACCGAAAAGCTGTGAGTAATGGTGCTTAAGCAACGGTCGTTACTATCAGTCTGTTCAACATCAAGCTGTCTTAATATACTGTAATAAAGTGATTTATGTGAATGAACAATACCCTTTGGTTTTCCTGTTGAGCCTGATGTGTAAATCACAACGCTTGCATCGTTTTCACAAAGCTCTGTTTTTCCTTCAAACGGTATTTTATCTGAACATTCATCAACAAAAGTCTTATCAACAACGAAATTGCTTTTACATTCATTTTTAATATACTCTATTCTGTCCTCAGGATAGTCGGTAATTAAAGGTGCAAAAGCACATCCGGCTTTCATAATTCCGATTTCAGCTGCAATGTATTCTGTGCATCTTGGCATTAGCACAGGGATAATATCACCTTTTTTGCAACCCTTTTCTATTAAACCTGACGCAATTTTACTGCTTAACTCATCAAGCTGTCCGTAAGTAATACTGCGGCTTCCGCTTTGATCGATAAATGCGATATTGTCTGTATATTTTTCAAAGGCTTCTCTTAAAAGATTAATAATTGTATTCATAAAAATCACTCACTTTCTTAGTCACATAATAAAGTTCTGATAATAATAACAGTCACTGACTTTAATTTTGCTTTACTCTTTTTCTATATCAAGAAAATCGGACATACCGGTCATATAAAAAACTTCCGAAATCATTTCGTTTACATTAATAAGCTTAAGCACTCCGCCCTTTGCAGACATTTTCTTATGTATTTTAAGAATAAGGCGAAGTCCTGCGCTTGAAATGTATTCAAGTTCTTTAATGTCAAGAATGATTATTTCAATTTCATCAAGTGAAATATGACTGATCTCCTCCTCAAACTGAGGTGATGTAATTGTATCAAGCCTTCCGCTTAATGTAATTACAAGTTTATTGTTGCTAACATCAGTTTTTATTTGCATAATAATTCCTCCAAAGAATATATTTTGTTTAATTATAACATAATTTTTAAATCCATTCAATAAAATCTTATAATATTATAAAACATTCTAACATAATTATAAAACGAAAATACTGACAAAATACTGACAAATCGGTCTTGTTAAGTAATTTGTTATATTGTATAATCAATTATAAGATATGCAGTGCAACAAAAGTGCAACAAAATCAATGATTTTTTCAAAAAAACTAAAAAAATCTTATTTTCATATAATTTTGTTGCACTTTTGTTGCAGTTGATATTGTATAGTTATAATAATCATATTGCTTTTCAGGTGAATGGAATGTTAGTATCAGTTATTAATTTAATTGTTTCATCAATTTTGCCGATTTTGCTGTCGGTAGTTTTTTGTCTTGCGGATAAGAAAACGAGCTTTCACAAAATTTCATATTGGCAAAAACAGATTATCGTCGGCGTGGCTTTTGGATTGCTTGCTGTAATTTCTACTCATATAGGTGTAGAAACAGATGGAGCGGCAATCAATGTCCGTGACGCTTCGCCTCTATCGGCAGGATTAATCTTTGGCGGTCCTGCCGGCATAATCGCCGGCATAATCGGAGGCGTTGAAAGATTTTTTGCATCATTCCTGGGAATCGGTCAAAGCACTCAGCTTGCCTGCTCTTTGGCTACTTTATGTGCAGGATTTTTTGCCGCTGTTATGAGAAAATTCATATTTGACAGTAAGCTTCCGTCTTTATTTCACGGATTGTTAATCGGGACAGCTACTGAGGTTTTTCATATGCTGCTAATCTATTTTACAAATATGTCAAATATTTATGATGCTTTTACATACATTCAGGCTTGTACATTACCAATGACCTTAGGCAACGGAATAACCGTAATGCTTTCAATTCTGTCTGTTTCATTTATTGATAACAAAAAATTAATTAACAGAAAAAAAGCCAGAAAGATAGAATATACCTTTCGTTCCAGGCTTCTGATATGTGTGCTGATTGCTTTTTGGGTAACAAGTTCATTTTTATTTGCAGTGGAAAATCAATTAGCAATAACAAATGTGGAATATCTTTTAGTTGTTAATGTCTGCGATGCTCAGAATTCAATCAAAAATAAGTATAAAAGCTATAATAATATAGATGACAGCATATCAAACCTCGCCTTAGACTGGCACATCGGAGAAACCGGCTGTATAATTATAAGCGATAAAAACGGAATAATCCTCAGTGACAGGGACGGTCATACGGGAGAAAATATTGTAGAAAACGGTATTGACATAAATAACATTTCAGATAAGGAAAAAGAGCTTTTCACTGCAAAGGTACACGGAAAAGAATCATTTTGTATTTTTTCAGATGAAGGTGATTTTTATATCATCGCTTCAATTACAGAAGAAGAAGCATTGCATTCCAGAAAAATCTCTATGTATATTACAATATTTATTGAGATTATTGTTTTTTCTTCTTTGTTTGTTGCTATATTTTTCCTGATAAAAAAAGTTTTTGTTAAGAATATTGATAAAATTAATAATTCACTTGCGAAAATTACAGACGGTGACCTGAATGAAAAAGTAAATGTACGCTCAAACGAGGAGTTTGCTGTTCTGTCTGATGATATAAATTCAACTGTTGATACGCTGAAACGATATATCAAAGAAGCAGATGAACGCATTGACAAAGAGCTTGAATTTGCAAGTCAGATTCAGCACTCTGCCCTGCCCTCTGTGTTTCCGCCATATCCTAACAGAAACGATTTTGATATTTATGCTCAAATGAATACGGCTAAAGAGGTTGGAGGAGATTTTTACGACTTCTATTTACTCGGTGAGGATAAGCTTTCTTTTCTGATTGCAGATGTTTCGGACAAGGGTATTCCGGCCGCAATGTTTATGATGACAGCAAAGACTCTTATCAAAAGTCTTGTTGAAAGCGGCATAAGCCCTTCTGATGCTTTTACACAGGCAAACAATAAGCTTTGCGAAAATAATGAGGCAGGAATGTTTGTTACTGCCTGGCTTGGAATACTTGACCTTAATACGGGATTGCTGAAATATGTCAACGCAGGACATAACCCTCCGCTTATTAAGCGCAACGGAAAATATTTTGAATATCTATGTTCAAAGCCGAATTTTTTCCTTGCAGGAATGGAGAATATAAAATACAAGGCGTGTGAAATTCAGCTTTCACCCGGAGATGAAATTTTCCTCTATACCGACGGCGTTACAGAGGCTTCAAACGCCATTAACGAATTGTTTGGCGAGGAAAGATTGCTTGAATGTATCAACGAAAATGATTGTCTTTCTGTTAAACAGCTTTGCGATAAAATAAAGGGTGATGTTGACAGGTTTGTCGGCAACGCTATGCAATTTGACGATATTACAATGCTTGCGGTAAAATTGAATTTTCTTTCATCGAATAATTCTATTGAAGTTCTGCCTGATGGAAATTCTATGAATACGGTTTATAATTTTATTGACAATAGAATAAAAGAACATTTACTTGATAAATCCATTTCTAATAAAATTAAGCTTGTAACAGATGAAATGTATTCAAACATCATTAATTACAGCGGTGCTACATATGCAAAAGTAAGCCTTCGCAAGAGCGATAGAGAAGTTGTTCTTACTTTTACCGATAACGGAAAAGCGTATAATCCATTAATTGCAGAAAGTCCTGATACTACTCTTTCTGCCGATGAAAGAGTAGAGGGCGGTATGGGAATATATATTGTCAAAAAAACTGCAAGCAGAATTGATTATTCAAACAAAGACGGACTGAATATTCTGACTATTATTTTTGAGAGGTGATAAGCATTGAAGAAAAATACAAAGGCTTTTATTCTCACAGGTACAATCGGTGTATTGCTTTTGTTTGCTTTCTTATTTGTATGGACTGCCGTTAATTATCAGACGGTATCAGTCGATACAGAATCTAAAAAGGTTTCGATTATCGGAGAATACAGTACGGACGGCGAAAGCTGGAATAAAATTCAGTCAAGCAACGACTTTATTAATGATAATTACGAAACAGTGACCTTCAGAGGAAAGCTATCGCAGGATATTCCGAAAAATCAGCATTTAATTATTTCAATGTGCGATGTATGGGTTGAGCTTAAGGCTGACGGAAAAGTTGTAGCTACAAATCATTATGATACGGGAACTTCAACAATAACACCGGGTAATTCTATATCTTACATATCGGCTGATGAAATTCCCAACAATGCAGAAATTGAATTATCGATTTCTAATCCATATACTGTTTTTGCCGGTTTCGATCCCATTGGGTACACTCTTGATAACCTTACAGTCGGTAACAAGGATACCTTATACAGCGACCTGCTTAAGAACAATACTTCTGCTGTTCTTATTAGTCTTGCAATAGTCTTTTTAGGCTTATTTGCCTTTACACTTGCAGGCTTTTTATGGAAAGATGTAATGTTCAGGAACATTGCCCTTGCCCTTATGGCAATTACGGGCGGAATTTATGTACTGACAGACTCAATTTACACCTACCTGCCGTTATGGATTGGCAATCCTGTTCTATGTATGGTGTTTGACGAATTTGTTACATACCTGTTGCCGATTGCGGCTTTTCTGTATGTAAGGGTGAATGTTCAGTACAACCGATGCAAAGCGTATATGACGATACTTATTATCGTTTCCATTCTTCTGACTATGGGCGCAGTATTCTTACAGCTGTTCGGCGTTATGGATATTCTTAAAAGTCAGATTTTTGTATTCCCGTTTATTTTACTCGGAAGCGTCGGAAGTATCATATGCCTCTTCTATGAAGCCTTTAAGCTCAATAACAAAAACTCAAGAGCTGTTCTAATTTCCCTGTGTCCCTTAGTTGCGGCAGGTCTTATAGATTTTATAAACTCCTTAACAGGCTTTGCACCCGACCGTGTGTTTATAAGATTAGGTCTTCTGATTACAGTTGTAATTCAGATTTATCTTCTGTTCCGTGAAACGAGAGAGCATCACAAAGAGCTGCTGCGTTATCAGGAAATGCAGAACGAAATGCTGCAAATGCGTGTTTCAATTATGGTGTCGCAGATACAGCCGCATTTTCTCTATAATTCGCTCACTTCAATCGCACAGCTTTGCGAAAAAAATCCCTCAAAAGCAAAGAAAGCCACTATTGAATTTTCTGAGTATCTGCGCAGGAATATGAATTCGCTCAAGGAACAGGCTCCCGTACCGTTTGAAAGCGAGCTAAAGCACCTTGAAACCTATCTGTCGCTTGAAAAAATGCGCTTTGGCGATGAGCTTAATATTGAATACGACATTGAAACAACTGATTTTCTTATCCCCTCCCTCACCGTTCAGCCTCTTGTTGAAAATGCAGTAAAGCACGGTGTCGGTATGAAAGAGGACGGCG
>JBJEOV010000059.1:0-11750 GCA_051880895.1 Ruminococcus sp. | reverse complement strand
AGGGGTTCCCTGTGAACAAGACTTTCGTTCTATACATCAAATTTGTATAGGCTTGTTTTGTCGTTTTCAATGCAAATAAATTATAGTTTATCTTACTAAAAGGTATCTCAATATAATATTTCTATTTTAAATACTTTGGCTAAAGCGTAACATTTTTTTGCAGAATTACATATAAAAACCACTGTTTTGTATGTTTACTATGCAGGATATTTTTGGTATAATGTTTTTTAAAATCAGTACGACAAAATCGGTGAGGTAATATATGAATATTTCAGACAAAAAATCAAGAATTTTTCTTGCGATTGTCATAGTTTTAAGCCTTGCGCTCAGCACTGCTTTTATGATGAACAAGCAGGGCTACCACGAGGACGAGCTGCTGACCTATAATCTTGCAAACTCGGCAAATATACTTAAAACAGACGGCGAATGGAACAGCGGTGAGGATTTTATCGACTACCTTTCTGTGTCGGACAACGACCGCTTCAATTACTCGCAGGTGTATGAAAATCAGATAATTGACGCATCGCATCCGCCGTTCTATTACGGACTTGTGCATACCGTCTGCTCGTTTTTCCCGAATCAGTTTTCAAGGTATTTTGCGTTTTCAATAAATGTGCTTGCCATGGCGGGCATACTGATTATGCTTTTCAAGATTGTTAAGAAAATAACAAAAAACAACCTTTATGCACTCATAGCCGCAGGGACGTTTGCGTTCAGCATTGCCTGCACCACAATGACGATTTATCTGCGAATGTACGCAACCCTCACCTTCTTTGTGCTTGCTATGATTTATATGAACCTTAAAATCTATGAAAGGAAAAATAACGCAAAGTTATCCGATTTCCTGATTTTAGGGCTTATAACCCTGCTCGGCACGCTCACGCAGTATTACTTTATCCTTTTTGAGGGACTTACTGCGCTGATTATGCTTGTGTTCAAGATAAAGGAAAAAAATATTAAGGATTTGATAAAGTACATTGTCACCCTCGCCCTCGGCAGTGCGGCGGCGCTGTGCGTTTATCCGTACATAATTACAAATGTAATCGGCGGTAACCGTGGCTTTGGCTCGCTGAGCATTTCGGTTGACCCGATTACGGTTGTTACCTACTTTGCATATAAAATCTGCACATATATTCAGGTGCTTGCAAAGGATGTATTCTTAAATCAGATTTGGCTGCTTGCACTCTGCGGTGCTGCCCTTATCGGCTTCTGGGTGTATTTGAGGTTTGTCAGAAAGGAAAAGCTCTCACGCACTGCGTTTATGGCTTTTGTTCCTTCGCTTGTTTATTTTGTGGCAATCTCGCTTGTTTCGCCGTTCAACAGCGACAGATATATTATGGCGTCCTTGCCTATGCTTGTTGCAATGCTTGTGCTTGCGCTTATAAAATTCACAAGGGTTACGGGCAAAAAATGGCTCACAACGGCTGTTACGATTTGCCTTGCTCTTACCTGCGCAGTCGGCTACATCACCGTAAAGCCTTACTATATGTACGGTGTAAAAACCGAGCTTTACACTCCGCAGACCGAGAGGTGCGTGTTTGTGGGAACGGCTATGCTTGAGTGGAACAAGAGCATAGACAAGCTTGCAAATTACAAGGAAACTATGATAGTGCAGACTCCCGATTTTTCGCCGACTCTTGCAGACGAGCTTGAGGACTTTGCAGAGAAGAGGGGAGTAATCACAAACGGCAAGATTACCGAATTTATGAACGGGTATATGAACAACGGCAGTGAAAAGGAAAAGACCGACAGTATGCCTGCGCTTAAAACAGACGGAAGGCTTGCGGAGGAAAAGGAAATTACCGTTTACATTTCACGGCTTGCCGACAGGGAAAAGGTAATCGGGTATATTACGAAAAATACAAAATTCAAGCATTACGAGCTTATTTCTGAGGATTACGGCTTTGATGAATTCTACAACTGGTACGATTATTTTGTAGAAACCGAGTCCTACTGTAATGTTTACAAATTCTACTGATAAAAGGACTGCAAAAATTATGAAAGACAGAAAAGACGCCATCGGAATTGCTTTTTCGGGCGGAGGCTTGCAGGGAATTGCGCATATAGGGGCAATTACCGCCTTGTATGAGCTTGGCATACGACCTGAGTATGTGTCGGGTACAAGCTCAGGCTCGGTTATGGCTATGCTCGTTGCAATGGGACTTGAGCCGAAGGAAATGCAGGTGCTTGCAAAAAAATACTGGAAAATCCTTGCCGAAATCGACAACGGACTTATCTTCAAGGCTCTTGCGCAGTTTATTGTTTATAAGAAAATTCAGAAAAACGGCATAAAAAACGGAGAGATAATCTCCGATGTTGTAAAAGAGGTGCTGGCATACAAGGGAATTGACAATGATTTCAAGGCTCTGCCGATAAATCTTTCCGTCTGCACGGTTGACACAATGACAACGGACGAGTGCATTTTTACCACCCACGACGAGCATCTCGAAAGAGAGCATATTCATTATCTTACAGATGTTCCGATTGATGTCGCCATAAGGGCGAGTATGTCCTTCCCTGCAATTTACACCACCTGCCCCTACAAGGAATATGATTTCGTTGACGGCGGTTCAAAGGATAATCTGCCGGTGAGAATACTCAGGGATATGGGCGTCGGCAAAGTGCTTGCAATCGGCTTTGATATTCTTCAGTACAAGCCCGACGCAGGTCTTGACGGTCTTATCAAGGTTATCTGGAGAGCGCTCGATGTGTATTCCATTGACAGCACAAGAGAGTCTATGAAGCTTGCCGACCTTGCCTTGCAGATAAAGAACGAGAACACCGCACTTTTCTCAATCGACAGCGTTGACGATACCATTCGTGAGGGCTACGAGGCAATTATGGCTCATAAGGATGAAATTTTAAGAATTTTCGGGTAAGTTTATTTAATTTGGGAGCAATTACTATGACTTGCTTTTACTGCAAAGGCGATATGCTTGAAAGCACAACGACTTATGTTGAGGAATTAGGAAACTGTATTGTTATTATCCACAATGTGCCTTGCTCAAAATGCAGTCAATGCGGTGAGGTATCATATAACGGTACGGTATTAAGACAGCTTGAAAAAATAGTTGACAGATTAAAAAATTCTCTTACTGAGGTTGCTATTGTGAACTATAAGCCAAGCGTTGCGTAATTATGATAATATAATTTTTAATGAATTTTAATGAAAAAACGGCTGTTGCTCAGGTTTGCAACAGCCGTTATTATTACTTGGATTTAAACTACCGTAACGGTAACATCAATTCTTTTTGTGCGGTGCATTGAGTCCTCTATGCTGTAGGTCAGCCTGTAGGTGCCGGCTTTATCTGTGAGAACATTGCCCGTAACGGTGAGCCTGTCCGTAATATCGTTTGAGCAGGTGTCAACAGCGGTCACGCCCTCAAGCAGATCCACAGAGGTCACGCCCTCAAGCAGATCCGCAGAGGACTCGCCCTCAAGCAGATCCGCAGAGGACTCGCCCTCAAGCAGATCCGCAGAGGTCACGCCCTCAATCGGATTCACTTTTTCGCCCTTGCTTACGGTAATGTCGCTTGCGCCGTAGATTTCGGGGGTTTTTGCCGCATACGGATTATCCGGATCATCATCAGTCGGGTCCCAGCCGCAGGTGTGGTCGGTAATTTTTATTGCTTCCGGTCTGCCGAGAGGCCCGGGATTTTCGTCGTCATAAACTATAACGGAAGTGCCCTCGGGACAGTTTTCGTATATCCACTTCACATCGGCGGTTTCCATACGCACACAGCCGAGCGACGCCTCCTGACCGAGCTTGTTGAATTCCTCGGTTTCGAGCATATCGGAGCTTGCGTCATAGTAGGGAACGGAATGGAAAAGATAGTCGCCGTAAAAGCCCGATACATAGTGACCGTAAACATCGTTGAAGAGCGGATTCCATTCCTGCTTGTAATAAATTGAAAAATCCTCGCCCAGCACGGTCGCCCTGTCTATGCCTGTTGAGCATATCATCGCCCTTATCGGTACAGTGTATTCGCCGTCGGAGTCATAGGTGTAAACGGTAACGCAGTTTTGCAGGCGGTTCACCTTAATCAGATAGGGATTTTTTTCATAAACATTATAAAGGTTTTCATTCAGAACATCGGTGTTTGCAATGTAGCAGGTGGAGTAGCCGTCATATATGCTCTGAGCAGGTGCGGTAACGGTAATGTTGTAGGTGTGGCGGGTTGCGCCGATTTGTGCGGTGATTGTTGCACTTCCCTCTTTTATTCCGTCAATTCTACCGCCGTCGTCAACAGTAACAACGCTTTCGTCACTGCTTTTCCATTCTGATTTTGCCATATCCTCGTCTGTTGCCTCTGACGGGGTAATGATTTTGATTGCGTTACATTCAAGGGTGATGTCGGCGGTTTCGCCGCTTACTATAACCGTAGGCGGCTCTGTTGCTTTCGGCTGCTGAGTGGCTGCGGCTGAATGTGTGGAGGGCTGAGTTGCAGCCGGCTCGTTGTTTGCGGCAGGCTTGATGTCAGGGGTGGTTCTGCCCGCAGCGGCGGATATGACTACCGATACAGCGAGTACCGCTGTAAGCGTGAGTATAA
Organism: Ruminococcus sp.; assembly: GCA_051880895.1. Taxonomy (GTDB): domain Bacteria; phylum Bacillota; class Clostridia; order Oscillospirales; family Acutalibacteraceae; genus Ruminococcoides. The sequence continues at coordinate 7,200 of JBJEOV010000059.1, read as the reverse complement.
AGGATTTACGATTAATGGATTTAAAATTCATCAAGTTTATTCCTTTCGTGGATTTTATATTGTCTGACTAAGAGGAAATTATTAAAACGATAATCATTCTACATTATTATATATGTTTTTTCAAAAAAGTTCAAGAAATATTTGTTTTTGTAACAAATTCCGGACGAAATATGATATAATCATACGGGTGATAAAAATGGCGCATTTTATAAAGCATTTCAGAACTATTACAAGGCACAGACACAAGGTGATTGCAAACTGCGCAAGAGCCGGAATACTGTGGCAGGGACTGCGGCACGACCTTTCCAAGTATTCGCCGACCGAGTTCATACCGGGGGCGAGGTACTATCAGGGCAACAGAAGTCCCAACGAAAAAGAGCGTGAGCTTTTCGGCTGTTCAAGGGCGTGGATGCACCATAAGGGCAGGAACAGACATCATTATGAATACTGGAATGATTACAACCCCAAGACCAAGCAGATTGAGAATGTTGAAATGCCCGTAAAATATGTGATTGAAATGTTCTGCGACAGAGTTGCCGCAAGCAAGATATACAACGGCTCTGCCTATAAGGACAGCGATCCGCTGGAGTATTTCGGCAGGGTAAAGGGCAAGCACCGTATGCACGAAAATACCGAAAAGCTGCTTGAGGAATTACTCACTATGCTAAGCGAAAAAGGCGAGAAGGAAACCTTTTCATATATCCGTAATCTTGTAAAGAACAAAAAATAACAAAATCTGTTAACCTTGATTTCTTTTACAAAAATAATGTTTTTATGAATAACATTATGTGCAAAAAGCCGTTGTAAACATTAAAAAATCCGCATAAAATGAGGTTTTTTTATGTAAAATCTAAAACTGATAATAATTCTTGAAAATCCTTGACTTTAATAAAAAAGTGTGGTATTTTATATATGCTGATTTTCAGTCGGAAACAAAAATCAGCAACGCAAGGCCTACATTGCCGTTTCGGCAAAAAGTAATAGAATCAATTAAACGAGAGCTATCTCTTATATTGAAAATGCTTGAAATGCCGACGGCTTGAACCAATACGGTTTACGCCTTGTCGGTTTTATTTTTTATTTCAGGGGGTTATTTTATGCGTTCCGAATGGAGTAATTTTGTTGGCGGACTCTGGGAATCTGAAATCAATGTCAGAGATTTTATCCAGAGAAACTATAAGCCTTATGACGGCGACGAGTCATTCCTCGAAGGTCCTACAGACGCTACAAACAAGCTTTGGGGCAGACTTAAGGAGCTTCAGAAGGAAGAAAGAAGCAAGGGCGGCGTGCTTGATATGGAAACCGAGGTTGTTACCTCTCTCACAGCTTACGGCGCTGCATATATTGACGATGAGCTTAAGGACCTTGAGCAGGTAGTAGGTCTTCAGACAGACAAGCCTTTAAAGAGAGCATTTATGCCCTACGGCGGTATTAAAATGGCTGAGCAGTCCTGCCTGATGTACGGCTATGAGCCAAGCCCTAAGCTCCACGAAATCTTTACAAAATATCACAAGACACACAATCAGGGTGTATTTGACATCTACACACCCGAAATGAAATTAGCCCGTCACAGCAAGATTCTTACAGGTCTTCCCGACACATACGGAAGAGGAAGAATCGTCGGCGACTACAGAAGAGTTGCACTTTACGGTATCGACTACCTTATCGAGTGCAAGAAGGTTGACTTTGCAGAAACAAACCGTCAGGGTATGAGAAGAGGCGACTTCCAGCTCCGTGAGGAAATTGCCGACCAGATTAAGGCTCTTCAGGGTATGAAGGAAATGGCTCAGCTCTACGGCTTTGATATTTCCAAGCCTGCAAAGAACGCAAAAGAGGCTGTTCAGTGGCTCTACTTCGGCTACCTCGCAGCTATCAAGACTCAGAATGGCGCTGCAATGAGCGTGGGCAGAGTTTCCACCTTCCTCGACATCTACATTGAGCGTGATCTCGAGAACGGCACACTCACTGAGGCTCAGGCTCAGGAGCTTATCGACCACTTTGTTATGAAGTGCCGTATGGTTAAGTTTGCAAGAATTGAAAGCTACAACCAGCTCTTCTCAGGCGACCCTGTATGGGCTACACTTGAGGTTGCAGGTATCGGTATGGACGGCCGTTCACAGGTAACAAAGAACGACTTCCGTTTCCTCCATACACTTGAGAATATGGGACCTTCTCCTGAGCCGAACCTCACAATCCTCTATTCCTCAAGACTTCCCGAGGGCTTTAAGAAGTATGCTTCTTATATTTCGGTTAAGACAAGCTCGGTTCAGTATGAGAACGATGATGTTATGCGTCCTGTATGGGGCGACGATTACTCAATCTGCTGCTGCGTATCTGCAACAGAAACAGGTAAGGAAATCCAGTTCTTCGGCGCTCGTGCCAACCTTGCAAAATGTCTTCTTTACGCTATCAACGGCGGTATTGACGAAAAGACAAAGCAGCAGGTAGGCCCTGAGTACAGACCAATCACTTCAGAGTACCTCGACTATGACGATGTTATGAAGAAGTATGACGCAATGATGGATTGGCTTGCTCACCTCTATGTAGGCACACTCAATATGATTCACTATATGCACGACAAGTATTACTATGAGGCTGCCGAGATGGCTCTCATTGATACAAACTGCCGCCGTACATTTGCAACAGGTATTGCAGGCTTCTCACATGTTGTTGACTCACTCAGCGCAATCAAGTACGCTAAGGTTAAGCCTATCCGTGACGAGGACGGCGTAGCTGTTGACTTTGAAATCGAGGGCGACTTCCCGAGATACGGCAACGATGACGAAAGAGCAGACGAAATCGCTGTAAATCTTCTCCGTACCTTTATGGGCAAAATCAGATACTGCCACACCTACAGAGATTCAGAGCCTACAACATCTATCCTTACAATCACATCAAATGTTGTTTACGGTAAGGCTACAGGCTCACTTCCTGACGGCAGAAAAGCAGGCGAGCCTCTTTCACCGGGTGCAAACCCATCCTACGGCGCAGAGAAGAACGGTCTTCTTGCATCTCTTAACTCGGTTGCAAAGCTCCCTTACGAGTATGCTCTTGACGGTATTTCAAATACTCAGACAATCAGCCCTGACGCACTCGGTCACGATGACAACGAGCGTGTAAACAACCTTGTAAATGTACTTGACGGTTACTTTGACCAGGGTGCGCACCACCTCAATGTAAATGTGTTCGGCACAGAAAAGCTCATTGACGCTATGGAGCACCCCGAGAAGGAAGAGTACGCTAACTTCACAATCCGTGTATCAGGCTACGCTGTTAAGTTCATTGACCTTACAAGAGAGCAGCAGCTCGATGTAATTGCAAGAACCTGCCACAAGTCAATGTAATAAATATGGAAAATAAAGAGTTGGTCGGCTATGTCCACTCTCTTGAAAGCTTTGGTTCTGTTGACGGTCCGGGAGTAAGATATGTGGTGTTTATGAGCGGCTGTGCTATGCGCTGTCAGTTCTGCCACAATCCCGACACCTGGAAGATGAATACGGGTACGCCGTACACGGCAGACCAGCTGCTTAAAAAAGCTGCATCATATCGCCCTTACTGGAAAAGTGAGGGCGGTATTACGGTGAGTGGAGGAGAGCCGCTTTTACAGATTGATTTTCTTATTGAGTTTTTCAAAAAGGCTAAAAAGCTCGGCATAAACACCGCTCTCGACACAAGCGGAAATCCGTTTACCACAGAAGAGCCCTTCTATTCAAAATGGAAGGAGCTTATGCAATATACGGATTTAGTTCTGCTCGACATCAAGCATATTGATGATGAACAGCACAAAATTCTTACCGGGCATACCAACGCCAATATCCTGCAAATGGCAAGAGAGCTTTCCGATATGGGCAAGCCTGTATGGATTCGCCATGTACTTGTTCCCGAGAGGAGCGACTATGACGAGTATCTTCACCGCCTTGCAGATTTTATAAAAGCTCTGAAAAATGTTCAGCGTGTCGAGGTTCTTCCTTACCACACCCTTGGTGTGTATAAGTGGGAATCACTCGGACTTGATTACAAGCTTCTTGGCATTGAACCGCCAACGCAGGAGAGAGTTAATAACGCAAAGCAGATTTTAGGCTGCAAGTAATATAACCGAACAGATAAAAAGGGCAGTCGCAAGGCTGCCTTTTTTTGGCAAAAATAATTGAATTTTTTATTGCAATGTGTTATAATTTTATGTAATATATAATGGATTTTGGAGGTGTAGATTTATGTCAAAAAAGCTGCCCAAAAGGTATGTATCAGAGAAAGCTGTAAAACGAGCATTAAAAATTGATTCATTCCGAGAAATGTCAAAGGATAAAATTATTCAGTTTGCATCTATGATACCTTATGTGGATAAGGATGTTGCAATGGCAATAATAAATCAATTCCCTGTATTTGCTGATTTTGCTAAAATTGCGATTTCTGCTTATCAACAAGAGTTTGATAATATTTTGAAAATGAATAATGATAGTTATAAGGAAGCTGTAAAGAGTTATCAAACAATTCTTGATGCTTTGAGCATAAAAATGAATGAGGGAAACATATCAGAAGAGGAGAGAAAGTCAATCACAGAAGATATGATTTTGGTAGCTGACAAAATTGCTGAGATTAATTTACAAAACCAAAAATTTCTTGATAAGATGGCGACAAAAGCTGTCTTTGGTTTGGTTTTCGTTGTAGCATTAATAGGTGCAGCTATAGGTATCAACACTAAGATGGGTTGTAAAGATGATTTACCTGAGTTAGAAGATGAAGATATAGATGACGAGGATATAGATGATAATTGATTTTTTTAATTTTCAATTATTACAAATTGAAAATAAATGAAAGAAGAAATAAAAAACACCCAAACAATATTACACACAATACCTCCCGTATATGACAAAAAATCCAAAATACTCATACTCGGCAGCTTTCCGTCGGTGAAATCGAGGGAAACTCAGTTTTTCTACGGTTATAAGCAAAACCGTTTCTGGCAGGTTCTCGCCTTACTTTTGAATGAAAAAATACCCGAAACCACAGACGAGAAAAAGCAGTTTTTACTGCAAAACAAAATTGCTTTGTGGGATGTGGTGAAGTCCTGCACAATTTCAGGCTCAAGCGACAGTACAATAAAAAATGTTGTGCCAAATGATATAGGGCAGATTTTGCGTACTGCGGATATATCGCAGATTTTCACCAACGGCGGCATGGCAGATAAGCTCTATAAAAAGCACATCTATCCGCAGACAGGGCGCACAGCAATAAAGCTCCCGTCAACAAGCCCTGCCAATGCATCCTTTACGCTTGAAAGACTTTTGAGTGAATGGAATGTAATTCTGAAATATTTATAAATAAATAACCGCACAATAAACATAAATAAATGCTTATAATGCGGTATTGAAGTGATTTAAATCAATTAGTATGCTCTTACTCCGGCTTTTTGCTTTACTCGTCTGATGTATTCTTCCATAGTGATTTCCTTTAACAGTAATTGTCTGCACCAGGTTTTGCTTTGCTCGTCAATATGAAAGCCCTCCATTTCAACAGACGCAACTGCATTTTTTATTGATTTATCAATTGACTGTTTTTTCATTTACTTCACCCCGAAACGATATGCCTATAGTATAACATTAAATACTGATTTATTCAATACAATACCGCACATATGGCAGTGTAAAATGTATTTTTAACCGGCAGTGCCGCAAAAAATAACGGTACTGCCGGTTTTTTGACGATTTTTAGCGGAACATATAGTGTGCGGTGTCGAGCATTGACTCCATTGTGCGGATAGCCTTGTTGGCTTTCTTTTTAAGCTTAGGGTTTTCGTCATACATTTTTCTGCCGCAGCAGCCCACTGCTATTCCTGCCACCATACCGAGAGCTACGCCCTTCATAATGTCCATCATAGGCGAATGACACATAATTTCTCCTCCTGTCAGATTTTGTGTTTATTTGTATTTATATAAACGCAAGATTGTTCTTGCATTATTATTCTTTACGATTTAAAATAGAATAAAACAGATTTTTTATTTTTTGGAGTGATAAGATTTGGCAAAGCTCAATATTGTGCTTGTAGAGCCTGAAATTCCGCAGAATACGGGGAATATTGCAAGAACCTGCGCCGCAACGGGAGCAAGTCTGCATCTTGTGCGGCCGCTCGGCTTTTATATTGACGACAAAAAGCTCAAAAGAGCGGGACTTGACTACTGGCATCTGCTCGACATTACATACTACGATGATTTAAACGATTTTCTTGAAAAAACCAGGGGCGGAAAATATTTCCTTTTTTCAACCAAGGGTACTCATATCCACTCTGACGCAGAATATCCCGACAACTGCTATATAATTTTCGGCAAGGAAACCAAAGGACTGCCCGAGGAGCTTTTGATGCAATATCCCGAAAGCACCGTAAGAATACCAATGATTGACGAGGCGAGAAGTCTTAATCTGTCAAATTCCGTAGCCATAGCGGCATACGAGGTGCTCAGACAGTGGGGCTATCCGCAATTACAAAGCAAGGGCGAGCTGCACAATCACAGGTGGAGCGATATTTTAAAATAGTATCTGCATTGTAGCTTCATTTGTGAATGGAAAATACAGGGGGATTGCGAAAAATTTTGGAAATTGCCCGAATTTTTTTAGAATTATATTGATAAAATTACAGTTTTGATATATAATATATTTGACTGTAAAAATGCTATATTTTTACATTATTCTTCTATCAGAAAGGATTGTTCATAATGAATCTTAATAAGGTTACAGTTGATGACATCAATGTAAAAGGTAAAAGAGTTCTCGTTCGTGTTGACTTTAATGTACCGCTCAAGGACGGCGTTATTACAAACGATAACAGAATTACAGCAGCTCTTCCGACAATCAAAAAGCTTATCGCAGACGGCGGTAAGGTTATTCTTTGCTCACACCTCGGCAAGCCGAAGAACGGCCCTGAGGCTAAATTCTCACTTGCTCCCGTTGCAGTAAGACTTTCTGAGCTTTTAGGCAAGGAAGTTGTTTTTGCTGACGATGACGAGGTTGTAGGCGAGAACGCTAAAAAGGCAGTTGCAGAAATGAAGGACGGCGATGTTGTTCTTCTCCAGAATACAAGATTCAGAAAAGAAGAAACAAAGAATCTCGAGCCATTCTCAACAGAGCTTGCATCTCTTGCAGAGGTGTTCGTAATGGACGCTTTCGGTTCTGCTCACCGTGCTCACTGCTCAACAGCAGGCGTTA
>JBJEOV010000058.1:0-2643 GCA_051880895.1 Ruminococcus sp. | reverse complement strand
GCTCGGGTATTCTCGGCGGCTACCAGCAGAATCCGCACTACAACAACCAGCAGCCTCAGCAGATGCCGCAGCAGCAGATGAATAATAACGGCGCACAGCTACAGCAGCCACAGCAGCCACAGCAGCCTCAGCAGGCACAGACAGCTCAGGCTCAGCCGGCAGGCGGATGGACCTGCGCCTGCGGTGCGGTAAATACAGGCAAATTCTGCTCGGAATGCGGTGCAAAAAAGCCTGACGCACCTAAAAAGCGTTTCTGCGTAAACTGCGGAAATGAGTTAAAGGATAATCAGAAGTTCTGCCCTGAATGCGGTACAAAGGCAGAATAAGCAATACTTACACGAAGAATAAACAATAAATGGGTACAGTCAATTATAACTGCCCGTCCTGCGCAGCGCCGCTTACATTTAATCCGGAACGGCAGAGATTTTGCTGTGATTACTGCCTTTCGGAGTTTTCTCCCGAGAAAATTCAGCAGATTTATGCTAAAAGGGAGGAAGGCGGCGCTGACGCTCAGCAGGAATTTAAGGAGGAACAGCACGAGGGCTATGTGTTCCATTGCGATTCCTGCGGCGCAGAGGTTGTCACTACATCCTCAACCGCCGCTACCACCTGCTTTTACTGTCATAATCCTGTTGTTATGAAGGGCAGACTGTCGGGCGACTTCAGGCCCGACAGAATAATTCCGTTCAGGCTGTCGAGGGAACAGGCTGTTTCGGTTTTTATGGAAAACACAAAAAAGAAGAAGTTTTTGCCAAAGGACTTTTTAAGCAGCAATCATATCGAGAAAATGACGGGCGTTTACTTCCCCTATTGGTACATAGACACCCAGCAGGATTCCCATATGGTGGCAACGGGCAAAAAATACAGGCACTGGACCTCGGGCAACAGAAGATACACGGAAACCTCGTATTTTAACCTTTACAGGAGCGGAGATGTGTATGTTCGCAATGTATTTGAAAGAGCGCTTTCCTCTACCGACAGAGAAATGCTACAGTGCGTTCATCCCTTTGATTTGTCGCAGGCACAGAAATTTTCTATGTCGTATTTGTCGGGTTTTCAGGCTGAAAAAAGAGATATAGAAAAAAGGAATATTCAGCAGATGGTTGACAGCAGGGTTGACGAATACTGCAAGCAGGTGCTGAAGGGCACCTGTAAAGGGTATTCCGATGTTCAGATAGTAAAATATTCTGACCGCACTGATATTGAAAGCTGGAGCTACACGCTTTTGCCTGTATGGATTATGACCTACAAATACAAGGGCAAAATCTACCCGTACGCAATCAACGGTCAGACAGGCAAAATCTACGGCAGTCTGCCTGCCGCAACGGGCAGGCTTGTCGCACTTGCGGGCATAATCGCAGGAGCAGCCTTTGTCTTGGGCTTGCTGGGAGGTATGTTGTTTATATGTTAAAAAATGTACTTTCCGTAACAGCTGCTTTTGTTGCAGTAACCGCTGTGCTTGCCTTTTCTGCGACCACGGCATTTGCCGAGAGCACTCAGAAGCTTACCGATGACGCAGATATACTGTATTACTTTCAGGAGGACGCTATTGAGGAAAATCTGAATGAGTGTACTCAAAAAACAGGCTGGGATACGGTAATCTATACCAATAACAACGGTATTTCCTCGTATAGAATGGAGGACTACTGCAACGATTATTTTGATAATCACGATTACGGCTGCGGTGATGACAAAAGCGGAGTTTTGCTCACCATTGATATGAGCTCCCGAGAAATGTATATAATCACCAAGGGCGAGGCTATGTATTACTTCAGCGACAGCCGTATGGACGATTTGCTCGACAGCGTTCAGTATGAGCTTTCAGACGGTGATTATAAGGGTGCGTGCGATGAATTTGTGGAAACCGTTAAGTATTACTATAATATAGGCAAGGATACCGGCTCTGACGCAGCATATAATAATGTTGAGATAGCTGAAAGAACGCTCACCTTTGCTGAAAAAGTAATTAACGGCTTGCTTATGGGAACGGCATTTTTGCTGTTCGGCATATTGTTGGGCGCAGTTATCGGTCTGGGTATCCGCCACAGCTACAAAAAGAACGGCAAGGGCGAAAACTACGACCTTGCAAGGAACAGCTCACTGAACCTGACCGAAAGCTATGATCAATTTCTTTATAAAAATGTCACATCTGTTTCGATGTCAAGCTCGTCCTCATCACACGGCGGACACAGCAGTCACAGCAGCCACAGCAGTCACTCGTCGCACGGCGGCGGTGGCAGACATTTCTGAAAAGCTGTTTCTGCTTTATATCCACAAAATTGTAACAATGGCGTTCTTCATACTTTCTTTAAGAACAAAATCAGAATTTTCTAAAAATCGGCAGGAGTTTTGTTCCTGCCGATTTTTAGAGAGAAACAAGGAAACACTGATTAAATTTTATATAATTATCCATTTTAGTAAGCTGAACTATAATTTAGCGTTGAGTTAATTACATCTAAAGCCTTCCCCTTGAGGGGAAGGTGGCGGCGAAGCCGACGGATGAGGTGTAGCCACGAAGTGGCGTTATAGTTATAAATAATGCGATAGTATATGACGGACGCTGAAGCGTCCTACACCTCATCAGTCACCTTCGGTGACAGCTTCTCCTCAAGGAGAAGCCTTGATAACTTTTCCGCTAAATTA
>JBJEOV010000057.1:0-11840 GCA_051880895.1 Ruminococcus sp. | reverse complement strand
CATTAAAAATGTAATGAAAATTTCTGAAATAAGAATTTCAGGACAGGCTTATCTGCTTGATTTTTACAAAAGCTTTGGCTTTCAGGTAACAAAAGGCCCGTATCTTGAGGATAAAATACCGCATTATCAGATGCTGCTTAGGCTAAGGGAACACTGAATAAATCACGCTGAAAGCTGTTTGCACATCTTGCTTGCATATTTTCCGCCAGCTTGCCCAAAAAATCCTCGTAATACGACAGTATTACTGCGGTTTGTTTGTGCAACCTGACAAAAAATCTGACTGCGCAATATGTACAAACGATTTAATCAGTGTTTCCCCCAAAAATTGCCCTTGTCGGTTGACAGGGGCATAATTTTATAGTGTATGATAGTAAACGACTATATCCTCGTACTCTCCGCTTTTGAGCAAAAAGCCGTTCGGAATTGTGCCAAGCTCTGTAAAGCCGAGCTTTTTGTAAAGGTGACGGGCAGAAAGATTTGTTTTTACAACCGCATTGAACTGCAAGATTTTAAATCCGTTTTCCTTTCCCTGAACAAGGCAGTCCATAACAAGCTTTTCGCCTATATGACGGTTTCTTGCCGTGCTTTTTACGGCGTAGCTTGCATTGCAGATATGACCGCATCTGCCTACATTGTTGGGGTGAAGAATATACAGACCGAGAATTTCGTGGCTTTCACAGCCTTCGGCAACTGCGCAATAAGTCTGCGAGCCGAAAAACTCTGCACCGCTTTCGCTGTCGAGCGAATCAACCTGAGGGAAAGCTATGCCCTCCTCAACAACCTCGTTCCATATTTCAACCATAGCAGGGTAATCGGCAGAATCGGCTTTGCGAATATTTATATCCATAAAATCATCCTTTTTTAAGTAAGCTGATTATATTCTATCACCCTGTTTTTCTTTGTCAATATTTATTGATTTATCGGTGTAAAAGTATTATAATAAAAAGAACAGTTATTTGGTTAAAAAGAGGTAGTTTGATGGATTACTTGAGGAGAACCTGGGCGGAGGTTTCGCTTGACGCAGTAAAGCATAATTTCAATGAGATAAAAAATAAGATTAACAGCAGGGCAAAGCTTTGCTGTGTTATCAAGGCAGACGGCTACGGTCACGGTGCGGCGGAGCTTGCAAGGCTTTACGAACAGCTGGGCGCAGACTTTTTTGCCGTATCAAATATTGACGAGGGCATTGAGATAAGAGAGTCGGGCGCAGAATTGCCTATTGTAATTTTAGGCTTTACTCCTGCAAGCGAGGCAAAAAGACTTGAGCAATACAATATTTCTCAGGCGGTTTACAGTCTTGATTATGCAGAAATGCTTTCAAAAGCCTGCTGCGAGCAAGATGCGGTCTGCAAAATTCACATCAAGCTTGATACCGGTATGAGCAGAATCGGCTTTATGTGTCAGGAATTTCCGAGAGATGATTATTCTGTTGAAGAAATAAAAAAGACTTGTTCGCTCAGAAATCTTGAAATAGAGGGAATGTTTACTCATTTCTGCGTTTCTGACGAGGCTGAGGATGGCAGGGAGTTTACCGAAAAGCAATATAGCTGCTTTAATTATGTAAGAGATAAACTCAAAGAATCGGGTATTAACATTAAAATCTGCCATTGCTCAAACAGCGGAGCTATTGAGGATTACGAGCATACCTACTGCGATATGGTGAGGGCAGGAATAATTCTGTACGGTCTTGCTCCGTCTGAAAAAATCAGGAATAACCTTGACCTCATACCTGCAATGACCTTGAAATCCACAATTTCATATGTCAAAAATCTGAAAAAGGGTGCGGATATTTCTTACGGAAGAACCTTTACTGCACCAAAGGATATGAAGGTTGCCACTGTTCCCATAGGCTATGCAGACGGCTTTATCCGTCAGAACGCAAAGGACGGATATATGCTTGTAAACGGTAAAAAAGCCAAAATTGTGGGCAGAATATGTATGGATCAGACTATGATTGATGTCACCGAAATTGACGGCGTTAAAATCGGCGACGAGGTGACGGTGTTCGGTACGGGCAAAAACGGCGAAATGACTGCTGATGATGTTGCGAAAAATACGGATACCATCAATTACGAGGTGGTATGCCTTGTCGGCAAGCGTGTGCCGAGAATTTATATTAAAAAAGGAAAAGTAACGGATGTGATGTATAAGCTATGAGAATGCTTGTTATTGACGGAAACAGCATAGTGAACCGTGCGTTTTACGGAATAAGACCGCTTACCACAAAGGACGGTCAGTTTACAAATGCAATTTACGGTTTTCTTACAATGCTTACAAAAATTAAAAATGAAGAAAATCCCGACGCTGTAGCCATAGCCTTTGACCTTAAAGCGCCCACCTTCCGCCATAAGGCATATGCAGGCTATAAGGGCACGAGAAAGGGTATGCCCGAGGAGCTTGCCTCGCAGATAAAGCAGTTGAAGGAGCTTTTACAGCTGTTGGGGTATAAGCTTGTGACCTGCGAGGGCTATGAGGCAGACGATATTCTGGGTACTTTTGCAAAGGCTTGCGAGAAAAGCGGCAATGAATGTGTGCTTGCAACGGGCGACCGTGACAGCTTACAGCTGGTTTCCGACACAACAACGGTGCATCTCTGCACAAACAAGCAGGACATCAGCTACACGCCTGCAAAAATTCTTGAGGACTACGGCGTTACGCCGAAACAGCTTATTGAAATAAAGGCTATTCAGGGCGACTCGTCCGATAATATCCCGGGAGTTGCAGGAATAGGTCCTAAGGGCGCAGGCGATTTGATTTCACGCTTTGGAAGTGTGGAATACATTTACACCCACATTGATGAAATAGATATTAAGGACGGAGTAAGGAATAAGCTGAAAAATTCTGAGGAAAATGCAAGACTGAGCCGTATGCTCGGTGAAATTTTCTGCGATGTTCCCATAAATACAAATATTGAGGACTACAAGGTTGAGGTCAAGGATCCCGAGGAATGTGCAAGATATATGGCAAGGCTCGAGCTTTTTTCACTCATAGACAAGCTCGGACTCAAGGAAATGCCTGTATCAGAGGAAAAGCCTGCTACTGCACAAAGCTTTGAGGTTATTGAAAATTCTGACATTAATATTCTTTTTGAGAATATTAAAAAGACGGGCAAGGCATATTTTAAAACCGATTTTACAGATAAGGAAAACCCCGTCTGCAATATTTTCTTTGACGGAAATGTGTATATAGTAAAGGATAAGACATTCTTTGACAGGCTGATTGCAGATGAAGATATTTTGAAATACACCCACGCAAGCAAGCCTGTGTTTGCTTATGCCGACAGAAATGATATTGAAGTAAAATCCCTTGCCTTTGATATTGAGCTTGCGGCATATCTTATTGAGCCGTCGGCTAAGGACTACAGCGACGAAAATCTATGCGGCGGTTACGGAATTACTCTGCCGAAAAACGAGAGCTTTCCTCAGCTTTCCGCACTTGCCGTCTATGATGTGCTTTGCGAAAGGCTTAAAAAGGATATTGATACCAACGAGCAGGATAAGCTTTTGACGGATATTGAAATTCCGCTTGCAAGGGTGCTTGCGAGAATGGAAAACCTCGGCTTTGCGGTTGACAGACAGGGCATCGAGGACTACGGCAGGGTTCTGCACGAGCAGATAAAAAGCCTTGAAAATGAAATCTATGAAAGCATCGGTTATGAATTTAATATAAATTCGCCGAAACAGCTCGGAAAGGCGCTCTTTGAGGATCTGGGACTGCCGTGCAAAAAGAAAACAAAAAGCGGTTACAGCACGAATGCAGAGGTGCTTGAGAGTCTGCGCTATGAACATCCTGCGGTTGAAATGGTGCTTTCCTACCGCACTCTTGCTAAGCTGTATTCAACCTACTGCGAGGGACTGTTAAAGGTAATTGCAGAGGACGGCAGAATACACTCAAGCTTTAACCAGACCGAAACCCGTACAGGCAGAATAAGCTCAACAGAGCCGAATTTGCAGAATATTCCTGTGCGCACCGAGGTCGGCAGGGAGCTGAGAAGATTTTTCTGTGCAAGAGAGGGCTGGGAGCTTGTTGACGCCGATTATTCGCAGATTGAATTAAGGGTGCTTGCTCATATTTCGGGCGACAAAAATATGATTGAGGCGTTCAACACCAATGCAGATATTCACACAATTACCGCCTCTCAGGTGTTCAATATGCCCGTTGAAATGGTAAATTCCACAATGAGAAGTCGTGCAAAGGCGGTAAACTTCGGTATTGTTTACGGTATCGGCGCATATTCGCTCGCAAAGGATATAAAGGTCAGCAACAAAGAGGCGTCAAAATATATCAAGGACTACCTTGCGCATTACAGCGGTGTTGACGAATATATGAAAAATGTTGTTGAAAAGGCAAAGCGTGACGGCTATGTTGAAACAATGTTCGGCAGAAGACGGTATCTGCCTGAGCTTACCTCGGGAAAGCATATGATGAGAGCCTTTGGCGAGCGTGTGGCAAGAAATATGCCTATTCAGGGCACAGCCGCAGATATAATAAAAATCGCAATGATTAAGGTTGACGAGAGGATGAAAAAAGAGGGACTTAAGGCAAGGCTTATTTTGCAGGTGCACGATGAGCTGATTGTTGAAACTCCCGAAAACGAAAAGGAAACAGTGGCTGGGCTTTTGCAGGAGGAAATGGAAAACGCCGTAAGGCTTGCTGTTCCTCTTACCGCCGACGCTGAAACAGGAAGGACCTGGTACGATGCAAAAAAATAAAATTATGTTTGTATGCACAGGCAACACCTGCCGCAGTCCGATGGCACAGGCGGTTTTTAATCATCTTGCCGAGGAAAAGGGAATTGAGGTCAGAGCCGAGAGTATGGGCGTTGCAACGGTTACGGGTATGCCCGTTTCCGAAAATTCGGTTGAGGTTTGCAGAGAAATCGGCATTGACATATCGGATATGCACTCAACTGCATACTCTGACAAACAGCTTGATGAATACGATAAGTTTTACTGTATGTCGGTAAATCATAAGTATTTTTTGATGACTCAGTGCAAGGTTTCAGCCGATAAAATTGAGGTTATGAATGTAGCCGATCCGTATATGTGCGGCGTAGAGGTGTACAGACAGTGCCGTGATGAAATTATATGCGCTGTAAAGGAAATTTTAAAGCAATATGAGAATTGAAGAAATGACGGCTGATCACCTTTTGCAGGTGGCTCAGCTTGAGAATAATTGCTTTTCACACCCGTGGTCATTAAAAAGTCTTGAATCGGAGCTTAACAACGACGGCTCGCATTTTTATGTATGCGTTGAGGACGGCAGGGTGCTCGGCTACATCGGTATGAATGTGGTTGTGGACGAGGGATATATTTTTAATGTTGCGGTTGACGAAAACGCAAGAAAAAGGGGCATAGGCACTGCGTTAATTAACACGCTCGTTACCTTTGCCAAGAAAAACAGCCTTGCTTTTCTGACTCTTGAGGTAAGGCAGTCAAATGAAAATGCAATCAGACTGTATTCAAATGCAGGCTTTGTCAAGGTGGGGGAGAGGAAAAACTATTATTCTGCTCCAACAGAAAACGCAATACTTATGACAAAGTATTTTTGAAAATGAAAGGAATAATATATGAAAATACTTGCAATAGAGTCCTCCTGCGATGAAACCGCCGCAGCGGTTGTTGAGGACGGCAGAAGAGTTATATCCTCGGTTGTTGCATCTCAGGTTGAGGAGCATAAGCTGTACGGCGGCGTTGTGCCTGAAATTGCCTCTCGCCGACACGCCGAGGCGATCGTGCCTGTTGTAAAAAGCTCGCTTGAGCAGGCGGAGCTTACTCTCAAAGATATAGACGCAATCGCAGTTACATATGCACCCGGTCTTATCGGCGCTCTGCTTGTGGGGGTTAATTTTGCAAAGGGACTTTCTCTTTCCACAGGACTTCCCCTTGTACCGACTCATCATCTCAGGTCGCACATAGCCTCGAATTATATTTCCAATTGGGAATTAAAGCCGCCCTTTCTCTGTCTTGTTGTATCGGGCGGTCACAGCCATATTGTAATGGTTGAGGACTACACAAAAATGCGTATAATCGGAAAAACAAGGGATGACGCCGCAGGCGAGGCTTTTGACAAGGCGGCACGAACTATGGGTATGCCGTATCCGGGCGGAATTGCTCTCGACAGGGTAGCCGAGGACGGTAATCCCTTTGCCTTTAAGCTGCCAAGACCGACTGTAAGCGGTTCGCCGTATGATTTCAGCTTTTCGGGACTTAAAACGGCTGTAATAAATCTTATTCATAATTCGGCGCAAAAGGGCATAGAGCTTAATAAGGCTGATGTCTGCGCATCTTTTCGGTATGCGGTTGTGGACTGCCTTACAACTAACTTTTTGAAGGCGGCACAGGATTTAAGGGTTGATAAGCTCGTTATTGCAGGCGGTGTGTCGGCAAACAGACTTTTGCGCTCAACGCTTGACGAGGAATGTAAAAAGCGTGGCTTTGCCTTCTATATGCCCGAAAAATCCCTTTGCGGAGATAATGCCGCAATGGTAGGCTCGCAGGGTTATTATGAATTTCTCAGCGGCAGAATTGCAGGCGCAGACCTTAACGCATTTGCTACAATGAGCATAGAGCTATAACATACTTGTATTTATTTGCGGCATTTTTTAGATTATTGTTGACTTTTGTTTTTACATAACTTATAATAGACTATAAAGTAGATTTTTCTATTTACAGATATTTACTTTTGTGTGGTTAATAAAATTTATGGAGGAAGAATATGGACAATTACAACAACGGATATAATAACAATTATCCGCAGGGCGACGGACAGAATCCGCAGCCAAATCAGAATAATTATTCTGCGCAGGATTATCAGCAGCCATATGGCTCACAGAATTATTCGGCACAGGACTATCAGCAGCCTTACGGCGGTAATGACTACAATCAGAATAACTACAATCAGAACAACTACAATCAGAATAACTACCAGAGCGATTATCAGACATACACTGACTACAATCAGCCGTATCAGGCTCCTCAGTACACCAATTCATATCCGGTAGAGGACAGCAGTGCAAACGGTATGGCTATTGCCTCTCTCGTACTCGGTATTGTATCGTTCTTCTGCTGTGGTGTGCCTTGCTCGGTAGTCGGTCTTATTCTCGGTATCATTTCAAAGAAGAGAAAGCCTTTAAATAACGGAAAGGCAACCGCAGGTATTGTGCTTTCAATTATTGCTTTGGTTTTATGGGCTATCCTCTTTATCTTAAATATGGTTGCAGGAAGCACCTTTATGTCAACTTCTTACTACTATTAATACACAGAAAAATAAAACAGCGGACTTTTGTCCGCTTGTTTTGCTTTTGAGGTGATTTTCTATTATTACTCCATATAAAACATATCAGAAAATACTGATATTTATTTTACCGCTTGCGTCTGTCCTGATTGCATATTTACTTTCGGTATTTGCTTTTAATTATCTTACCTTGCCGCCGTGCTACATATACGAGCTTACCGGCATTTACTGCCCCGGCTGCGGCTGCACAAGAGCTGTATATGCACTTATTAACGGGGATATTCTGCTTTCTCTCAGGCAGAATGTGTCGATTGTTATGTCTGTTATTATTTTGCTCATACTCTACATTGAGCTTGTTTTCAGAGCCTTCGGCAAAAAGGTACGCTCGGTAATACGCAACAGGTATTTTATGTGGGGAATAATGATATTTTTTGCAGCTTATACGATTCTCAGAAATATATTTCCTCAGCTTGCACCGATTTAGCTTGTATAATATTCGAGAACCGAAAAACCGGTCAGAATCAAAATGATGATACTGACCGGCTTTTTACTTTACCGGAAATTGCTCGGTTTCAGTCGGGAATAAGAGGTTATTTTTATATAAAACTATCTGCTCGGATAAGTGCAGCCCACCGGCTGCTTTTTATTTGTCTGTTTTGTCGGATAAAATTGCGGAAAGCCTTTTCAGCGCAATAAAGCTTTCTTCGCTTATATCGTGTTCGATTTTACAGGAGTCCTCGTATGCGGTATCCTCGCTGACGCCCAGAGAAATCAGAAGCTCAGCTATGAAATTATGCTTTTCAAGAATTTTCTGCGCAATTTCCATTCCGCTTTCGGTTAAGGTAATATACCCGTCGCCGTTCATTTCAATATACTCGTTTTCCCTCAGCTTTTTCATAGCAACGCTTACGCTCGGCTTTGAAAATCCGAGAAGATTTACTATATCTATTGAACGGACGCATCCACGCTTTTGCTTTATTAAAAGTATAGCCTCAAGGTAATCCTCGGCTGACTTATGAACTGACAATAAAAACACTCCTTGAGATAATTATGAAATCATAAAAATATTACAAAAACATTTTGCTTCAATTCATATTTATTGTATCATATTTTCACTTGATTGTAAAGTTGTTAATTTATTATAATATTACTTTTGATTATGAAATAATGCTTGATATTTTTTCAAATATATCGTAAAATGATAAAAAGAAATGTAACTAATTATGTTTTAATACCAGAAAGGATGATTCTTATGTCACAGAATCCTGTTGTAACTATCGAAATGGAGGACGGCTCGGTTATAAAAGCGGAGCTTTATCCCGAGATTGCGCCGAATACAGTCAATAATTTTCTGAGTCTTGTAAACAAGGGCTATTACGACGGACTTACCTTCCACAGAGTTATATACGGTTTTATGATTCAGGGAGGCTGTCCGGAAGGAACAGGTATGGGTGGTCCCGGATACAGCATCAAGGGCGAATTTGCAGGTAACGGCTTTATGAATAATCTCAGGCATACCGAGGGCGTTCTCTCAATGGCTCGCTCAATGATGCCTGATTCGGCAGGCTCACAGTTCTTTATTATGCACAAGGCTGCCCCTCACCTTGACGGTCAGTACGCAGCCTTCGGCAAGGTTATTGAGGGTATGGAGGTTGTAAACAGGATTGCAGAGTGCGATACTGACTTTGCAGACAAGCCGCTTGACGCTCAGATTATGAAAAAGGTTACAGCCGAAACCTTCGGTGTTGAATATTCCGAGCCTGAGAAGTGCTGATATAATATAAGTTATAGAAAGGAAATCGTTATGAATGTTTTGCTTACAGGCGGTGCAGGCTATATTGGCACACACACCTGCATAGAGCTTATGAATGCAGGTCACACAGCGGTTATCGCCGATAATTTTTCAAACAGCTCGCCAAAGGCTGTGGAAAGAGTAGAAGAAATTACAGGAAAGAAAATTCCGCTTTATAATATAGATGTCTGCGACTATGACGCTCTTGATAAGCTTTTTGCAGAAAACAAGATTGACGCAGTAATTCACTTTGCAGGCTTAAAGGCAGTGGGCGAGAGCTGCGAAATTCCTGTTGCCTATTACAGAAATAACCTTGATTCAACTCTTACTCTGCTTGAGGTTATGAAAAAGTATTCGGTCGCAAATTTTGTTTTCAGCTCCTCTGCTACCGTTTACGGTATTCCCGAGAGCGTTCCGCTTGTTGAAACAATGCCTACAGGCTGTACTAATCCGTACGGCTGGACAAAGCTTATGAACGAGCAGATTCTTACAGACGCCGCAAAGGCAGACGGTAATCTGTCGGTTGTACTTTTAAGATATTTCAATCCTATCGGCGCACACGAGAGCGGCAGAATCGGAGAAAATCCGAACGGCATTCCGAATAATCTTATGCCATACATCACACAGGTTGCCGCAGGCAGACTTAAAAGGCTCGGCGTATTCGGAAATGACTATCCGACTCACGATGGCACAGGCGTAAGAGATTATATCCATGTTGTTGACCTTGCAAAAGGTCATGTAAAAGCCATTGATTACGCTGAGAGCCATAAGGGAACAGAAATCTTTAACCTCGGTACGGGTACAGGCTACAGTGTGCTTGATATTGTAAAAGCCTTCAGCAAGGTAAATGACATCGAAATTCCTTATGATATCAAGCCGAGAAGAGCGGGCGACATTGCAGAGTGTTATGCAGACCCTTCAAAAGCATATGAAATCCTCGGCTGGAAGGCTGAAAAAACACTTGACGATATGTGTCGTGACTCGTGGAACTGGCAATCCCATAATATTAATGGGTACGAATGACCGAAAAAACAATTCTGTTTTTGTGCAAATATCCAAAATATTATATTTTTTCAAAATTTACTCCCCAAAATGTCAAAATCAATTGACTTTTGGGGAGTTTGTATTATATAATATAATCGCTTATAGAAGCATTACTATTAAAGGAGGAAAAAAGAAATGTTCAAAAAAGCATTGAGCCTTGTTGTGTCACTTATGCTTATGGTAACATCATTGTCATTTGCCGCAGTCAGTGTTTCTGCTGCTGATGTTGAGTATGTTGTTGCCGGCACAGATAATCTTTGCGGCGTTCTTTGGAAGGGTTCACCTGCCGATGCACCTGCAAATGTTATGACAGACAATGGCGACGGTACTTACACAAAAGTATTTACCGATGTTCAGCCGACTACCGGCGTTCAAATCAAAGTAGTTGAGAATGCTGGTGACGGTACACAGAACTGGATCGGCGACGAAACAGGCAACAATATTACATTCGATGTAACAGTTGCTTGTGATGTTACTGTAAACTTTGATTCTGCTACAAGTAAAATCACAGTTGCAGGCGAAGGCGTTCAGTTCGTAACAGAACTCGAAATCAGCAGCATTTCAGCTGTTGGTAACGGAGATCCGGAGGATGAAGCTTGGTTAAACGGTGTTGCATGGGATCCGGCAGCTAACCATATGACTGAGGTTTCACCAAAAGTTTACGAGATTACATTTAGTGATGTAGCATCGTACGACAACTATCAGGTAAAGTTTGCAGCTAACGATGCATGGACTGACAGCTGGGGCGCTGCAGAAGAAAACTTTACTCCTGAGTCAGGCGTAGAGTTCGACGCAGCTTATAACGGTCAGAACCTTATGCTTAATGTTCCTTATGCTACTGCAGATGTAACACTCAGACTCGACCTCACAAACTTTGACTATGCAACAAAGACAGGTGCAAAGGCAACAGTTACAATTACTGATACTTCAACTCCTGTAGGAACAACAGAGGTTGTTACAGAGGAGCCGACTACAGCAGCTGCTACAGAGGCAACAGAGGTAACAGAGGCTACAGAAGCAACTGCTTCTTCTCAGAAAGCACCTCTCACTGTAAACTCAACATCAAATGTTTTCTCTACTACAAAGTCAGAGTATAACAGTGATACAAAGCAGGTTACAGTTTGCTACTATCTCGACACAAACGGCTATGACCTTGTAAACCTTGAGTGGTACTTCACATATGACAGTGAAGTATTTGAGTGCAAAAACTCAAGCAACCTTGATTCAACAGGTAAAAAGCTTGGCATTATGCCTCAGATAACAAGCGGCTTTACAATCAACACAAAGATTGCAGGTAAGGTTAATGCAAATGCTTCCGACCTCGGTCTTTACCCAATTGATCCAAGCATTCCTTTTATTAAGATTGTTCTTGATGTAAAGGGCGAGCCGGCAGGTGTTGAAACAACAGTAGATCTTAGAGTAAGAACACTTTCAAAGGGCGAACTTGACCTTGATACTATGATGGTTGATCCTGATTCAATAGTTTCATTTGTTAAAGAAGATGTTATTGAGGATGCATCATACATCAAATCCGCAGAAGGAAAACTTACAGAGTCAACATTTGTTCCTACAACAACTCCAGAGCCAACAACAGAGCCCGCAACAGAACCTGCAGGTCCTTCAACATATGTAGTAGCCGGTTCAGAAGAGCTTTGCGGTGTTCTCTGGAAGGGTAGCCCTGCAGATGCTCCTGAAAATGTAATGACAGATAATGGTGACGGCACATTCACAAAGGTATTTACAGATGTTCAGCCGGTTGATGCTGTTC
>JBJEOV010000056.1:0-46137 GCA_051880895.1 Ruminococcus sp. | reverse complement strand
CCCGCAAGCCTTTAAAAAGGCTTGACCTAAACTTTTTGCCCGAGCAGATAGTAAGGAATATTCTTTAATTTTGTTGCCCGACCGAAAGTTTTATTTTTCAGTTAAATTACAGTTTAGTTGCTTAATTAAAGGTAAAAAACTACCCCTACACACAATGTGCAGGGGTGAAGCTTTGCAATATTTTCAGAAATTAATCAAAGAACTTTGCGTGGATAGCCTTAACAGCCTTATCAGCGTCGCTTTCGTCAATGAGAACAGAAACCTTGATTTCGCTTGTGCTGATCATCTGGATGTTTACCTGTGCGTCATAAAGAGCCTCAAACATCTTTGTAGCAACGCCTGCGTGGCTTTCCATACCTGCGCCTACGATAGAAATCTTGGCTACACTCTCGTCAACGAGGATTTCTGTGCCGTCAAAGTTCTCAATGTAATCCTTGAGTGCCTCGGCAGCCTCAGCGCCTCTTGTCTTTGGTACTGTAAAGCTGATGTCCTTCTTGCCGTCGTGACCGATTGACTGAAGAATAATATCTACATTAATATCCTTAGCAGAAAGCTTTGAGAAAATTTTAAAAGCAAGACCAGGCTCGTTAGGAATACCTGTTACAGAAATTCTTGCAACATCTGTATCTTTAGCAACACCGCTGATTAACATTTTTTCCATTTTTGTTTTCTCCTTTACTATTGTGCCCGATGCTCTTGTCATACTTGAGAGGACTTCAAGCTCGATGTTATATTTTTTAGCCATTTCAACCGAACGGTTGTTGAGTACCTGTGCGCCGAGGGTTGCAAGCTCAAGCATTTCGTCATAGGAAATTTCCTTAAGCTTTTTTGCATTCTCAACCTTTCTCGGGTCAGCTGTGTAAACACCCTCTACATCTGTGAAAATCTGGCAAAGGTCAGCGTGCATTGCAGCTGCAATAGCAACTGCGCTTGTGTCTGAACCGCCTCTGCCGAGGGTTGTAATGTCATCTGTCTTTGCAATGCCCTGGAAGCCTGCTACAACTACAATTCTTTTCTTGTCAAGCTCATGACGGATACGGGTAGGATCAACCTTTTTGATTCTTGCACTTGTGTGAATTTTAGTTGTTTCAAAGCCTGCCTGCCAGCCAAGAAGTGATACTGCCGGGTAGCCGAGCTTTTCAATCGCCATTGCAAGAAGTGAAATAGAAATCTGTTCGCCTGCCGCAAGCAGCATATCTCTTTCTCTCTTTGAACCCTTCGGATTAATCTCTTCGGCTTTTGCGATAAGATCGTCTGTGGTGTCGCCCTGCGCAGATACAACAACTACTACATCGTTGCCCTTTGCGTAGGTATCTGTTACGATTTTAGCCACATTCATTACTCGCTCAGCATTTGCTACGGAGCTGCCGCCGAATTTCTGAACTATCAAACTCATGTCCTTTTACTCCTCTTTCAATTATAAATCACCTATGCGGATTTTTGAAATAATCTTTGCGCCCTTGCTTTCGAGTGCAGAGATTTTTTCAAGAATTTCACCATAGGGTAATTGCGCTGTTACAAAGGCAACCTCACCCTCGGGAGAATCAGCCTTTTCAATTTTATCTACACAGCCGAATACCTCCTGAGCAACCTCCATAGTAGTGTTTGCTCTGATATACATAGCTGTAACAGATTCTGTATATGGGATAATGTTCTCGCCGTTGCCGTCTGTCCAGAACAGGAACTTCCTTGTCTTGAGGTGCTTGCAGCAGTCAACGACATCGGCTACAACTGCGCTTGCTGTAGGCAGCTTGCCTGCGCCCTTGCCGTAGAATACTACATCGCCTGTGCAGTCGCCTCTTACCATAATGCCGTTGAACTCGTAGTCAATGTTAGCAAGCTGGCTCTTGTCGGGAACAAACATCGGAGCAACGATTATATCAATTTTACCGTTGTCAAGACGCTTCACCTTGCCAATAAGCTTGATAACGCAGTTGTAAGCCTCGGCATATTTTACATCCTCAAGAGTGATTTCCGTAATACCCTCTGTATGTACAGAATCGGGATATACATGCTTGCCAAAGGCAAGAGATGCGAGAATACAGATTTTACGGCAGGCGTCGTGACCTTCAATGTCAGCAGCAGGATTTCTCTCGGCAAAGCCAAGCTCCTGCGCAAGCCTGAGGGCAGCGTCAAATTCCATACCGTCTTCTATCATCTTTGTGAGAATGAAGTTGGTTGTGCCGTTTAAAATACCGGCAATTTCATCTACAATATTAGCTACAAGGCACTGGCTTATCGGGCGGAGAATCGGGATACCGCCGCCTACAGACGCCTCAAATAAGAAGTTTACATTTTCGTCCTTTGCAATCTGCAAAAGCTCTGCACCATGAGCGGCAACCAGCTCTTTGTTTGAGGTAACAACGCTCTTGCCTGATTTAAGGCACTTCTTTACGAAATCATAGGCAGGGTTAAGACCGCCCATAACCTCAACAACAACCCTTACCTCAATGTCGTTTAAGATGTCGTTGAAGTCCTTAGTAAATCTGTCAGCCAGCGGGCTGTCGGGAAAATCACGCAAGTCAAGAATATGCTTTACATAAATTTCCTCTCCGATGCTTGCAAAAAGCTTCTGCTTGTGTGTTGTAAGAATTTCGGCTACGCCGGAGCCTACAACACCGTGACCCATTATTGCTACTGAAATCATATCCTAAATCCTTTCCTTTCAGTTTGGAATTAATAACTCCATAAAATATATATCAATGAACAACCGCCGGCTTTGGCGGTTATTCAAAATAAAGCGTTTAAGCCGCCGGAGCAGAAACCTCCGAGCTGCCGCTTTCGGCCGGCTGCGATTCCTCTGCGTGGCTTTCAGACGATGAGGTTTCTTCGCCTCCCTGACTTTCGGCAGACGAGGCTTCGCCGCCGCTTTCTGCTGAGGAGCTTTCACTGCCGGAGTGACTTTCTTCGCCCGTATCAGAGCTGTCCGAGTCACCTGAGGACGAATCGTAATTGTAATTATTGTCACCCGAATCGCTTGAATCGTAGTAACCGTCCCAGCCACCGGTTGAAGGCATATTGTCCTCGGTGTAGTAGCCTACATACTTGCCCGAAACATTTTCGGTTGACACAATAAGACCCGAATACGGGCTGTACTGAGCTTCGATGAGGTTTGAGGGGAATTTGAATTCCTTGTGCTCCATACCGTTTAAGTATGAGCTCATAACCTTGTTGAAGGTGTTTGTAGCTACATTTGTATTTGAAATGGTGTGCGGATTGTCAAAGCCTGTCCAGATTGCAAGAGTTGCATAAGGCGACATACCGCAGAACCAGGAGTCCTTGTCAGAGTCGGTTGTACCTGTTTTGCCTATAATATCCCAACCGCTGATTCTTGCAGAGCCTGCGGCTGTGTTGACTGAGTTTGTCACATTGTAGTGGAGAAGTCTGTTCATAATTGCGGCTGTTGTGGGTGAGTAAGCCTGCTTTGGAACAGCGTTGCGGTTATCAATGATGATGTTGTCCTCTGAGTCTGTGATGTAGTAGTAGGTGTAGGGGTTGTAGTAAAGACCGCCGTTGCCCATATAGCTGTAGGCAGCCGCCATTTCACGAACTGTAACACCGCCTGTAAGACCGCCGATTGAAAGACCGCCCGAGTTGTAGGCGTCCTGCTCGTCAAGGTGTGCAAAGCCCATTTTTGTTACAACCTGCTCATAGGCAACGCTCGGACCGCCAATCATCTTCATAGCCTGAGCTGCCGTACCGTTTGAAGAAATCTCAATAGCGTCGGGCAGGAGCATTGTGCCTTTGTAGCCCGAGTACCAGTTCTTCGGGCCTGCCACAAGCTCGCCCTCTTCGTTGTATTCGTACTTTTCAAGAGGTGCGTCCTCAATCTGCGAGGAGAAGTAAAGCATTTTGTTGTCGATTGCATAGGGATAAACCACAACAGGCTTGATAGAAGAACCCGGCTGGAGTGAGGACATTGTCGCTCTGTTCCAGCTGAGAGCCTCGGTCTTTTTGTTTGAGCTGCCGACTGTGGCTATAACTCTGCCGTCAAACCCCATAAGCGTCATAGCTATCTGCAAATCGGAGTCGCTGCTCTTGTCAATATTCTGCGCTGCGTTTTCAATCATTTCCTGCGCTCTTACATCCATAGCGCAGTAGATTTTGAGTCCCTCGGTGTAAAGCTTGTCGGAAGCGGCGTCCTCGCTGATGTTGTAGTACTGAGCAAGGTCCTTCTGAGCGTCATAGAAAAGCTCGTCAATGTACCAGTTCTGAATATAGCCGTCATCCTCGCCGTCGTCATCGTCACGGTCGCTTGTGTAGCCTACAAAGGTCATATCGGCAGACTCCTTCATAGCGGCGTCATATTCGTCCTTGGTGATTTTTTCCTGATCATACATTTCGTTAATGATGATTTCTCTTCTGATTTTGTTGTTTTCGGGATAAGTAAGAGGATTCCATTTTGACGGATTCTGAGTGATGCCTGCAATAGCCGCACATTCGGCTACGGAGCAGTTTTCAATGCTCTTGTCAAAGTAAAGCTGAGCCGCCGACTCAACGCCCTGACAGTTGTTGCCGAAGTTTACAACATTGAGGTAAGCCTCAAGAATTTCGTCCTTTGTATATTCGTTTTCAAGCTTTAAAGCCTTGCAGATTTCACGCATCTTTCTTGTGAGTGAAACCTCGTTGTCGTCTGTAATATTCTTGATAAGCTGCTGGGTGATGGTAGAGCCGCCGTAAGAGTCCGTGCCTGAGGCAAGGCTTACTACGGCAGAGAGGGTTCTTGTCCAGTCAACTCCGTGGTGGTCAAAGAAACGCTTGTCCTCAATGGCAACCACAGCGTCCTTCATAGCCTGCGGAATTTTCTGATTATCCACCCAGATTCTGTTTTCCGTGCTGTAGAGCGTCTGATACTGTTCAAACTTGCCGTCCGCATTCTGCACCATAATAAAGCTGGTCTGGTTAAGCGATTTTGCCCTAAGGTCTATGCCCGTAGGCTCAGAGGCGAGGCTTGCAATGTAAATTCCAAGCGAAATAACTGCAATAACACCTGCAACAAAGCAGACGGAAAATACGGTGAAAATAAATTTGCCGATTGCCTTGAAAAATCTTTTGACGGGGTTTGCCTTATGCACAGCAGGGTTAATTTCCGGTTGAATATCCTTATACTGACTGATGTCTGTTTCACGCTTGTTACGCATAATTTCTCCTTCTCTGACAAAAACAAAGTAAATCTCTGAAAATTCATCTCAAATCAAAAAATACCAGTAAGTAATACTTATTATACCACCTGAGAATAAAAAAATAAATATAAAAAGCCAAATTTTTCTTAAAAAATAAGCGTTTTACAGAGGAAAATTTTATATAATATAATGCAATATATGTATAATAATACAAATAAGCGGAAATATAAAGCTGAGAACGGTCAAACGGCAGTAAATAAAAGCAGTCTGCCCGGGGAAACCGAGGAATAAGAAAAAGGAGTTTTCGGTGTGAAAAGGCTTATTTGTGCAACAGGAATTATTCTTATAGCCTGCGTGATAACAGGAAATATTTTTTCCGGCAATACAGACGCCTGCGCTCAGTCGGTACAGCAGAGCGTTGAGCAGGACAACAGCGTGGAAGAGGTGTTTGTTCTGAAAATTGAGGACGGATACCTGAATGTTTACGAGAAAAAAAGCGGCGAAATCTGTCTGCATACCGGCACAATGTCACAAAATCTGCCGAAAAGCGATGTAATGCGTCTTGAAAAAGGGGTTGAAATAACGGGTAAGGACGCCCTTAGAAGAGCTGTTGAGGATTATTGCAGCTGATGAATTTTAATATCATTAATAAACTATGTGGATTGCTAATAAAAATAAAAAAGATGAATTCATAAGTTTTGTAAACTACACTATTTTGCATTATTTGTATTGACAATTTATGTAATTTGAGGTAGTATTTAATCAATAGTGCGAAACTGCAATCAATAGTGCGAAACTGCAATTATGAACAAATGTTGTTCTGCGTTGTGCCGATAATACCACAGCATACGCAGCAACATAAAGAAGGAGAATGTACATATGATTTCTACCGTTATTGATAAATCTCTCGGTCTTGAATTTCCTATTTTTCAGGGCGGTATGGCTTGGGTAGCAGACGCTTACCTTGCGGCAGGCGTTTCAAACGCAGGCGGACTCGGT
Source organism: Ruminococcus sp. (assembly GCA_051880895.1). Taxonomy (GTDB): domain Bacteria; phylum Bacillota; class Clostridia; order Oscillospirales; family Acutalibacteraceae; genus Ruminococcoides. The sequence continues at coordinate 40,015 of JBJEOV010000056.1, read as the reverse complement.
CTTATAGCCGCAATGAATTCAAACGGAGAACAGCTCCGTGCCGAGATTAAAAAATGCAAGGAGCTTACAGACAAGCCCTTCGGTGTAAACATTATGCTTATGAGCCCCTTTGCAGACGAGGTGTCCGATGTCGTTATTGAAGAGGGCATAAAGGTAGTTACCACGGGAGCAGGCAATCCGGGCAAATATATGAAAAAATGGCTCGAGGCAGGAATTAAGGTTATCCCTGTTGTTCCGAGCGTTGCTCTTGCAAGAAAAATGGAAAAATCAGGCGCATTTGCAGTAATTGCAGAGGGCGGCGAGTCCGGCGGTCATGTAGGCGACCTCACAACAATGGCTCTTGTTCCTCAGGTTGTTGACGCTGTATCTATCCCCGTAATCGCAGCAGGCGGTATTGCAGACGGCAGACAGATTGCGGCAGCATTTATGCTCGGAGCAGTCGGCGTACAGGTAGGCACAAGATTTCTTGTTGCCACAGAATGCACAATCGCACAGGAATACAAGGATAAAATCCTCAAGGCAAAGGATATTGATACGGTTGTAACAGGCAAAAGACTCGGTCATCCTGTCCGTGCAATCCGCAATTCCTTTACCCGTGAATATACAAAGGCAGAGTACAACTCCTCCGAGGTAAGCGACGAGGAGCTTGAACAGATGGGCGTAGGCAGATTAAGACTTGCCGTAAGAGAGGGCGATGTATCAAACGGTACTGTTCTCGCAGGTCAGGTTGCCGCAATGGTAAAAAAAGAACAGCCTGCAAGGGAAATCATCACAGAGATGTTTGCTCAGGCTGAAGAAGTATTGAACGGAGCGACAAAATGGGTAAAATAGCATTTGTTTTTTCAGGTCAGGGCGCACAGTACAGCGGAATGGGCAAGGAGCTTTATGCCGCATCGCCCGCCGCAAAGAGCGTTTATGATATGGCCGACAGCATTCGCAAGGGCACCTCGGCACAGTGCTTTGAGGGCACAACAGAGGAGCTTTGCAAGACTGTGAACACACAGCCTTGTGTATTTACGGCAGACCTTGCGGCTGCAAGATTTTTAGAAGAAAAGGGCATAAAGGCTGACTGCGTTGCAGGCTTTTCGCTCGGCGAGATTGCAGCTCTTGCTTTCTCGGGCATTCTGTCAGACGAAGAGGCTTTCAGGCTCGTCTGCAAAAGAGGCGAGCTTATGGACAAGGCTGCAACCGAAAATCCGGGCGCAATGGCGGCTGTAATGAAGCTTTCTCCCGAAAAGATTGAGGAGATCTGCAGCGGCTTTGACAAGACCTATCCCGTAAACTACAACTCGCCTGCACAGACGGTTGTTGCAACCACAAGCGAAAATGCAGACGCTTTCTGCGAGGCTGTCAAGGCGGCAGGCGGCAGAGCAAAGCTGCTTGCGGTAAGCGGAGCTTTCCATTCTCCGTTTATGGCGGATGCGGCTAAGGGACTTGCCGAGTATATGCAGGAGGTTGACTTTGCACAGCCGAAGGTAACAATTTATTCGGACTACACTGCAAAGCCGTATGAGGGCGACTACAAGGAGCTTGTGAGAGCACAGGTAGAAAACCCGGTAAGATGGCAGACTATTGTTGAAAATATGATTAAGGACGGAGTTGACACCTTTATTGAAATAGGCGTCGGCAAAACCCTTACAGGACTTATCAAGAGAATTGACGACAGTGTTAAGGCATTCAAGGTGGAAACACCGGCAGATTTTGAGGCACTTGACCTTTGATTTTGGAGGATTAATATGAGTTTTGAGAATAAGACAGCCGTAATCACAGGCGGCTCAAGAGGAATCGGTCTTGCAATAGCTAAAAAGCTTGCAAGTCAGGGCGCAAACATTGCCATTCTTTATGTTGGCGACGAGAGCGAGGGCATAGCCGCAAAGGAAGCTCTTGCACAGTACAACACAAAGGTTGAGCAGTATTTCTGCGATGTTTCCGATTTTGATGCGTCTAAAGAGGTAGTTGACAAGGTAATTGAGGACTTCGGCGGAATTGATATTCTTGTAAACAACGCAGGCATCACCCGTGACAAGCTCGTTCTCAATATGGACGAAAAGGATTTTGACGCTGTAATCGGCGTAAACCTCAAGGGTACATTCAATATGATTAAGCACACCTACAAGCACTTTATGAAAAAGCGTTACGGCAGAATCGTAAGCACATCTTCTGTTGTAGGTATTATGGGCAATGCAGGTCAGGCTAACTATTCAGCCTCCAAGGCAGGCATTATCGGTATGACAAAGTCTGTAGCCAAGGAGCTTGCAGGCAGGGGCGTTACAGTAAATGCCGTTGCTCCGGGCTATATCGGCACAGATATGACAAACGCTCTTTCCGACAAGGTAAAGGACGCTATGAAGGCGCAGATTCCTGCAAAGCGTATCGGTACTCCTGAGGATGTGGCAAATGTAGTTGCTTTTCTCTGCTCAGATGACGCAGCCTATGTAACAGGCGAGGTTATCAAGGTTGACGGCGGACTTGCAATGTAATCGGAGGTGCTTTATGAGAAGAGTAGTTGTAACAGGTCTGGGTGCAGTAACACCTGTAGGAAATGATGTTGAAACAATGTGGGCAAATCTGCTCGCAGGCGTAAACGGCATTGAAAAAATCACTGCATTTGATACCTCGGAGCTTAAGGTTCACCTTGCAGGTACAGTAAAGAACTTTGAGCCTGAAAAATATATTGAAAAAAGAGAACTCAGAAAGCTTGACCCATACTGCCAGTACGCTATTGCAGCCGCACAGCAGGCTGTTGATGACAGCGGCATTCTCGGCAATGTTGACGAGGATCGTTTCGGTGTTTACATCGGCGCAGGTATCGGCGGTCTTCACACCTTTGTAAACAATGTAACAGGCTTTAATGAGGGCGGTCCGAGAAAGGTATCTCCTTTCTTTATTCCTATGATGATCGGTAACATTGCAACGGGTAATGTAGCTATCCGCTTTAACGCAAAGGGCGTTTCACTCTCGGTTATGAGTGCCTGCGCAACAGGAACAAACTCAATCGGCGAGGCCTTCCACGCAATCAAGGACGGCTACGCAGACGCAATTATCGCCGGCGGCGCAGAGGCAGTTGTTGCTCCTCTCACAATCGCAGGCTTCCAGAATATGAAGGCTCTTTCTACAAACGACGATCCCGAAACAGCATCACGCCCCTTTGACAAGAACCGTGACGGCTTTGTAATGGGCGAGGGCGCAGGTATGCTCATTCTTGAGGAATACGAGCATGCAAAGGCAAGAGGAGCTAAGATTTACGCTGAATTTTCAGGCTACGGCAACACCTGTGACGCCCACCATGTCACTGCTCCCGATCCTGAGGGCGCAGGTCTTGCAAGAGCAATCAAAATTGCCGTTGACGAGGCAAAAATAAGTGACGGGGACGAAATTTATATCAATGCTCACGGCACATCAACACACTTAAACGACCTTACCGAAACTATGGCTATCAAGTCTGCTCTCGGAGAAAAGGCTTACGATGCAAATATCAGCTCCACAAAGTCAATGACAGGTCATATGCTCGGCGCAACAGGTGCAGTAGAGGCTATTGTTTCTGTTCTTGCACTTCACGACGGTATGATTCCGCCTACAATCCACTTGAACGAGCAGGACGAGGAGCTTGACCTTAACTACACACCGAACAAGGCTGTAAAGCGTGATGTAAATGTTGCACTGTCAACAAACCTCGGCTTTGGCGGTCACGACGCCTGCGTAGTATTTAAGAAAATCTGATTCGGAAGGGCTGTATTTATGTATTCTAAAAACGATGTTAAAGAATTTATTGAAATGCTCGAAAGCTCAACGCTTTCAGTGCTTGAAATAAAAAACGGCGACGGCTCTGCTATCCGTCTTGAAAAATCAACCTCAGCCGCTCCTGCTGTTGTAATGCAGTCAAGCGTTACCGCACCTGCTCCCGAGGCTGCTGCACCTCAGCCGGCTCCTGCTCCGTCAGCACCGGTTGCCGAGGGCAAAACCGTTAATTCTCCGATTGTAGGCGTATTTTATGCCGCTCCGTCACCGGAGAGCAAGCCTTATGTCACAGTCGGACAGAAGATTGCAAAGGGAGATACAATCTGCATAGTTGAGGCTATGAAGTGTATGAACGAAATCCAGTCAGAGCTTGACGGCGAGGTAACGGAGGTTCTCGTTAATGACGGCGACCTTGTTGAGTACGGTCAGCCTCTGTTCAGAGTTAAATAATAAGGAGAAAAAATGAATCAGGAAGAAATCAAGAATATACTCCCTCACCGTGACAATATGCTTCTTGTTGAAGAGGCTGAGAGCGTTGATGAAAATACTGCAAAGGGCAGATATACAATAAAGGGCGACGAGTTCTTTTTACAGGGACATTTTCCGGGCAATCCGGTTGTTCCGGGCGTAATCCTCTGCGAAATGATGGGACAGGCAAGCTGTTGTCTGCTTGCAGATAAGGTTAAGAACTGCACTCCTTACTTTACAAAGATGAACAATGTAAAGTTCAAAAATCAGGTAAAGCCCGGCGATACTCTTGAGAGCGTATGCACTCTCACAAAGAGCAGAGGTGCGTTTTATTTTATTGACGCCAAGGGTTATGTTGACGGTAAGCTTTGCGTAAGCGCCGAGCTTTCCTTTGCACTTATCGAAAATAAATAATTATTTGATTTTCCTTTTCCAAGCTGATAGCTTCAGCTTGGCTTGTAAGATTAACTATAATTTATCAAATAAACTCAGCAAAAACAAAATTTACTGTCGGGCAAAAAAAGTAAAGATTAGAAGAAACTATCCGTCCCGGGGATAAAATTTCGCTCAAGCCTTTTTAAAGGCTTGCGGGTGCGGGCAGAGCCCGCAAAAAACTGCTTTGCAAATGCAGGAGGGTAGGTAAAACAGTCCGGTGGACTGTTTTACCGTAGGGAACCCACTAAAGGGGTTCCCTGTGAGCAATAGTTGTGTTTTGCAGCGTTGCATAAATCGGAAAGATTTGTTGTTTACTTGATTGATTTATAACTGAATTTTCTTTTAGGTAACTCTTGTCTTTAATTATAATGCCTACCAATTCCGCTTTTCTTTTGCGTGAAAAGAAAAGCTCCAAAAGAAAGCACGCTTAAGGGGAAAGGGCTTTCGATGCCCTTTCCCCTTAAGTATCCCCTTTCCCCAAACGACCAAAGGTCAGTGACCTTTGGAAACCCTATACTTTTGTTTTTCTATCATAGTTAGTTTTTATCAATACTTTTGATTATTGATATTTTGTTAAATCACAGTTTAACTTACTAAAAGGGATAACCGAAAATAATTATTGCAAATTTTCTTTTGGAAGTGATTAAATGTTTTCAAAAATACTTATAGCCAACCGAGGAGAAATTGCAGTAAGAATTATTCGTGCCTGCCGAGAAATGGGTATCAGTACGGTTGCAATCTATTCTGAGGCTGATAAAAACTCAATGCATGTTCAGCTTGCCGACGAAAGCTACTGCGTGGGCGGCAACAGGGTTGCCGACAGCTACTTAAATATCCCAGCCATACTTACAGTTGCCATCGAAAGCGGCGCACAGGCCATTCACCCCGGCTACGGTCTGCTCTCCGAGAACGCAAAGTTCGTTTCTCTCTGCGAGCAGTGCAACATAAATTTTATCGGTCCTACCTCCGAGATGATAAAGCTCCTCGGCGATAAGGACAATGCAAGAAAAACAATGCGAGCCGCAGGAGTACCCGTTACACCCGGCTGCGATATTATAGAAGACCCCGACAAAGCAAGGGAAGAGGCAGAGAAAATCGGATTTCCTCTGCTCATAAAGGCTCGCTCGGGCGGCGGCGGAAAGGGTATCCGCAGAGTTGACAGCTTAGAGCAGTTTGACGAGGCTTTTGCGGCTGCGTCTTCCGAAGCTCAGGCGGCATTCGGCGACGGCGCCTGCTATATGGAACGCTTTATTCACCCTGTAAAGCATATTGAGATGCAGCTTTTAAGCGACAAGTACGGCAATACAATCTGTCTGGGTGAGAGAGAATGCTCTGTTCAGCGTAAAAATCAGAAAATGATTGAAGAAAGCCCCAGCCCTGCGCTTGACGACAGAACACGCAAGGAAATGATGAAGGCTGCCGTTAAGGCGGCAAAGGCTGTAAATTATGTAAACGCAGGCACGGTGGAATTTCTGCTCGATATGGATAACAATTTCTACTTTATGGAAATGAATACCAGACTTCAGGTAGAGCACGGCGTTACCGAAATGGTAACAGGTCTTGACATAGTTCAGTGGCAGATAAGAATTGCCGCAGGCGCAAAGCTCACCAGAACTCAGGACAGCATTTTTACGCACGGCAATGTAATTGAGTGCCGTATTAACGCCGAAAACCCCGAAAAAGGTTTCAGACCGAGCTGCGGAAGAATCAACCGTCTTCACATTCCCGGCGGTTCGTTCGTTCGCTTTGATACAGCGGTATTTCAGGATTATTTTATTCCGCCCTACTATGACTCAATGATAGGCAAGCTTATTGTTCAGGCAAGAAGCCGTGAGCTTGCAATAAGAAAAATGAAAATGGCTCTTTCTGAGCTTACTATTGACGGAATAGACATCAACCGTGACCTGCTTGCCGAGATTCTGTCGGACGAGCAGTTTGTCAGCGGAGAATATACTACTGACTTTATGCTTGATTTTGAAAAAAAGCATAAGGACGGAAAGAAGTAATAGGCTATGGATTTATTTGCTTTTGTAAAACCGAAAAACGAGCTTGAAAATCAGCCTGAGGAGCAGACCAATGTACCGTTTGTTCCTGAGGAGATGTGGACAAAATGTCCTAAATGCGGCACTATGCTCCTGACAACGGATATGGAGGAAAACTTCCGTGTCTGCACAAAGTGCGGTCATCATTTCAGAATGAACGCAAAGCAGCGTGTGGCTCTGCTTGCAGACAACGGCAGCTTTGTTGAGCACGACGCTGATATGGAAAGCCGGAATATTCTCGATTTTCCCGGCTACGACCAGAAGCTTGAAAAAGCAAGAGCCACAGGCTCAAAGGAATCCGTAATGTGCGGCGAATGTAAGCTCGGCGGAATTGACGCAGTGCTTTGCGTGATGGATTCTGACTTTATGATGGGCAGTATGGGTACGGTTACAGGCGAGAAAATCACCCGTGCTTTTGAGTATGCCACAGAAAAGTCACTTCCGGTTATTGTCTTCACTGCTTCGGGCGGCGCCCGTATGCAGGAGGGTATCCTCTCTCTTATGCAGATGGCTAAAACCTCAGGCGCAGTAAAACGCCACAGTGATAACGGACTTTTGTATATTACTGTTCTCACCGACCCGACAACAGGCGGTGTTACCGCATCCTTTGCAATGGAGGGCGACATTATCCTTGCCGAGCCGGATACTCATGTAGCTTTTGCAGGACGAAGAGTAATTGAGCAGACAATCCGTCAGAAATTACCGAAGGATTTTCAGACCTCGGAGTTTGTTATGCAGAAAGGCTTTGTTGACGCTGTTGTAAGCAGAAGCAAGCTCAAAGGTACACTTGTAAAGCTGCTTAAAATGCACGGATACGGGGAGGTGTTGCAGTAATGACCGCATATGAAAAGGTTATGGCGGCAAGAGATGCAAATAAGCTCACGACCGTTGATTACATCACCCATATGTTCGGCGACAGCTTCATTGAGCTGCACGGCGACAGGAGATATTCAGACGATAAGGCGGTTGTTGCAGGACTTGCAATGCTGCACGATATGCCCGTGACCGTAATCGGACTTGAAAAGGGCAGAAACACCAGGGAGCGTATGGAGCGCAATTTCGGACAGGCTCATCCCGAGGGCTACAGAAAGGCTCTCAGACTTATGAAACAGGCTGAAAAGTTCCGCCGTCCCGTACTCTGCTTTGTTGACACCAGCGGTGCTTACCCCGGTATCGGCGCAGAGGAAAGAGGACAGGGACTTGCGATTGCCGAAAACCTTATGGAAATGATGACCTTAAAAACCCCCGTGCTTACAATTCTTGTAGGCGAGGGCGGCAGCGGCGGTGCGCTTGCGCTTGCTGTTGCAGACGAGGTGTGGATGATGGAAAATTCCGTTTATTCCGTAATTTCCCCCGAGGGCTGTGCGTCTATCCTCTGGAAGGACAGCTCAAAAGCTCCGCAGGCGGCAGAGGCACTCAGGCTTACTGCGCAGGATCTTTTTGACCTCGGCGTAATTGAGCGTATCATAAGAGAACCGAGAGCCGAGGACGGCGCAATGTTTGAGAGCTTAAAGCTTCTGATTCAGAGAACCTTTGAAAAAAATCTTGCGATTTCGGCAGAGGAGCTTACAAACGCCCGCTACGAAAGATTCAGAAAAATCGGTACAGATTTATAATTGTGCTTAACCGTCTGCCTTGCAGGCGGTTTTGTGCTTATTTTCGGCACAACATAAAAAACAAAACTTTTGCCCCGAGCAGATAGTAAGCTGTAAATTTAAGCTGAGTTGCCCGACCAAAACTTTTTGCCCGTAAAATTATGGTTTTTCACGCTCCAAGCAGATTATTTTATTCTGCATAAATTTTTATAATTACTTAAACGAAAAAAGAAAAAATGCTTTTGTGGTATCATAAAAGTAATATGATTTTTACGGGAGGACGAGCTTTTATGTCAGGCGTAATCAGAATTTTTGTAGAAAAAAGAGATGGCTTTAATGTTCTCGCAAAGCAGACCTTGTGGGACATCCGCCACAACCTTGGTATGAGAAATGTTACCGACCTTCGATATATTATGAGATACGATATTGAGGGACTTTCGCAGGAGGAATACAATGCGGCAAAGGGCACTATTCTTTCAGAGCCTAATGCAGATGTAATTTACGAGGAAACACTTCCTGTTGAGGACGGCTGGAAGGTATTTGCTATGGAGTACCTCCCCGGTCAGTATGACCAGCGTGGCGACTCTGCCGAGCAGTGCGTTCAGCTGCTTACTCAGGGCGAGCGCTGTAAGGTGCTTACTGCAAGAGTAATAGCTGTAACAGGCGATATTACCGAGGACGACCTCAAAAAGATTGAGGATTACCTCATTAACCCGGTTGAAAGCCGACTTGCATCCCTTGAAAAGCCGCAGACTCTTGATATTGCAGCCCCTGTTCCTGCCGATGTTAAGCGTGTAGAGGGCTTTATAAAATTCAGTGACGAAGAAATGGAGAAATATTACGGCTCAATGGGCTTTGCTATGACGCTGTCTGACTTGAAATTCTGCCGTGATTATTTCAGAGATACAGAAAAGCGAGACCCGAGTGTAACGGAGCTGAGGGTTATTGATACATACTGGTCAGACCACTGCCGCCACACAACCTTCCTCACAAAGCTTGAGAAGATTGAGGTTGAGAAGGCTGCGCTCGGCTCGGTAATCGAGGACGCACTCGCAGAGTACTACGCAACCCGTGACGAGGTTTACGGCAAGGATACAAAGAGAATTGTATCTCTTATGGATATGGCTCTCATCGGTATGAAGTCGCTCAAGAAGAAAGGTCTTATTCCCGACCTTGACGAGAGCGAGGAAATCAATGCCTGCTCAATCGAAGTGCCCGTTACCATTGACGGCAAAACCGAGCAGTGGCTCGTTCAGTTCAAGAACGAAACCCACAACCACCCCACAGAAATCGAGCCATTCGGCGGTGCGGCTACCTGCCTCGGCGGCGCAATCCGTGACCCGCTTTCAGGCCGTTCATATGTATATCAGGCAATGCGTGTAACAGGCTCGGGCGACCCGACTATCCCTGTAAAGGATACAATGCCGGGCAAGCTCCCCTCAAGAAAAATCACAACAGGTGCGGCTAACGGCTACAGCTCCTACGGCAACCAGATCGGTCTTGCTACAGGTCAGGTTACCGAGCTTTACGACAGCGGATATGTTGCAAAAAGACTCGAAATCGGCGCAGTTATCGGTGCGTCACCAAAGGAAAATGTTATCCGTGAAGTTCCTCTTCCCGATGATATTATCGTACTTTTAGGCGGCAGAACAGGCCGTGACGGCTGCGGCGGCGCAACAGGCTCTTCAAAGGCTCACACGGAAAGCTCCATTGAAACCTGCGGCGCAGAGGTTCAGAAGGGTAATCCGCCGACAGAGCGTAAAATTCAGCGTTTGTTCCGCAATCCCAAGGTTGCCAAGCTCATCAAGAGATGTAACGACTTCGGCGCAGGCGGCGTGTGCGTAGCTATCGGTGAGCTTGCCGACGGTCTTTCGGTTGACCTCGACAAGGTAACAAAGAAGTATGACGGTCTTGACGGCACAGAGCTTGCAATTTCCGAGAGCCAGGAGAGAATGGCTGTTGTTCTCGACAAAAAGGATGTTGAAACCTTTATTGCCGAGGCTGAAAAGGAAAACCTTGAGGCTACAGCCGTTGCGGTTGTTACGGAAAGCCCAAGACTTACAATGACATGGAGAGGCGACAAAATCGTTGACCTCAGCCGTGAATTTTTGAATACAAACGGTGTTACTCAGCTTTCGTCAGCTTACATCACCGCTCCAAAGGCAGAGGACTGCTACCGCAAGGCTTGCCCTGAGGTATTGAAGGATATGCCTGCCGACAAGGCTCTTGAAGAAAATATGGCTCGTCTTGAGGTCTGCTCACAGATTGGTCTTTCAGAGCGTTTTGACGCATCTATCGGTGCAGCAACTGTAATTATGCCGTTCGGCGGTAAAAACCAGCTCACTCCGCAGGAGGCTATGGCTGCCAAGATTCCGCTTGAAAAGGGCGAAACCGACGACGCAACGGCAATGAGCTACGGCTTTATTCCCGGCGTTTCACGCTGGAGTCCGTTCCACGGCTCTGCTTATGCAGTAGTTGAGTCACTTTCAAAGCTCCTCGCTATCGGCGCAGATCCGCTCACAGCCCGTCTTACCTTCCAGGAGTATTTTGAGAGATTAAAGGATGTTCCCGAGCGTTGGGGCAAGCCTGCCGCAGCACTTCTCGGCGCAATGCAGGCTCAGCTCAATTTAGGTATTCCCTCAATCGGCGGTAAGGACAGTATGTCGGGTACATTTGAAACCATTGATGTTCCGCCTACACTCGTTAGCTTTGCAGTTGCTATGACAAAGGCAAGCAAGACTGTATCAGCCGAGTTTAAAAATATCGGCTCAAAGGTAATCTATGTGCCTGTTCCCGAAAACAAGGCAACCCTTATGCCCGACTGGGATAAGCTTATCGCAATGTATAAGGCTGTTTACAAGCTCTTTGACGAGGGCAGGGTGCTTTCTGCCTCTGTTGTCAAGGAGGGCGGTGCGGCTGCCTGTGTATGTAAGGCTTGCTTTGGTAACGGCTACGGCTTTAAATTCACAAATAATCTTACAAATGACGAGCTTTTCGCTCCGCTTTCAGGCTCTCTTGTACTTGAGCTTGCAGACGGTGCAGAGCTTGACAGCAGCGTTGTAAGCTACGACCTCGGTACTGTTACGGATGACGGCAAGGTAACTGTAAACGGCTGCGGCGTTGATGTAAATACACTTATCGAAAAGTGGACTGCTCCGCTTGAAAGGGTGTTCCCGACAAAGGCAGAATGTCCCGAAATTTCCGTTGATGTTCCGCTCTTTACCGAGAGAAACACAGGCTCACCTGCAATCAGAACAGCAAAGCCTACCGTATTTATTCCTGTTTTCCCCGGCACAAACTGCGAGGTTGACTCCGCAAGAGCCTTTGAGAAGGCAGGCGCAAATGTTGAGCTGCTTATCGTAAAGAACCTCACTTCTGCTCATATTGAGGAAACAATTGAGGCTATGGAGAAAATCATCTCCAAGTCGCAGATGATTATGTTCCCGGGCGGTTTCTCGGGCGGTGACGAGCCTGACGGCTCAGGCAAGTTTATTGCTACCACCTTCCGCAATCCGAGAATTGCCGACGCTGTAAACGAAATGCTCAAGAACCGTGACGGTCTTATGCTCGGTATCTGCAACGGTTTCCAGGCTCTTATCAAGCTCGGTCTTGTACCTTACGGCGAAATCAGAGAGCTTAAGCCTACCGATCCGACTCTTACCTTCAACACAATCGGCAGACATATTTCTCATATGGCTTACACAAGGGTTGCATCCGTCAAGTCACCGTGGTTTGCAAGCGTTAATGCAGGCGATGTATTTGCAATCCCTGTTTCACACGGCGAGGGCAGATTTATGGCTGACGAGGAAACCGTTAAGGCTCTTGCTAAGAACGGTCAGATTGCCACTCAGTATGTTGATTTAAGCGGTAACCCGAGCGCAGACATTACCTATAATGTAAACGGCTCTGTATGCGCAATCGAGGGTATCACCTCGCCAGACGGCAGAATCCTCGGCAAGATGGGACACAGCGAAAGAAAGGGCGACAGCCTTTACAAGAATGTTCCGTTCGCAAAGGATCAGCTTATCTTTGAAAGCGGCGTTAAATACTTTAAATAATTATCAGAATTATTCTTATATTCTTATTTATATTAAAATATCGGCGGTTAGGCATATTTTCAGGCTTAACCGTCTGATTTTTTGCCGTTTGCTTGACACAGACGGCAATATAATATATTATATAAACGGTAATTTATAATAAAGGAGATATAACAATGGCATTTTGTAAAAATTGCGGAAACAAGCTCCCAGACGGCGCAACCTTCTGCTCGCACTGCGGAACACCTGTAAGCGATACCTCTGCACAGGCTCAGACCGAGCAGCACCAGTACGGCACAAAGCAGAACGGCATTTTCGACACCGAAGACACAACCGCAGAGTTCGACCCTACAGACATAAAAGAAAACAAGGTTATGGCTGTGCTTGCGTACATAGGCTTGCTGGTGCTCGTGCCGATTTTTGCGGCTAAGAACTCAAAATTTGCGAGATTTCACGCATCACAGGGACTCAATGTTGCAATTCTTATGGTCGCTCAGTCCATAATTTACTATATTCTGTCTGCAATTATAAGAGTGGTTTTTTACGGCAGCTTTATCTTCGGAGTAGGCGGCTTGCTTATTACAATACTCAATCTGGTTAATCTGCTTTTGTCGCTTGCTTTCATTGCTCTTGAAGTCTTCGGCATTGTAAACGCAGTGCAGGGCAGCTGCAAAAAGCTCCCGATTATCGGCAGATTTGATATTCTCGGCAAATTTATGAAATAATACATACATATATTGATTTATTGCGGCACTTCGGCTAAAATCGAAGTGCTGTTTGTCTTTGTAAATACAATGTAAGAAATTTGTGCATAGTATGCAAATTCTTTAACAGAAAATACAGCAAAAAGTCCGCAAAATTCGTCACCCGAAAAATGCGGAATACTTGAAATATTGAAAGTATAATGATATAATTCAAGATAGGTTACTATGTGTCAGAATTAAAATTGATTTGGAAGTGAGTTATTCAAGATGCGCAGATTTATTAACGACATCAAAAAATTCTTCAACTACACGGTATTTTCGGCAAAGGCAGAGCTGAAGTCCGAGGTAGCAGGCTCGTTTCTGAGCTGGCTGTGGTGGATTCTCGATCCGTTCTTCTTTATGCTCGTGTATTCATTCATCGCAATCCTTGTATTCAAGAGCGGCGAACCGTACTTCCCCGTTTTTGTATTTATCGGTCTTAACTGCTGGCAGTTTTTCAGCAAGGTTGTAAAAAGCTGCGTCAAGGTTGTGCAGTCCAAAAAGATGATAGTCACCAAGGTGTATGTGCCAAAGCACATTTTTATCCTTGAAAAAATCGGCGTTTACGGCTTTAAGATGCTCGTATCCTACGCACTTACCATTCTTCTTATGATAATTTATCAGGTGCCTGTCAGTCTGAGAATGTTCTGGGCGCTGCCGATTATGCTCCTGCTTGTGATTATTACCTTCGCCTGCAGTACGATTATGCTCCACTTCGGCGTATTTGTTGAGGATTTGCTCAATGTAATCACCATTGTTCTTCAGCTCGGCTTCTATATTTCGGGTATTTTCTATTCTATTGAAAACAAGCTTGACGGAATACTCGGCGAGCTGTTAATAAAATGCAACCCGATAGCTCTTATTATCTGCGATCTGAGAAGAGTGCTTATCTATAATCAGGATCCGCACTGGCTTTCGCTGCTTGCGTGGCTGGTTATCGGCGTGGTTATCAGCATTATAGGCATCAGAACAATTTATAAGCACGAAAACAGCTATGTAAAGGTGATTTAATTATGGCAGAGTCAGCAATTTCGGTAAAGAATGTAAAAATCAGATACAGATGCTTTAAAAAGGTTTCTCTTTTAAAGTCAATTCTTTCGCCAAGAAAGAACAAAAAGACCGAGTATTTTGAGGCGGTAAAGGGCGTTTCCTTTGAGGTTGAAAAGGGGCAGATTTTAGGAATTGTCGGCAAGAACGGCAGCGGCAAGTCAACCCTGCTCAGAGCCATTGCGGGCATTTTTTCTCCCGATGAGGGCGAAATTGATTTGCACGGCCATTCAATTTCCCTGCTTTCAATCGGCGTAGGCTTTCAAAACAAGCTGAGCGGAAGAGAAAATATTTTCCTTTCGGGTATGCTTTTAGGCTTTGAAAGACCGCAGATTGAGGAAAAGCTGGACGAGATTATCGAATTTTCTGAGCTTGGCGATTTTATAGACCGCCCCGTAAAAACCTATTCAAGCGGTATGTACTCAAAGCTTGCCTTTTCAATTACCGCAATCCTCGAAACGGAAATTATGCTCATTGACGAGGTTCTCAGCGTCGGCGACGCCAAGTTTAAGAAGAAGAGCTACGAAAAAATGCGCAGTCTTATTATGAATAAGGACAGGACTGTTGTAATCGTATCACACAGCTCCGACACCCTCAGAAAGCTCTGCGACAACATTCTCTGGCTGCACGACGGCGAAATAAAAATGCAGGGAACTACCGAGGAGGTACTCCCTCTGTACGAAAAATTTATGTCTTAACGGTGGCGGTATGTCAAGATTTTTTGAAAAGCTCAGGGATGTAAAGCCGAGGGATTTCCTGCACATCTTTCTGTTCATATTCGCCCTGCCGATTGCGCTTGTATATAAGTGTTTCAGAAAGGATTTGTGGCTTGTGTGCGACAACGGCACGGAGGCTACCGACAACGGCTTTTGCTTTTTTGAATATGTGTGCAGAAACCACCCCGAGCAGGACTGCGTTTACGCCGTTTATAAAACAAGCGTTGACTATGAAAATGTTAAAAAAACAGGTAAAACCGTAAAATACGGCAGCTTTGCGCATTGGATACTCTACCTTACCGCAAGGGTGAACATCAGCTCGCAGAAGGGCGGAAAGCCTAATTATGCCGTCTGCTATCTGCTTGAGGTTTACGGTATTCTGCACAATAACAGGGTGTTTTTACAACACGGCGTAATTCTCACGAATATTGAGTTTCTTTACTATAAAAACACTAAAATGAGTATGTTTGTAACCAGCACCTACAGGGAATGGGAGTATGTAAGTCAGAACTACGGCTACCCCGAGGGCACTGTAAAGCTGCTCGGACTTCCACGCTGGGACAAGCTCCACAATTTTAAAACCGTGCCAAATCAGATTCTGATTATGCCAACCTGGCGTGACTGGATTGGCACTGACGCACTTTCAAAGAGCATTGAGGACGATAAAAAAGCCTTTTGCGAAAGTGATTATTTCAAAAACTGGAGTAAAATAATCAACAGCAGCCGTCTTGAGGAAATCTGCCGCAAATACGGCTGTACCGTTATGTTTTACCCTCACAGGGATATGCAGAGGTTTATTGACTGCTTTTCAAAGAGCAATCCGTACCTTACAATCTGTAAATATCCCGAATATACGGTGCAGGAGCTTATGAAAAGCTCGGCTTTTATGATTACCGACTATTCAAGCGTTCAGATTGACTTTGCCTATATGAAGAAACCGCTTGCGTATTTTCAGTTTGACTACGAAAGATTTTCAGAGCATCACTATGGCAAGGGATATTTTGACTATGCCGAGGACGGCTTTGGTCCTGTTTATAATGACGAACAGGGGCTTATGGATTATATAGAGCAGATGGCTCAGCGTTCATTTGAGAACACAGAGCTTTATCTCAGCAGACACAGGGAATTTTTTGATTTGTATGATACTGAAAATTCCAGAAGAAATTACGAGGCTGTCAGGGAAAGATGGCATTGAGGTATGTATGGAAGAAAAAATGCAAAAGCCGATTGATTTTGTTATAATCTGGGTTGACGGAAACGAAAGGGAGTGGCAGGCTGAAAAGGCAAGGTATGACGGAAAGACCGTTACCAATGCGAACAGCGAGGTGCGTTTCAGAGATTGGGACAACCTGCAATACTGGTTCCGTGGTGTGGAAAGGTTTGCGCCGTGGGTAAATAAAATTCACTTTGTAACCTGGGGGCATCTGCCGAAGTGGCTCGATACCTCTAATCCAAAGCTTAACATTGTAAATCATAAGGACTACATTCCGTCAAAATATCTTCCGACCTTCAACTCGCACACAATAGAGCTTAATCTGCACAGGATAGAGGGACTTTCCGAGCAGTTTGTGTATTTTAACGACGATATGTTCATAACTGCGCCCACTCAGCCCGAGGACTTTTTTAAGGACGGCAAGCCCTGCGATACCTTTGCGCTTGACTGCATCTGCTTTAATAAGGACAGCGCAGGCTTTTTCAACGGCGCAGATGTTTCAATCATAAACGACCATTTTGATAAGGACAAGGTGTTTAAGCGTGACTGGAAAAAGTGGTACAGCAGAAAAAACGGCTTTAAAAATCATTTAAAAACCACACTTTTACTGCCGTGGCACTGGTTTCCCGGCTTTTATTATCAGCACACACCCTCAGGCTTTCTGAAATCGACCTTTGAGGAAATCTGGGAAAAGGAATATGAAACCCTTGACTCGACCTGTTGCGATAAATTCAGAAAAACAGGAAATGTAAATCAATGGCTGATGAAATTCTGGCAGTTAGCCTCGGGCAATTACACGGTGCGCAGGGACAGCTTTGCCTACTGCTACCATGTAAAGGAGTATAACTACGCAGATTTGTGCAGGGATATTCCCTCGCAAAGGCACAATATGATTTGCATTAACGATACAGCCGAAACCACTGATTTTGAGGTGAAAAAGCAGGGCGTTATAGACGCATTTGAAAAGCTTTTGCCGGATAAATCATCATTTGAGCTGTAATTTTAATTTGCATTCTGCGGTTTTGATATTTTTCAAAAGCATATACCATATACTAAAGGAGTAATTTGATGGGTAGAAATTTTATCTGGCTGTTTGGCGAAAACCTTGCCGCAACCTCAAATAATAATTCATATTATTTCTGGAAACAGGTGGTGAGTCGTAAGGACGGTATTGACAAGTACATTGTTCTTGAAAAAAATACTGCCAATAAGGCAACCTACGCTTCACTTTCGGATGAAGAAAAGAAATTTGTAATCTGGAAAAACACTATTAAGCATTTTAAAATATATCTTAATGCTGATATGTACTTTGTTTCTTTAAGCTACAAGGATATTACTCCCACAAAGCTCGGCTTTTTCAAGACGGACTTCTTCATTGAAAAGCCGCTTATTTACCTCCAGCACGGCACGCTGGGCATTAAGGCTATTGAATACAAGGGCTACGGCTACAATAATAATATGTTCCGCTTTCTGTACTACAACAAGAACATCAAGCCTACCCTTATGGAATACAACAAATTCAAGGATTATCAGCTCTATTACGGAATTTATCCGCCACGCTACATTGAGCTTGTAAAGCGTCACAAGGCTTATCACGCACAGCCGAAAAACGGCAAAAATATTCTCTGGTTTATGACCTGGAGAGAGTACCTCGGCGACAACTATATGACTCAGATGCTTATGCACCAGATAAAGGGCGTGCTTTCAAGTCAGAGGCTTGCGGATTACCTTGAAAAGACAAATTCTACCTTTACGGTCTGCCTGCACCAGTTCTTTGACGAGGAGAAAATCGGAGAATTCAGGGAGTGCGCAAAGACAGACAGAATTGAGTTCATTCATTCTCACAAGACAGATGTGCTTGACGAGCTTGCTAAAAATGATGTTCTTATCACAGACTACTCCTCGGTGGGCTTTGATTTTACGGTTCTTAACAAGCCCGTCATTCTGTATCAGCCTGATTTAAAGAATTACCTTGCAAAGCGTAATCTTTACTGCGAGGTTGAGGAGCTTGAGCAGTGCTCGCTTACAAAGGCAAGACAGCTTGTTGACGCCATTGCAGATGAAATCTATTCCATAAATCCGTTCTTTAAGTCAAGACTTCCCGAGGAAATCGACTATGACTTCATTGAGAGCGGTGCGCATATAGACAGAATGTACGATGAATTTGCTCAGATTCAGAAAAACAAGGTTACATTCCTCGGCTACAATTTCTACGGCGTGGGCGGTACGGTTTTTGCAACCCGTTCACTCGCCGAGGCTCTGCTTGAGAAGAACTATCTTGTTGAGCTTTTGTCGCTCAAATGTACGGCAAAGCCAAAGGAAATGCCCTACGGCTTACAGCTTACCGCACTTTACAAGGCAAATTCACACAGAAAAATCGAGCTTTTAAAGCGTGGCTTTTTCAGATGGAAGGGACTTTACGGTCATCTTGACTGCGACTGCAGCAGGCAGAATCTCTCGCCCTACGCAGGTATGGCTATGAGAAAAAAGCTTGAGAAAATCAACAGTAAAACGGTTATTTCAACAAGAGAGTCGCTCCACCTTTTCCTCAATGACGCAACCTCTGAGAAAATAGAGGAAAAAATATATTTCTTCCACTGCACAGCCGCACTTGTAAACGACCTTTTCCCCGATATTGTAAATAAAATGGAGAAAATCGACATCGGCAAGGCTGTATTCGTAAGCGAAGAAAACCGTCAGCTTTATATTGATAAGTTCAACTTCAAGAATTACAAGGACTATATCGTTCTCGGAAACACCCTTGAGTCGAGCCGCAGTGTGGCAAGGGACGAAATCGGCGTTGTTGAAGAGGAAAGCAATAAGATTGACGCACCGGAGCGCAACTGCTTCCTCGGTATGTATCTGCTCAGAATCAGCCACGAGCGTGAGGCAGATATCAATAACCTTATCGGCTTTGCAAAATATCTCAAGGAGCAGAGGGTTGACGATATTGTGATTGATGTTTACGGCACAGGCGATTATCTGAGCGAGTTCCTCGACAAGATTTTTGACAACGAGGTTGAGGACTACATCTGCTATTGCGGTGAAACCACTAACCCGAAAAATCAGATGAAAACTCACGACGCAGTTGTTGACTTTACTCTTAACCATTCGTTTGGTATGCCGTATATCGAGGCTATTCTCAACGGAAAGATGGTTTACTGTACGGAGAACACAGGTTCAAGAGAGGTCTTAAACGGCATTGACGGCTGTATCTACACCTCCTATGAGGACTTGCTCGCAAAAATCCGCAATTTCCCGAATGTTACCGACGAACAGCTTAAGAGCAATTACGATAAAATCAGCAAGGTTTACTCAAGAGAAGTCCTCGGCGAAAAATTCGTTGATTTTCTTGAAAAGTAAAACAATATACTTCGGCAGCACTTATAGGTGTTGCCGATTTTTTGCTTGATATTCAGATATGACTAAGCATAAATTGTCACATTGTATTGAGCAAAAACTATAATTTAACTGAAAAACAAAACTTTCGGTCGGGCAACAAAATTAAATATTATTGCTTACTATCTGCCCGGGGATAAAATTTCGGTCAACCCTTTTTAAAGGGTTGCGGGTTTGGGCAGAGCCCAAAAAAGAAACTGCTTTTCAAATGCAGGAGGGTAGGCAAAACAGTCCGTTGGACTGTTTTGCCGCAGGGAACCCACATCAGGGGTTCCCTGCGAACAAGAGTTTCCTTCTATAGATTAAATTTGTATAGGATTGCTTTGTTGTTCCGATACAAAATTAATTATATTATATATTATTATTTAAGAAAAATAGTTCTATTCTTTTATTGCGTTTTTTAAGAAAATTCATTTCATTTTCTAAAAGAGAAAAATAACCATCCAAAGTTTCAGGTAGACCATATGAATTAAATAAACCTGTCCCTTCCCATATATCAACCTTACTGTAATCAGAAGATACACAATCTTGAAGGAAAAAGAAATCAACATAACCTTTAAAATCTTTAAAAAGCTCGAAAAAATTCTTATCATTTAATAGTGTATTATATAATGGACTTTTTTCGCCAAGATAATATCTCCTTATACATTCAAGCGTTAAGTCCCATCTATCAGAAATAAAGCTATTTGTACCTCTTACTTGATTTATGCTAAATTTATGTTTAGGAAAGATAATCATTCCACCTATAGTGTATGACTTTCTAATAAAGTCTTCATAAAATTTCTTATAATTAGGTACTTTTTGCTTTACTTGCTCTATCATATGCTTGTATTTTTTATACCTTAAAGTTACGATTATAGAATCACTCCCAAATCTAAAATCTTTCCAATTAAGATAATTTGTAGCTGAACCCATATTTAAGTTCATTATTTCTCCGTTTGGTAGTTTTCTACTCCATAAAATTTTATGATATTCTTGAAGCTTTTTACTTGCTGTGTCAGGATCATAAAGACTTGCTCCTAATCCATCATTTCTATCCCAAAAGCCGTTCCAAAAATTATCCGTATCAGTTGTAAAGTCAAAATATACATCTATCATATTCTTTCTCCTCAAATTTAATTACTTTATCTTTAAAAATTCCAATTTAAAAAAGTAAATGTATCATACAATTATGGTATTTTTTTCTATTATTTAGTATAGCAAGAGCCTGCGAAATTTTCAATGTGTTTGGAAAAATCTGAGTTTGAGTTCTCAAAAGAAGTGACTTGTTTTATATAAATTTAATCAACCTGACAATAAAACAAAATAACTAACGCAATATTCTAAAACAAAATTTAATTTGCATACACAATTCGACATACCATTTTTTGGTAATATGATATTATAATGTCACAGGGACAAACCCCTGATGCTTAAAAGACACGGGATGGTAAGGTTGACATTTTTATTTAACAATGATAACAAAATCACTGAAATACCCATAATAAGAATACGACCTAACAAGGCTCAGCCACGAAAGCAGTTTGACGAAGCCGCTCTTACATCATTATCGCAGTCTATTTCAGAGAACGGTATCTTGCAGCCGCTGACTGTAAGAAGGGCAAGTCAAACCGAATATGAGCTGATTGCCGGAGAACGCCGTCTACGTGCGTCGGTTATGGCTGGACTTAAAAAAGTTCCCTGCATAATCGTTAAGTGTTCTGACAAAGAGTCTGCGATCTTTGCTCTCCTTGAAAATCTACAGCGAAGCGACCTCGGCGTGTTCGAGGAAGCTCGCGGGATTTCAAGACTAATCAGAAGATTTGGTCTTACTCAGGAGGAGGCAGCCGAAAAGCTTGGAAAAACCCAGTCAACCATTGCAAACAAGCTCAGGCTTTTGCGGCTTACATACGAGGAACAGGAGCTTATCATTACCGCAGGTCTTACGGAGCGCCATGCCAGGGCTTTGCTCCGCATAGACGACGAGGGCAAAAGGCGAGAGGTCCTCAGCAAGGTGATAGCTTTAAACCTTAACACTCAGCAAACCGACAGTCTTGTAAGCGAAGTTTTGAATGACTGCCCAAAGCATATTAAAAGTATGGGAAACAGCAAAGCGGTGATAAAAGATGTGAGAATTTTTGTAAACACCATTAACAAAGCGGTAGATACAATGCGGCTTGCAGGTATTGATGCAAAGGCAGTTAAAAGTGAAAACAGCAACTATATCGAATACACAATCAAAATCCCCAAAAAACCCGCAAGCGATAACAAATCCGCTTAAAATCACTAACAAGAGGGTGCGAAAGCATCCGTTCCACTCATACCCATTTCCTTATCTAAACCCCTTGCAAACAGCCGTGCAGTGAAAACTGTGCGGCTGTTTGCTTGCTTTTTTTGACAATATTATTTTTGAGTGATACAATAATAAGCATAGAAAAATTTATTGTAAAGGAATGACGGTATGACTAAGGGAGAAATTGCAAAACAGAACTTTATGAACGGCTACAACTGCTCGCAGGCGGTTTTGCTTGCTTTTTGCGAGGATTTCGGACTTGAAAAGGAAACTGCGCTGAAAATTTCACAGCCGTTTGGCGGCGGAATGGGCAGAATGAGAGAGGTCTGTGGTACTGTTACGGGTATGCTTATGGTGCTCGGCTTAGCCGCAGGCAATGCTGACGCAAAGGACGCTGAAAACAAGAAAAATGTTTATAAATCAGTACAGGAGCTTGCCGAAAAATTCAAAGCAGACAACGGCTCAATAATTTGCAGAGAGCTTTTGGGTTTTCAGAAATCAAGGCCCGAAACCTATGTGCCGTCTGAGCGCACAACGGAATACTACAAAAAACGCCCTTGCCCCGAGCTTTGCAGATATGCGGCTGATTTGCTTGAGGAATTTTTGAATACTAAAAATATGAATTAAGACATTAAAAACAATCTGCTAATTGTCAACCAAATCAAAAATACAGGTTGACAATCAGTAAAAACAGAGTTATAATATTGTCAACTTAAAAATCAAAACAGGTTGACAATAAGGAGAAAAACAATGTTAGAGGTAAAATCAAAGGCTACATCAAAAAGCAAGGCAGCGTTGCTTGACTTGGTATTTATCGCACTTTTTGCGGCTGTAATCACAGTCTGCGCACAAATTCAGATTCCGTTCGGACAGGTTCCGTTCACACTTCAGACTCTCGGCATTTTTATTGCATCATCTTTATTAGGCTGGAAAAGAGGCACAATAAGCGTGTTGGTTTATGTACTGCTCGGTCTTGTGGGAGTTCCTGTATTTGCAGGCTTCAGCGGCGGCGTAGGCGTACTTTTCGGACCGACAGGCGGATACATTATCGGCTTTATCTTCACAGCCTTTATTGTAGGACTTATGACCGAAAAGCTCGGCAAAAAGCTCTGGGTTGAAATTGTTGCAATGGTTGCAGGTCTTGCAGTCTGCTACGCTTTCGGCACAGTCTGGTTTATGATTCAGATGAAAATGGGAATTTTAGAGTCGCTTATGATGTGCGTAGTGCCATATCTTATTGCCGACGGACTAAAAATTGCCTTTTCGGCTGTATTGGTAAATCGTCTTGACAAGGTTATCAGACTTTAAGCTGCGACCGCACCACAGCCTTTGTATACAGTTTTTTGCAGGTAAGGGCTACAATGACGAGTTTGTGCAGAATATGTCCTCTGTTATTGAGTATCTAAACAAAGAAAACCCGATTATCACCCTGACGGACGGCTGTGATGATGTGCTTTGCAGTAAATGTCCGAATAATGAGTCGCAGCTTTGCACCGATAATAAAAAGGTATCCGCTTTTGATAAGGCTTGCCTTTCGCAGTACGGACTTGAGTTCGGCGGCAAGACAGAGTGGCTCACGCTTAAAAAGCTTGCTGAAAGCAGGATAATTTCACAGGGCAAGCTCAGCGAGGTCTGCAAAAACTGCCGTTGGAAGTGCTATGATAATAATTGAAACTTATAACATCTCAGATAAAAAATCCCTGTTCCGGTTGAGCAGGGATTTTTATCGGTTATTTTCGGTTAGCCTTTGCGGTCAGCCTTTCGATTTCGAGCATAAAAACATCGGTGCGTTCAAAATGGTCTTTAATACAGCTTTCGCCCTCGTCAATAAACTGCGGAGAGTATTTTTTTACCAGAAGTCGCAGAGCCTTTTCCTTATCAAAAACAATTTTTGAGGCTGTGCCGAATGCAACGGCGCTTTCGTAAGCGGTGGTGAATTTTTCGGGAATAACCTCGGATTTTGTAACAACTGCGAAAGAAACCCTGCCCGAAAATCTCAGATTTTCCTGCTTGTGACCTGTGTTTTTGGCGCAGTGAAAGTAAATTCTGCCGTTATCGTAAACATAGTTTACGGGTACGCCGTAAGGGTAGCCGTCTGCGCCTATGGTGGAAAGTATGCCAAAGCTCCCTTTTCTGATAATTTCAACAGCATCTTCCTCTGTCAACGCTCTGTCTGTTCTGCGGATTTCGTAATTTTTCAAATTAATCAACTCCTAGGGAAACACTGAATAAATCACGCTTAAAAGCTGTTTGAACATCTTGCTTGCATATTTTCCGCCAGCTTGCCCAAAAAATCCTCGCAATGCGTCAGCATTACTGCGGTTTGTTTGTGCAACCTGACAAAAAATCTGACGGCGCAATATGCACAAACGATTTAATCAGTGTTTCCCAGATTGTTCATTACCATTCCCGTAATCATCTTCGGATAGAAATAGGTTGACTTTTGCGGCATTTTTTCGCCTGCGGCGGCAACATCACGGATTTCGGTAACTCTTGTCGGATTCAGCACAAATGAGCATTGAAAATCACCGCTGTCAACACCCGATATAGCCTCGGAGAAAAACTTGGTATATGTAAGGTTGATTTGTTTAGCCATATTTTCCTTGTCAATTCCGAAAATTTTTTCAAGAATCAGGGTGTGGAGAATTGAAACATCAAGCGACTGCGACGCCTTGCTCACATCGGGGAGAATTTCGCCCATAATATCGGGATTTTTGAGGGTGAGCAAAAACCATTCGCCCTTTCCGCAGTAAAAGCCGAACGCCTTTTTACCCTCGTCATAGAGCTGATTTAAATCCTGCTCCATAGTGTCTGTGCCTTCCCTTTCATCTATATAGAAGAACTCGGAGCATTTTTCGAGAACAGCGTCCTTGTCAAAGTCCGGCAAATCCCTCACAAGGCGGTGAGTTGGGAATACCACAAGTCCGGGGTGCTCCATATCTACAAGGTATATCATCTGAAAATCCTGAGCGTCACCCGGCTTTGAAATGCCGTTTTCCCTGCAATAATTTCTGTAATTGAGGGCAGTTTCGTATCTGTGGTGACCGTCGGCAATGTAGAGCTTTCTGTCTGCAAAATCAGCAACAAGCTTTGCGATTATCTCCTCATCGGTTTCAATCCAGAGTCGGTGGGTAACGCCCGTTTCATCGGTAAATTCAAGGTCAGCCCTGCCGCCTGACTGTTCGTCAATAGTAGCGAGGGTAGTGTGCTTTTCGTCCATATAGAGGGCGTAAATCTGGCTGAAATTGCAGTTTGTGGCTTTCATAAGGTTGAGCCTGTCCTCTTTTGCCTTGGAAAGCGTAAATTCGTGAGGGAGAATAATGCCCTTGGAAAATTCCTCAAGCTGAACCCTTGCAATAATGCCCTTGATGCTCTTGCGTGTGTCGCCGACAGAAAATTCCTCTTCATAAATATAGATAGCAGGCTTGTCCTCAATTTTTAAAATACCCTTGTCAAGCCACATTTTAAGAACGTCGCCTGCGCAGGCATAGGGATTTTCGCCCTCCTTGGGCAATTCAAGGCGAATGATGTTGTATTCGTTTTCCCTGATAAAAGAGAGCCTTTCCTGCTCGCTGATTATGTCATACGGCGGACAGCAGAGGGTAGAAATTTCCCCTGCCTTTTGTGTGTCATATCTCATACCCTTAAACGCTTTAATAACTGCCATTTCCGTTACCTCCGATTAATAAAGATTTTCGATAAAAACATTGCTGTTTTTATATATTGTAGCACAAATATACAGAACTTTCAATAATTTTGTTTAAAATAACAAATCAATTACAGGAGGTAAATAATTCTGAGGTAAAAATCAATGTAATAAAATATCTGAGCTCTTACTGTTGAATTTACGGATTAATTATGATACAATAATCTATATATGCAGTTACAAACTCATTTTTTGACAAATTACCGAAAGGGGTTTTATATATGTGCGGAATTTGCGGCTTTACGGGTGAGGTTATCGACAGAGATAAGGTCATCAAAAATATGACCGATGTCATTACTCACAGAGGTCCCGACTCTGACGGCGTTTTTATGGACGATAACATTGCAATGGGCTTTCGCCGTCTTTCGATTATCGACCTTGACGCAGGTCATCAGCCGATATATAACGAGGATAAAACGCTTGTCCTCACTTTTAACGGAGAAATTTACAACTACAAAGAGCTGAGAAAGGTTCTTATTGAAAAGGGACATAAGTTCTATACCGATACCGACAGCGAGGTGCTTATCCACGGCTTTGAGGAATGGAGAGAGGATCTTCTCTTAAAGCTCAGGGGTATGTTCGGCTTTGCAATTTACAATACGGTTGACAAGTCGGTGTTCGTTGCCCGTGACTTCTTCGGCATCAAGCCTATGCACTACACTATGATTGACGGCGAATTTGTTTACGCAAGCGAAATCAAGAGTATTCTTGAGCATCCTAAGTTTGTAAAGAAATTCAATAAAAGAGCGCTCGACACCTACCTTTCGTATCAGTATGCCGTTCCGCCCGAAACCTTCTTTGAGGGTGTGTTCTGTCTTATGCCCGGTCATTACCTCTGGTACAAGGACGGCAAGGTGGAAACAACACGCTACTGGGAGGCTCGCTTTAATCCCGATGAGGAGATGAGCGAGGAAGAGGCTGTTGACGCTATAGAAAAGGTGTTTGAAAATTCCGTAAATGCGCACAAGATTGCCGATGTTGAGGTCGGCTGTTTCCTTTCAAGCGGCGTTGACTCCAGCTATGTTTCAACCTACTTTGCAGACCAGAAAACCTTTACCGTCGGCTTTGATTTCGGCGAGCATTACAATGAAATAAGCTGGGCAAAGGGACTCAGCGAGAAAATCGGAGTTGAGCATCATACCCACCTCATTTCAAGCGAGGAATTCTGGGACGCAGTTCCTACCGTTCAGTATCATATGGACCAGCCGCTTGCAGACCCGTCCTGCATTGCGCTTTACTTTGTGTCAAGGCTTGCAAGCGAGTATGTAAAGGTTGTGCTTTCGGGCGAGGGCGCAGACGAGCTGTTCGGCGGCTACACCTGCTACAACGAGCCGAGAGTTTTCAAAATTTATCAGACAATAGTTCCGCACTGCATAAGAAAGGCTATAAGAGCCGTATGCAAAAAGCTCCCCGACATCAAGGGCAGAGATTACCTTATCAGGGCGACAGATCCGCTTGAGGAACGCTACATAGGCAACGCCTTTATGTACGATTACAAGGAAAAGAAGGAGCTTTTAAAAGACCCTAATATTGCAAGCCGTCCTCAGGACTATGCAAAAAAATATTACTACCGCTGCCGCAGATATGACGATGTTACCAAGATGCAGTACCTCGACATCAATATGTGGATGGTAGGCGATATTCTCTTAAAGGCAGACAGAATGAGTATGGCTAACTCTCTTGAGCTGAGAGTGCCGTTCCTTGATAAAGAGGTGTTCAAGGTTGCATCCAAACTTCCCACAAGGCTGCGTTGTAACCGTCACAACACAAAGTACGCTATGCGTAAGGCGGCTGTCCGCCATATGCCTGAGGCTACTGCCGAAAAAGAAAAGCTCGGTTTCCCTGTTCCTACAAGAGTGTGGCTCAGAGATGAAAAGTACTATAATGTTGTCAAGACAAAGTTCAAGGGCGCAACAGCCGAGAAATTCTTTAATACTGATATTCTTATCCGCTGGCTCGACGAGCATTTCAGCAATAAAGAGGATAACAGCCGTAAGGTGTGGACAATCTATGTGTTCCTTGTATGGTATGATATTTATTTTAACGAGGATAACCCTAAGGCTGAAAAGCCTGTAAATCACCTTGACGAGCTGAGAGCGATTGCCGAGGCAAGGCAGGAGAAAAAGCTCAACGAATTCGGCGAGGCTATTATGACCGCCGCCGAGGAGCTTGACGAGAACTATGACGCACCGAACTTCGGCATTGACAAGTCGGCAAAAAAGGCTGATAAAGAGCCGGTAAAGGCTGAAAAGCCGGCTGATGAAAAGGAAAATGACGAGGTAAAGGAAGCGCCTGCCGCAAAGGCTCAGACCGAAGAGGTTAAGCCCGAGGAAATAAAGGCAGAGGACGAGCCTGTAATTGAGGACGAGCCGGAAGAGCCTGCGCAGGCTGAGGAAGAACCAAAGGCGGAGGAATATATAAATATTTCCAATCCCGAGGATACAGAGGTTTATGATGAGCCGAAAAAGCCGAGCACTCCGCAGGAGGAGCTTGAAATGGCTATTGAGGGCATTGAAAAACGCTCAAAATACCTTGATGAGCCGAATGTTATTTCAGACGAGGCTATTGACGAAATTGTAAAATCAATCAAGTTCTTTGATGACGAGGACTGATTTAAGAGCAAAACATTTCTGCCCGACACCGCAAAAGCTGTTGTCGGGCAGATGATTATAACGAAAAGCAGAAAGTGTTATACAATAACCCCAAGGCAGAGCATATTGAGCATTATGTTGTATTCAGGCTCAAAGTCGGAGAGGGGGAGCGGATTTTTGCCCTTGCCCATTTCAATGGTGAGGGCGGGACGGTGGAATTTTTCAATGAACCAGTCCTTAAAGCCGCCGCCCGTGGCTATGTCCTCGGGTACGGAGATGTTGTAGCCGCTTGCCTGTGAGAGAACAGACGCAAGGCGAAAGCTCATAACAGGCGTGTGCTTGCCGAAGGAGCAGTAAATCTCCCTGCCCTGACTGTGAAAGGCAATGGCTCTTTCGTAGCTGTTGCGCTTGCAGAGGTTGGTGAGAGCCTTGGTTTCAGGCTCACTTTCGGGAGCGTTGCCTCCGAAACGGGTGGCAGACGGAGCTTTTATGTTCATACTCAGCTCACGGTTTTTAAGCTCGTTCCAGCCTGCGTTGAAATTGTGGTTAATGTCAACGCCTCTTGCGTTTGCCTGCCATACCTTGTTGCCCTTTGAGGCTTTTTCTACAAGAGGCTTGTATTTGAGGGCGGCGTCAGAGCCGTGAATGGCAATCTCCACACCGTCGGGATTTACGCATGGTACGATAGTAAGTCCCTTATTACGCAGAAAATCCCTGATTTTGTATCTGCCGACAACGGTGTTGTTCTCCATTGCGTCGGCGCATTGCTCAAAGAATTTTAGGACTGCCGTAATGGTCAGATATTCCGAGCCGTGAAAGCCTGCGCAGTAAAGCACGCAGTTCTTTGTGTTGCCGAGGTGCAGAACATCAATGCACCTGCCGCACACGCTTTTGCCTGCAAACGAATGTTGCACAAAGCTGTATTTTTCGCAGATGCTGTTAATGATTTTTTTCCTTGTCTGGTAGTCGGGCATTACATTGTAGTCTGTCATAAAATTTTCCTTTCTGTTCTTTTTCTTAAATTTTAATGCAAATGATTTTAATGCAAATGAGGTATCGCTATGAAGCTTTTTGAAAAGACCTTAAACAGCACTTCTGTTTTTGACGGCAGAATTTTACATATCACCCTTGACGAGGTTGAGCTTGAGGACGGGAAAAAATCCAAAAGGGAAGTGGTAAACCACCCCGGCGGAGTTACCGTTGCCGCCCTTGACGATGACAACAACCTGCTTTTTGTAAGGCAGTTCCGTTATCCTTACAAGGAGGTTGTGCTTGAGCTTCCTGCAGGAAAGCTCGAAAAAGGCTCAACTCCGCTTGAAAACGGCAAGCGTGAATTGCTCGAGGAAACAGGCGCACAGGGTTATTCCTACACCTCGCTCGGTCAGCTTTATCCATCACCCGGCTACACCAACGAGATAATTCACCTTTATGTATGCAGAATAAGGAGCGTCGGCGACAGTCAGCCTGACGAGGGCGAGTTTCTGAATGTGGAGAAAATTCCGCTTGATAAGGCTGTGGAAATGGTGCTGAACAATCAGCTCCCCGACGCAAAAACTCAGGTTGCCGTACTGAAAACTGCAATGCTGCTTAAAAGCGGTAAAATCTGACCTGCAGATGTCCTGCGATTAAGGTATGAATAAATATATGCAAACTTTTTTAAAAATATCACCCGAAAAAGAAAACACATCGGTCGCACTCGGCTTTTTTGACGGACTGCATATCGGTCACCGCAGGGTAATCGGCGAGGCGGTAAAGGGCGGAGAAAATTCGCTTTTGCCAATCTGCTTTACCTTTGCGCAAAGCCCTAAAAGCGTGTTGAAAAATCAGCCGCAGGAGGCGCTGATGAGCCTTGAGGATAAAAAAGAGGCGCTTAAAAAAATTGGCGTTAAGCACCTGTATATGTGCGACTTTAAGTCGGTGGCTGACATTCCTGCAAGGGAATTTGTCGAAAAAATCCTGATAAAAACGCTGAAAGCCAAAAAGCTGTGCTGCGGCTTTAACTATACCTTCGGGAAAAACGGCGATGGAAACACCGAAATGCTTGCCGCTCTTTGCAGGGAAAACGGCATAGAATTGAGAATTGTGCCTCCTGTAACAAGGGCGGAGGGCGTTGTCTCCTCAACGCTTATAAGAGAGCTGATAAAAAACGGCAGTATCCGCAGAGCAAACGAGCTTTTAGGCTCAGAATTCGGCTTTAGCGGAGAGGTAATCCACGGTCAGCATTTAGGCAGAGAGCTTGGCACGCCGACTCTTAATCAGGCTTTGCACGGTGAGCTTGTTGTGCCGAAATTCGGCGTTTATGCGTCCTGCGTTACCCTTGATGACGGCAGAAAATTCTGCGGCGTTACCAATATTGGCGTAAAGCCTACGGTGGGTATTTTTTCTCCGCTGTGCGAAACCTGGATGCCCGATTACAAGGGCGAGGATTTATACGGCAAAACGGTTGATGTCCGCCTTATGGATTTTATAAGAGGTGAAAAGAAATTCGATTCCCTTGATGAATTAAAAAAAGCCATTCTTGACAACGCAAGAACGGCTAAAGAGATATTTGGTTAATGAATAGTGAATAATGAATAATGAATAATGTATGATGAATAATGGATAATAAATAATGAAACTTACTGTAAAAGGCGGTTTTGATTATATTATATTCTATTCGGACAGGAAAGCTTTGTGGTTTTTCTGTCCGAATTTTCATTTTTTACGGTTGAATTTCTTAACCCTTTCGGACAAGGCTTGCAGCTCCTCCTTTGAAAGCTCGGGCAGGCGTTCGAGGTCATCAAGGAATTTTACACTGCTCTCGTTTTCTCTCAGTCTGGTGCTTTCTATGTAATAGCTTGTTATTATTCCCGGCACAACGGCTATGATAAGTATGGAGCATATCGACAGGAAAACCGATAATGCCCTGCCCGTGAGCGTAACCGCTGTTATGTCGCCAAAGCCTATGGTGGTGGCTACGCTGAAGCAGTACCATACGCTGTCAAGCAGACTTTTTATATTCGGCTCAACTATCCATATTCCTACGCTGACGCAGGTAAATATTATGGCATAGCTCAGCAAAAGCTTTAATGCGCCTGTACGCTTAAGGACTATTCTTATAAGCCGTCTTTTTTTGATATCAGTCACCATCCGTTGCTTTTATAACAAAATTATATCAATTTGCAGAGTGATAGTCAATGTATTTATATTGCCTTAAACATAAATACAGTCAAAATTCAGTCAGCAAAACATTGTTTTTTGCAGTTAAAATTATTCATCATTCATCATTCATCATTCATTATTCATTTTCATTTCCTTGCCTGCAAGACTAAAAAAGTCCGACCGGGCATTAGCTCAGTCGGACTTTTGGATTACATTGCTACAAAAAATTGCTGCCAATAATATACAAAGTCGGAGCTTCTGTCAACATAACAGGCTACGCTGGTTTTGCTGGCGTCCGGGCTCAGAATGTTTTTACGGTGCGGCGGGGAATCCATCCATTCCTGCACAACCTGGGCAGGCGATCTCTGCCCTGCGGCTATGTTTTCCGCTGCCCATTGGTATTGTACATTATTTTCCTGTAAAATAGATATCCAGCTTGAGCCGTCAGGCCTTTGGTGCGAAAACAGTGTTAAAGTTTCCTTTGCACGGATATCAGACAATTCTGCGAGGCTTTCGTCCTTTACAAGAGGAGAAAGTCCGTTCTTTTCACGCTCAATGTTTACAAGCTCTATTACCTTATCGGCAAATTCTCTGTTGTAGTTGGAGCTTTCAGCCGGCTGTGTGGTTGGCTGCGGCTGTGTGGTTGGCTGCGGCTGTGTGGTTGGCTGCACTGTTGTGGGCTGAGTTGACGGCTCGGTTGAAGCCTCACTGCATGAAATCAGTATCTGCGCCGTGGTAACATCAAGCACATCAATTACTTCGTCACCGTTGTAGTCGGCTATAGCCGATTGAGCCACTGTCAGCTGATTGCTGCCCGAAATGCTCATTTGTAGATATGTAGCGTCGAGCACATCAAATTTTCCGTCGCCGTTTAAATCGTATCTTGCCGAATCAAGCGCAGAAACAGATGGTATTGCCGTAGAAATAACAGCAGTGGCAGACAGTGCTACGGCGAGAATTTGTTTTAAATTTTTCATTTTTTTACCATTTCCTTTTCTTTTATTTTTTTATATATCAGCTCTGATATATGTTGAGAAGAATATTCTTTATATCCCAGAGCTTTTTAGACAAGTCAACATAGTAGTTGTGCGGATTTTCAAATCTCTTTACCTCGTCCCAGAGGAGTGCGGTCTGCTCCCTGCAGTATTCTGCAATTTTTTCAATATCAGGCGACTCATACACGCACTCGCCGTTTCTGAATATCGGCACAAGCAGCTCCTTTGCCGTAAAATCGGTGAGCGTTTTGGTTTTCCAGGTCGCATTCTGGTCAAAAATTGTGTGCGGCTTAGTAAAGTCGATTACCTCGTCATATACGCAAAGCTCGTCTGCAAGCGCCTTTCCGCTTTCGTTGTCATAGTAGCGGTAAAGCTTTTTGAAGTGCGGATTGGTGATTTTTGTGGTGTTCTCGCTGACCTTTATTTTCGGGATAATCTCACCGCTTGTCGGCTCCTCAACAGCAACCAATTTATATACGCCGCCGAATACGGGCGAGCTTGACGAGGTGATGAGCCTTTCGCCGACGCCGAAAACATCAACCTGCGCCCCTTGCATCATAAGGTCACGGATAAGGTATTCGTCAAGTGAATTTGAAGCAACGATTTTGCAGTTTGGCAAGCCTGCCTCGTCAAGCATTTTCCTTGCTTTCTTTGAAAGATAGGAAATGTCGCCCGAATCAAGGCGGATAGCAAATTCGTTGATTCCCTTTGGCACAAGCACCTCCTTGAACACCTTTATCGCATTCGGCACACCGCTTTTGAGGGTGTTGTAGGTGTCAACAAGAAGTGTGGGGTTGTCGGGGTAAAGCTCGCAGTAGGTGCGGAACGCAGTGTATTCGCTGTCAAACATCTGTATCCACGAGTGAGCCATTGTACCGCCGGCAGGCACTCCGTAGAGTGCGTCTGTAAGCGTGCAGGCTGTGCCTGAGCAACCGCCGATATATGCGGCTCTTGCGCCGTCAACCGCACCCGTTGCGCCCTGCGCTCTGCGTGAGCCGAACTCAAGCACGGTTCTGCCCTGAGCGGCACGGACAATTCTGTTTGCCTTTGTGGCTATAAGCGTCTGGTGATTTATGGTCAGAAGCAGGAAGGTTTCAATCAGCTGCGCCTCAATGGCAGGAGCTTTTACCGTAATAATCGGCTCGTTGGGGAAAACGGGAGTTCCCTCGGGCACAGCGTAGATATCTCCTGTGAATTTGAAATTTGCAAGATATTTGAGAAATTCCTCGTCAAAAATTCCCTTTTCTCTGAGGTATTCAATATCGTTTTCCGAAAATTTAAGGTTTTTGATGTAGTTGATTACCTGCTCAAGTCCTGCCGCAATCGCAAAGCCTCCGTTGTCGGGCACCTTGCGGAAGAAAAGGTCAAAGTAAACATTCTTTTTGTAAAAGCCGTTTTTAAAATAGCCGTTAGACATTGTAAGCTCGTAAAAATCACAGAGCATAGAATAGTTCGTTTCTGTCATTTAAAATCACCTGTATAAAATCTGATTTGCGTTTTATCGCCGGCTTGCTCAGCTTTCTGTCTGTTCAAGATTTCTAACGCCCTTTTTAAGGCAGAGCCTTTGCGCCGAAATTGCAAGAACACACATTGCAATAACAAGTCCAAGGTTAATTATAACAGGTTCAGCTTCAAAAATCCATAGCATTACAAGAGAAATTGCACAAATCACAGCGGTAACGGCAATAATTATTGCGGCGTTGATTACTGTGTTGTAGTTTCCACGCAGGGCGTTTATTTCGTCGTCCCACACAAGCTTGGGGTTTATTGTGTCTAAAAGTATGCCCAGATAGGTGACGAACACCACGCAGACAAGGCATAGTAATATGTGAATAAGCGGAATTACAATGAAGATAAAGGGGTTAAAGCTGTCTGCAAGGCAGGCGCAGTAAATATTGAATGCAATCACATAAAGCACCATAACAGCGCCGCTTATGATTATGCTTGCAAGAGCCTTAGCGTTGAGCTGGATTCTAAGCTCAACGGGGATGTAGCGCATAAACTGAAAATGCTTTCCCTCTCTGGAAATAGAAGATGAGGCAATACTGTTTATTGCCGTGACAAGCGCAGAAATAACAACGGCAGATACGGTTATGATTACAAGGCTTTTGCCGTCGCCTGCAAGGTACGGGGTGAGTATGCCCGATAAAAAGTTTGTGCTGCCCTGCAATATCAGAATCACAGCCATAAATACAGGCCACAGAAGATTAACGGCTATGCAGTCCATAAAGAAGGGCGGAGTTCTGAAAAGCACAAGAAATTCCTTTTTGAGGTAGCTTGCTAAAACGCCTTTTTGTGCAGATTTTTCAATAGCCTGTCCTGCAACGCTCCTACTGCGTTTTGATTTTGTGGTGTTGATGTCCGACACGCCCTTGATATACATTTTTGACGCAAGAAACAGGAAAACCGCAACACAGATTACATTTGCAAGCAAGTATAAAAGCAGCTCAAACGCAGTGCCGTTTGAAATTGAATCCATCATCAGCGGAATGTGCGGAAAAATAATATTCATCACACTAAGAAATCCGTTGTCTGCACTTGCAAGAGAGGAAACTATCAGGTCGGGATTAAAACCGCTCACGCTTACAAGCGCAACCAGCGAGCCGACAATCAGCACGGCTGTGCCTATGCCTGTGACCTTGTTTAAAAAATCACGGTTTTTTACCGAATGGGTAAAATACATAAAGATAACCGCAAAAATTCCGCAGTAGGCAAGAGGAATAACAGGCACTGTCAGCACTCCGATAACAGATGTGATTACTCCCGTAACCGAAAATCCCCTTGCGCACATAAAGCCAACGCAAGCTCCCACAATGAGGATAAATTCCATAATATTTTCGGAAAGCAGGGAGTATGCGAACTTTGCGCCGACAATTTCTCTCGGCTTTACAGGCAGAGGAATAAGATTTTCAATATCGTTTGAAAAATAAAAAACATTGATAATCACATTAATGCCGAATATTACGGATAGAATTGATATAATATGTAAGATGACCTCTGCGCCCTGTGTGTCGCCGCCGTTTGACATTACTCCGAGGGTGAGGGCATAGGTGATTATTCCCACAAGTGCGCCTGCCGGTATCATAATCAGAAGTACAACAGCCGTACCCATAATTGTGTAAAAATATTTAGAACGCTTTTTTTCTGACGGGGTAAGCTCGGTGGTTTTTATAAAGGTTTTTAATAAATTAAAGAAATTACTCATTTTCAGTCAGCTCCAAAAAGATTTGTTCAAGAGATTTGCCGGTGTTTTGGCTGCATAGCTTATCAAGCGTGCCGTCATAGAGCGACCTGCCTTTTTTGATGATGATAACCCTGTCGCACAGCTTTTCGGCTACCTCGAGAATGTGTGTAGAGAAGAATACGCAGTTGCCTGCGTCGGCGTGTTCACGCATCATAGCCTTCAGCTCGAAGGCGCTTTTCGGGTCAAGACCGATAAGCGGCTCGTCGAGTATCCACACCTCGGGGTTGTGAACGAGGGCGGCGGCAACCATAATTTTCTGCCGCATACCGTGAGAGTAGCTCAGCATTGGTGCGTTAAGGCTGTCGGTCAGACCGAAGCGGTCGCACACCTCGGTAAACCTCTTTTTACGCACATCGGCGGGAACTCTGTAGATGTCGCCGATAAAATTGAGAAACTCAATTCCCTTGAGCCTTAAAAACATATCGGGACTGTCGGCAATGTAGCCGATGCTCTTTTTTGCCTCAAGCGGCTCTTTTTTTATATCGTGTCCGTTTATGCTTATCTCGCCGCTGTCGCTCGACAGGATTCCCGTAAGCATTTTTATGGTGGTGGTTTTGCCTGAGCCGTTAGGACCGATAAATCCGACAATCTCGCCCTTGTTTACGGTAAAGGATAAATCGTCAACCGCCTTGAGCGTATTATTGAATACCTTTGTAACCTTATTGAATTTTATCATAATATCATTCCTTTATGTAAAAGTATTTATATAAATATTATAAATTTGTGCAGTTGCCTTGTCAATTATTTTTGCGATATTTTTAATAAATTGCAAAAAATATCCGCAGAAAATTCTGCGGACTGAATAAGTAGTTGATTTCATTTTTTACTCTTTTTGTATTTGCCTATTGCGTAAATCAGTACAAAGGCAAGCAGGAATGCACCGACAATACATTTGAATACAATTCCTAAAACGCCGTCAAACATCGCTATTCCCGAAAAGCTGTTCATTGCATACCACACGGTCATAAAGCTGAAAAAGCCGCCGATGAGGTAGCACAGAGAGCCGAGCTTTTTTGCCGATACAAACATATATAAGGCGATTACCGCCCATAATATAAAGTAAAGATTTTTTATATCCATCAACAATCTCCTTTAAAGCTTAAGGTCGGGGATATACTGCCTGATAATTGAAATTAAGCCGACCTTGGGAGTGTCCTCGTCGGGGAGCTGTGGGAAGTCGTAGGCGGCATAGTCGTTGCCCTCAATAATTGCAGGGCCGTTCTCGGTTATGCATACATCCCAGCCGCAGTATTTGAAATTCGGCTCTTCAAGTGCAGCCTGCTTTACAAGCTCCTTGACTTCCTCGCAGTAAGGAATTTTAAACCCCTTGAATTTAGTATGCGTATATGGATGCTCGTATGCAATCTGCATATCCGAGGTATGCCCCGGACCTGTTACCGTACCCGTATCAAGGTCAAAATGGCAGGCGTAACCGCCGCTTTCAAGATTATCTACAAATCTGCCGTTGTTGCCGGTCTTGAATACAGCGTAAAGAATGTTGGGCTTGCCGTCAACCACAAGGGTTGCAATTCGCAGGCAGTTGATTGAATGAGGATAGATTTTTGAAACCTCGGGGTGCTGTCTTACAGCCTCTTCAAGTACGCCGAAGCAGTTGTCCTTGTCAAAAACATAATTATAAAAATCCTCGTCGCTTTTGAAATCAGCCTTTGCGAGCTTTTCAATGCCCTTGCCGCATTCGCCGAACGCAGGCTTTGCTATAAAAATATCCCACGGCTTGATAAACTCGCTGAACTGCTCAGGTGTTACATTTTCGTCAAGCACAAGAAACCGTCTGCCGAGATATTTTGCAAAGCGTTTGTCAAATAATCTTTTGTCGTTGAAGATTTCTGCGCTTGTTATGTCGTTCTGCATCATCATAAAACGCTTGTTCTTAAAGCGTGTCATATAGGTTTTGCGCTGGTCGGCGGTCATATTGTAGTATTCAAACAGCACATAATCGTTGTAGCCTGCCCTGTATTTCAGAAAACAGCCTACCATATCAAAGAAAATGCCCGCCTTGTTTTTGCCGGATTTTTCGTGAACGGTATTTATTGCGCCTGAAAGCTTGCCGAGCGTTGCACCGGAGCAAACCCTGAAAAAGTAACCAATACCCATAAGTACCTCGTCTGATTGTATTTTATCATTCAAAAAAGGCAGAATATGCTGCTTTTTTTGATACGATAATTGTAATAGTATATATAATCTAATTATAGTATATATTGCTGTATAATGTCAATAACGGTGACGAAATTGTGAAAAGTTTTTGAAAAGTAAAATTTTTCTAATAAAACTATTGACTTTTGCTGACTTTGAGATTATAGTATTAACATAACAGTTAGCACTCACACATTGAGAGTGCTAAAACAACAAACGCAGGCAGAGAGGTGATACCTATGGAGCTTGCCCAGCGAAAGCAGAAAATCCTTTCGGCTGTTGTAGAAAGCTATATCAGAACAGGCGAGCCTGTAGGCTCAAAAACTCTGATAGATGAAACCGACCTCGGTGTTTCGTCGGCTACGGTGAGAAACGATATGGCTGACCTCACGCAGAAGGGGTATCTGATACAGCCCCACACCTCGGCAGGCAGAATCCCCACTCAGCAGGGCTACAGATATTATGTTGACAATCTTATGCAGGTTGTGGCGGTATCTCAGCACGGAGCTGAGCTTGTGGAGGATAGGCTGTACAGGAACGCAGAGTCGCCCGAGAATATTTTAAATTCAGCCTCACAGCTTGTTTGTGAGCTGACGGGACTTACGGCGGCGGTAACAACGCCGAACTCGGCGGAAAGCAGAATTCACAGAATAAGCTTTGTGCAGACCGGCTCGCACACCGCAATGGCTGTGGTAATCGCCTCAAACGGCATTATAAAAAATCAGCTTTTCAGGTGTGAGTTTATAATTACTCCGCAAATCTTAGAGGTGTTTGACAAGGCGCTCAACGAATTGTTTGACGGGGTTAAGCTTTCTTCAATCAACCGCCCGTTTATTCAGACGGCGGCGGCAAGGTTCGGAGAGCTGTCGCTCTTTATGCCAAGCGTACTTACCGCAATAAAGGACGCAGCCGACAAGGCAAACGAAATCGGTATCTTTTTAAGCGGTCAGACAAAGCCTCTGTTTATGCAGGATGTAAATTTTCCTGCGGCACGAAATGTAATTGAGCTGCTATCAAAAAAAAGCGAGCTTGCAAATGTGCTTACAAGCCTGCCGATAGGCACGGCGGTCAGCATCGGCACAGAAAACAGCCGTGTTGAGCTTGCGTACAGCTCGGTAATTTCTTCAAGCTACAGCGTAAAGGATACACCATCGGGTACGCTTGCGGTGATAGCGCCGATGAGAACAGACTACGGCAGGGCGATTTCAATTATAGAATGTGTAAGCGAGTGCGTAAGCAGGATAATAAGCGAGCTTATAGAGCATTAATATAGAAAGGAAAGGTAATATGTCTAAGAAAAAAGAAGAAAACAGGGACGAAGCTGTTGTGAAAGAGAATACCTCTCAAAAGCCTGATGAAAAGGCAGAAACAGCCGAGGCGGCTGAGGAAAAGGACGAAACCGCCGAAAAGATAGCTGCACTTGAGGAGGAGATTAATTCGCAGAAGGACAAATATCTCCGTCTTTGTGCAGAGTATGACAACTACCGCAAGCGCACGGCAAACGAAAAGCTTTCTATTTACGACGACGCAACGGCAAAGGCGGTTACAGAGCTTTTGCCCATAGCAGACAGTATTCAGATGGCTATTACAAATCTTAAGGACAGCGACCCCGATATTTTAAAGGGAATTGAGCTTATTTCAAATCAGCTTGCAAAGTCGCTTGAAAAGCTTAAGGTTGAGGCGTTCGGCGCACAGGGAGAGGAGTTCAATCCCGAAATTCACAACGCAATCTCAAAGATTGAAGACGAGAATTTTGAAAAAAACTGCATTTCTCAGGTGTTCCAGACAGGCTACAGAATCGGCGATAAAATTATCCGTCACGCAATGGTGCAGGTTGCAAACTGCGACTGAGCCTTTATATAAATAAAAAAATATAAAACAAAAACAAATATATTCAGGAGGAATTCATTATGGCAAAGACAATAGGTATAGATTTAGGTACAACAAACTCATGCGTAGCAGTTATTGAGGGCGGCGAGCCTGTAGTTATTCCGAACGCTGAGGGCGCAAGAACAACACCGTCAGTTGTAGCTTTCTCAAAGGACGGAGAGCGTATGGTAGGTCAGGTTGCAAAGCGTCAGGCTATCACAAACCCCGACAAGACAGTTGCCTCAATCAAAAGAGAAATGGGTACATCATACAAGGTATCAATCGACGGCAAGCAGTACACACCGCAGGAAATTTCTGCTATGATTCTTTCAAAGCTCAAGGCTGACGCTGAGGCTTACCTCGGCGAAAAGGTAACTCAGGCAGTTATCACAGTTCCAGCTTACTTTACAGACGCACAGCGTCAGGCAACCAAGGACGCAGGCAAGATTGCAGGTCTTGATGTAAAGAGAATTATCAACGAGCCTACAGCAGCCGCTCTTTCATACGGTATCGACAAGGAAAAGGATCAGAAGGTAATGGTTTATGACCTCGGCGGCGGTACATTTGATGTATCTATCATCGAGATGGGCGACGGCGTTCAGGAGGTTCT
>JBJEOV010000055.1:0-12061 GCA_051880895.1 Ruminococcus sp. | reverse complement strand
CACCTCATCCGTCGGCTACGCCGCCACCTTCCCCTCAAGGGGAAGGCTTTGTGTGTAGTTCCTCAAATTATTAATTCAATGCTAAATTATAGTTCACCTTATTAGAAAGGGATAATCATATAAATTAATTATTTTCCAGAAATAAATATTAATTATGTATTGTTTTATCTATTAATCTATGGTATAATTGGTTAAAAATTTCTTGAATGAGGGATAAATAATTATGGAAAAGAAAAGAAGCAGCTTTTCCGGCGGTCTTGGCTTTGTATTTGCCGCAGCAGGCAGTGCGGTCGGCCTCGGAAACATCTGGCGATTCCCCTATCTGGCGGCTCAGTACGGCGGCGGTATTTTTATTCTGGTTTACCTTGTTTTAGCCGTAACCTTTGGCTTTGCAATGCTCACCGCCGAAATTGCAATCGGCAGAAAAACAAAATTAAGCCCTGTGCTTGCGTACAAAAAGCTCAACAAAAACTTCGGATTTTTAGGTGTGCTCGCAATCATAGTACCCGTTATCATCTGCCCTTACTACTGCGTAATCGGCGGCTGGGTAACAAAATATGTCACTGTTTACGCTCAGGGACTCGTTTCTCAGGCGGCAGGAGATACTTATTTCTCCGATTTCATCAGCAACCCGTGGTCACCGCTTGTATTCTTCCTTATCTTTATGGGAATAAGCGTATTTGTAATTCTGCTCGGCGTTGAAAAGGGAATTGAAAAAATCAGCAAATTCCTTATGCCGCTGCTGATTATTCTGACTATCGGCATTTCAATTTATGCGCTCACTCTGCCGGGCGCACTTGACGGCGTTGCCTACTACCTTGTGCCTGATTTCAGCAAGTTTTCAATTATGACGGTTGCAGGCGCATTAGGACAGCTTTTCTACTCGATGAGCCTTGCAATGGGTATTATGGTAACCTACGGTTCATACACAAAGAACGAAATTAACCTTACCAAGTCGGTAAATCAGATAGAGATTTTCGACTCAGCCGTTGCCCTGCTTGCAGGTCTTATGATTATTCCTGCTGTTTATGTGTTCAGCGGTGAGGCAGGACTTGAAAACAGCGGTCCCGGACTTATGTTTATGACTCTTCCGAAGGTATTTGAAGAAATGCCCGGCGGCTCAATTATTGCCCTGCTGTTCTTTATTCTCGTTTTCTTTGCGGCAATCACAAGCGCAATTTCAATTATGGAAGCTATCGTTTCTTCAATTATGGACAAATTCCATATTTCAAGAAAGGTCGGCTGTCTTATCGTTATCGGTCTTTGCCTTGCAATGGGTATTCCGTCATCACTCGGAAACGGAATCTGGGCTGACTTCAAGATTTTCGGAATGGATCTTCTTTCATTCTTCGACTTCTTCAGCAACAGTATTCTTATGCCGATAGTTGCGCTCTTCACCTGTATCCTCATTGGCTGGGTTATCAAGCCCAAGGCTATTACAGACGAGGTTACACGCAACGGCGAATCCTTTAAAAGAAAAGGCTTGTTCAATGTAATGATTAAGTATGTCGCTCCGATTTGCCTTGTTATCATTCTTGTAACATCAATCCTTACCCAGTGCGGAATTATTACAATTTAAAAAACAGACAGCACCTTGTCATTATGGCAGGGTGCTGATTTTTGCAAAATAACACCGCCTGACGGAATCCGAACGCTGTCAGGCGGTTATTTATTTCATAATATATCAAGGGGAATATTTTCTTATTCTGAGGTGTATGCCCATATCGTCAGCTATTTTCTGACAAGCCTCAATGTCCTCCTTCGGAATTGTATCCACTATTGAGAACTGAGTGTGACCGAAATATTTATTAGCGTCTGCCGCAAATTTCAGCATTGAGTCATACGCATTTTCAAATACAGGTCTGCACACCTCGTCATATTTTTCAGATGAACAGGTATTAAGGCTGATAGAAACAGAGTCAATGTACCTTGACAAAAGCTCTGCTGTCGGCTTTTTGTTTATAACATCACTAAGTCCGTTTGTGTTGAGTCTGAGCCTTATATCAGGGTGCTTTTCTCTGACATATTGCGCAGTCGCTATCAGATTATCAAGCGCATTTGTCGGCTCGCCGTAGCCGCAGAACACAAGCTCGTCAAAGCCTGTAAAATCAAAATCATCTACAGCCTTTTTGATTTCTTCAATACTCGGGTCTGTTTTATGCCAGAGCGTATCTGCATTGCCGACTGAATCTGAGGTGTTGCGTATGCAGAATATGCATCTGCAAGGACATTTGTTAGTCAGATTAGCGTATATTGATGTTTTATAAACATAAAGTATATCAGCCATTTTTCTACTCCCTTATTTCTGCATTATTACTTAAATGCAAGCTTTTTCTTAAAATCAATTCTGTCGAGGGCAAAGCCGAGAACAATGTATATCAAAGCACCCACACCCGGCTGTAACCACCAGGTTGCAAGCTCAGCTATTGCGCCCTCAAAGCCGTACATAAGTCCGTTGGCAATGAAGTAACCGCCGACAGTAACGGCAGTGGTCGGAATAATCATAAGAAGTGACGACCAGTTGATAATTTTATTATCCTTGCCACGCTTTTTCATAGCCATTCTGCAAAGAACAAACGGAACAGCGTTAAAAGCCTTGATAATAGCGGTAGGAATTGCCCACTGCGGATAACCTGAAATCAAGTCGGCAAGAGCGCCGCCGATTGAAGACGCAATGATACCGTAGGGACCGGGCAGAATGCTTGCCGCAAGGTAAATCATAGAGTCGCCTGCGTGTGAATATCCGAACATAGACGGAATTTTTATAAAAGCTGTGGTAACTGTTACCAACGCTGCACACAATGCTGTAATTGCAATAAGCTTAACATTTATCTTTGACTTAGATTTTGAAAGTGTATTTGATTCCATAGTTATCCCTCAAAAAAGTAAATTTAAGTTTTTTTCAAATTCAATGCCCTCGTTGCGGTCAATGCCAAGGTTTACGGTATCATGCAATGAGGTTTCAATGAAATTAACCGCCAGATTAACGGTATCTCTCAGGCTGTCGCCCCTCAGAAGTCCCGAGAATATTACAGACGCAAACAGATCTCCCGTTCCCGAATAGCTGCCGCCGATTTTTTTGCAGCTTACGCAAAACACCTCTTCATCAGACGCAACTAAATTAAGCACCCTGATTGTGCCGTCTGAGTCCTTATGCTCAATACCCGTAATTATAACAATTTTCACACCATAGCGTTTAAGCAAGGCTTTTCCAAGCTCTGCAATTCTGTCAATAAAATCGGGTGATTCTGCATTTTTAACAAATTCGCAGTAATCAATATCGCAAAGAATACAGCACTCTGTAAGATTCGGTGTAATTACATCAGCCGCCGTCACCAGCTTTTTCATTTTACAGGCAAGTGTATCTGTAAAAAGACTGTAGGTTCTGCCACCGTCGCCCATAACAGGGTCCACAAGTACAAGCGTGTTTTCTGTTTCAAAGCTGTTTATAAAATTCAGTATTTTGTCAACCTGCTTTTCGCTTGATAAAAATCCGGTATATATGCCGTCGGGCTGAAAACCGAGCTTTTTCCATTCCTGTGTGTAGTAATCAAGCTTATCGGTGCAGTCGTTGCAGTAAAAGCTCTTAAAGCCGGTCTGGCTTGTAAGCACCGCTGTAGGCATCGGGCAAGCCTGAATACCCATAACAGACAGCACAGGAATAGCCGCAGTAAGCGAACACTTACCAAGACCTGAAAGATCATTTATTAATACAGCTTTTTTTGTCATTAAATCACGCCTCAAAATTCTGAACAGTTCAACTTTTTTCTTGTGATGAACTCATTATACAACAAATGTGTCACCTATAAAATAGACAATTTTCATAATTTTTATAAGGACAGTTTTAAGGAAACACTGAATAAATCACGCTTAAAAGCTGTTTGCACATCTTGCTTGCATATTTTCCGCCAGCTTGCCCAAAAAATCCTCGTAATGCGTCAGCATTACTGCGGTTTGTTTGTGCAACCTGACAAAAAATCTGACGGTGCAATATGTACAAACGATTTAATCAGTGTTTCCTTAAAAATAAAAAAATCCGACTGCTTGTATAATTCCAAACAGTCGAAAAGATTATTTAGTCACTCTCTTTTGCGGCAAACTTTTTTCTGTCTTCCGCCTCAAAAACCTCAAGGCTCATATTATAAAGTGCATTTATCTCAACATCAAGATAAACCTCATCTTTAAAAAGTGCATACTGAAGTGTTGAGGTTATGTACAGGTAGTACAAAGCCTGTATGCTTTCAAACGAAACCTCAAGATTTTTTGCGATATGATGAATAAAGTTGTCATATCTTTTAGGTATGCCCGAAAAGAACTCATAGCCTTGCTTTTTGTATTTCGGCGAGGTATAGACCTGATACACAAAGCGCATATGCTCGCCGTAGTTTTTCTGCATCCAACGGGGAAACTTTTCAAGATAATTTTTTAAATCTGCTCTTGAACGAGGTGCTTTTTTGATAAATTCCCTCTCAAACTTAATCATTGCATACTGAACGCATTCAGTGATTATTGTATCCTTGCTGTCAAAGTAATGATATAATGCCTGATTGGTTTTAAATCCACAATATTTGCACAATAGCTGTAAACCGGTATTTTCGAGTCCGTTATCCATAAACGCCTGAAAGCACTTGTCAAGGCACTCATTTTTCCGCTTTTCGTAAACAGCCGCATCAAATTTTTTCATTCCAACACCCCATTCGCCTATTTATAAATTATAAATCTCTTGCCTGTTTTTGTCAATAGAAAGGCAAACATACCAAAAAA
Organism: Ruminococcus sp.; assembly: GCA_051880895.1. Classification (GTDB taxonomy): domain Bacteria; phylum Bacillota; class Clostridia; order Oscillospirales; family Acutalibacteraceae; genus Ruminococcoides. The sequence continues at coordinate 7,297 of JBJEOV010000055.1, read as the reverse complement.
GTACTATAAATAACTTGACATCGGCTTTAGAAAATGATAATATATTTTAAAACAGTTATGCCTATTTTTTATCAATATTATAATAAAACGGAGGACTATATATGAAAAAAAGTAAAAAAGCTATCATTATTGTTGTTTGCTGTGTACTTGCCGCACTCATAGTCGGCGGCTCGGTTGTTGCTGTAAATATCTACAACAATAATGTTAAGGAACAAAAAATTGAGGATTTGGTTTCAGAAATAAAAGGAAAATATGATGCCTTTGTAAGTGAAAGCGACCGAAACAGCAGAGTTGAAATTATCAAAAAGCTTGAAAATAACTTTGAGGAATATCTCAAAGATAAAGAACCTTCACAAAAGGTAAAAGATGCATACCAAAATGAGCTTGAACAAATGAAATCATATTTTATCGCCTACTATGATAAAGTAATCGGCGACAACACTTTAAAAGAAGTTGAAAAAATTATTGACAAAAGCATGCTAAATTCCTGCAAAAATTCACTTACCGCCCTGCTTGAAAAAATAGAAAAAGAAAAAAACGCTGTAATTACTAACGAAAAATTTGAAGAATACAAAAGCAAAATTCAGGATTTAATTGACAGCTATACTCAGCGAATTGAAGAAATTGAAAAAGCAGAACAAGAGGCTAAAGAAAAGCTTGAGCAAGAGGCTAAGGCACTTTCAGAGGAGTCTGATAATAATGATTCTTCTGAAGAAACTGCCGAAACAGATAATACCGGCTACGAAGATGAGGATTACAGTAACGATTATTCAGATTCGGATTCTGAATATGACAGCTCAGATGATTCCGACACACCTAATGACATTGTCCCAATTACAGAATTTCCATATGAAAAGCTTTATGAATACAATAAGATTTGGTGATAATTTTTCAAAAACGCAAGGTTTCAAGCCTTGCGTTTTTTTGCAATCGAAGTAAATAAAACAGCCCTGACTTTATAAGCCAAGGCTGTAAATTTGCTGAAACTATTAAATCAGTTGTTGATAAGCTTGTCTTCGTTTGACCAGCTGTAGAGCTTTCTTACTTCCTTACCAACTACTTCCGCAGGATGCTCGGCGGCTTTTCTTCTCATTGCACGGAAGTGAGCCTGACCGCCTGCCGGTGACATATCGAGGAGGAAGTCCTTAGCGAAAGTACCGTCCTGAATGTCAGAAAGAACCTTCTTCATAGCCTTCTTGGTATCCTCGGTAATAATCTTCGGACCTGTGATGTAGTCGCCGTACTCAGCAGTGTTGGAGATAGAATATCTCATACCCTCAAAGCCTGACTGATAAATAAGGTCAACGATGAGCTTCATCTCGTGGATACACTCAAAGTAAGCGTTTCTTGGGTCATAACCTGCCTCGCAGAGTGTTTCAAAGCCTGCCTGCATAAGTGCGCAAACACCGCCGCAGAGAACAGCCTGCTCACCAAAGAGGTCTGTTTCTGTTTCTGTTCTGAATGTTGTTTCAAGAACGCCTGCTCTTGCGCCGCCGATGCCGAGTGCATAAGCAAGTGCAAGCTCCTTAGCCTTACCTGTAGCGTCCTGCTGAACAGCAACAAGACAAGGAACACCCTTACCTGCCTGATACTCACTTCTTACTGTGTGACCCGGTCCCTTAGGAGCGATCATAGTAACATCAACATCTGCAGGAGGAACAATCTGACCAAAGTGAATTGCAAAGCCGTGAGCGAACATAAGCATATTGCCCGGCTCAAGGTTTGGAGCGATGTCATTCTTATACATAGCAGCCTGCTTCTCGTCGTTGATAAGAATCATAATAATATCGGCACGCTTTGCAGCCTCTGCAGCTGTATATACCTTAAAGCCCTGTGCCTCAGCCTTTGCCCATGACTTACTGCCCTCGTAAAGACCAATGATTACATCACAGCCTGAATCCTTAAGGTTAAGAGCGTGAGCGTGGCCCTGGCTGCCATAACCGATGATTGCGATTGTTTTGCCGTCAAGCAAAGAAAGGTTGCAATCTGACTGATAGTAAATTTTTGCTGTCATATTCTCCATTTTAAAATCCTCCTTACCGCTATGCGGTATTATATAAAAAGATATATGTAAATCTGCAAGATTAAACGGACACCGCAGTCGCACCCTTGTCAAGAGCAACTGTACCTGTTCTTACAATCTCACGGATACCATAAGGCTTTAACAGCTCTACAAGAGTATCAACACGGCTTGTACATTCACAGTACTCAACGGTAACGCTCGTAGTAGAGAAATCAACTACCTTACCCTGCATAAGCTCAACCGTGGTGAGAATTTCGCCACGCTTATTGGCAGGACAATGAACTTTTATAAGTATCAGCTCACGGCTGATAAAATCACCGTCGGCAAGTCTTTTTACCTTGATAACGGGAATAAGCTTGTTAAGCTGTTTTTCAAGCTGTTCAACAACATATTCGTCACCGTTTGCCACAATGGTAATTCTTGAAACATTCGGGTCGGTAGTCACACCCACCGCAAGTGAATCTATGTTGAAGCCTCGCCTTGAAAACAAGCCCGAAATCTTGGAAAGAACGCCCGCCTGGTTTTCAACAAGTATTGATAAAGTATATTGCATAACAACACCTCATTAAATCGACGGAGTGTCGGGATATACATCGCATACAAGAATGAACGGCTTGTCGGAATCAACAATATTCCTGATGATTTCCTCAGCCTGCTCGTTTGAGTTTGCCTCTGCATGGTCAATGCCGTAAGCCTCGGCAATCTTGAGAAAATCGGGATCTCCCTCAAGAATGGTCGCACTGTGGCGGTGACCGTAGTTCTTATCCTGAAGCTCACGCACCATACCCAGTCTTGTATTACGCATAATTATTATCTTTATGTTAAGGTTATTGCCTGCAATGGTTGCAAGCTCATTGAGCTGCATCTGAAAGCTGCCGTCACCGCATACAACAATAACATCTCTGTTCGGTCTTGCAAATTTTGCGCCGACAGCCGCAGGAACGGAATAACCCATTGTTCCCATACCGCCTGTTGTAAGGAATCTGCCCTCACGGATGCGGAAGTTATTTGCGCACCAAATCTGATTCTGTCCGACATCGGCAACAAGGATTGCCTTTGAACGGAACATTGCGCTCAGATGACCTACAAGGGTTCTCGGCTCAACATAGCCGTCAAACTTAGGCGGCTCTCTGTATAAATCCTTTTTCCATACCTTTACGGTTTCGCTCCATTGATTCTGCACCCTGTAATCGCCGATTGAATCGTTGAGCATATCCATTACATTCATCATATCGCCTACAATCGGAATAGCTGTCTTAACATTCTTTCCGATTTCCGCAGGGTCAATATCTATGTGAATTACTGTTGTTCTTTTACTTACCTGATCGGGCGCAGCAACGGCTCTGTCGCCGAGTCTTGCACCGCACACAATTACTAAATCTGCCTCGTGCAAGGCTCTGTTTGCCGCAGGCTTTCCGTGAGTACCGAGCATACCCAGATAAAGCTCGTGCTCAGACGGCATAACGCCGATGCCCATCATTGTTGAGATAACAGGAATACCCGTTTTCTCGGCAAAAGCCTGGAATTTCGGCTTAACTCCCGAGCTGAGTACTCCGCCGCCCGATACGATAATCGGACGCTTGCAGCTTTTAATAGCCTCAACCGCACGCTTTACCTGAACAATGTGTCCCTTTGTATTCGGCTTGTAGCCTATAATATTTACAGTTTCGGGGTATTCAAATTTTTCTATTTCATTCTGCTGAATATCAATAGGAATATCAATAAGCACAGGTCCCGGTCTGCCTGTTTTTGCAATATGAAAAGCCTCTTTGAAAACTCGTGGCAAATCCTCTGTTCTGCTCACAAGATAGCTGTGCTTTACAAACGGCTCGCAGGCGCCTGTAATGTCAGCCTCCTGAAAGACATCTCTGCCAAGCAAATCACTGCGCACCTGCCCTGTAATTGCAATTATCGGAATGGAGTCCTGATAAGCAGTTGCTATACCCGTGATAAGGTTTGTAGCACCAGGTCCTGAGGTTGCAACGCATACGCCGGGAATATCACTGCATCTTGCATAGCCGCTTGCAGCGTGAGCCGCATTCTGCTCCTGACGAACAAGCACATGCTTGATTGACGAATTATAAAGTGAATCGTAAAAAGGGCAAATAGCCGCACCCGGATATCCGAAAACCACTGAAACACCCTCGGCTTCCAGACATTTTACCATTATATCGGCACCGTTTATCATTGATTTATGCACTCCTGTCCTTTTTAATTAATAAGTAGCTAAGCAAAACCAAACTTTGCTTTACAGATTATTATACTATAATTCACACCAAAAGTAAAGGGTGATAACCCGTTACAAACGACTTTTTTCTAAAAAATTTTCACATTTTTCAGCCGAATACACTAATTCCCTCAAGAAGAATTTTAAGACCGATAAGCACAAGCACAATACCGCCGAAAAGCTCTGCCTTTGACCTGTATTTTGTGCCGAAAAGACTGCCGATTTTTATTCCGACGGCGGAGAAAATAAAGGTTACTACTCCGATAAACGATACAGCAGGAACGATTTGCACCTGTAAAAAAGCGAATGTAACGCCTACTGCAAGAGCGTCAATACTTGTGGCTATGGCAAGCAACAGCATTGATTTGAAATCCATTGCGCTGTCTACATTTTCGTCTTTTCCAAACGACTCCTTAATCATATTTCCGCCTATGATTGCAAGGAGAATAAAAGCAACCCAATGGTCATACTGCTCAATCATTTCAGAAAAAAAGCTGCCTAAAAAGTATCCGATAAGGGGCATAAGCGCCTGAAAGCCGCCGAACCACAAGCCTGCAATGCACATATGCTTTGCCTTGATTTTTCTGAGCGAAAGTCCCTTGCATATTGATACCGCAAAGGCGTCCATTGATAAACCTACAGCAAGTATGAAAAGCTCAATTAAGCTCATAATAATTCCTCCAGATTCATTTCATATTAATTTATGCAATTTTAAAACGCAATATCAAAAACACAAAAAAATAATTTTTAATTCATTTACTGCAAAAAAAGACTCGCAGACAACCGCCTTGTGCTGTCTGTGAGTCTCATCATTTAAAATATTACCGGGTGAAGTTCACCAGTATGTCGATAATACTATACGCTGATGCGTACCGATTACTCCCTCTTAACATTAATCAGGATTATATCATACAAATATAAAATTTGCAATACTTTTTTAAAGTCATATAACCAAGCCGTTTTTAAAGTCCCATAACCAAGCCGTAGGGCCAGGCAATAAGTCCGCCGATGTCGTAAATATCGGTATAGCCGAGCCTGCAAAGCTGCTCTGCCGCCATTCTGCTGCGGCTGCCTGTACGGCAATAAACCACAAGCATAGAGTCCTTTGACGGAATAATCTCTTTGGCTGAGTCAGCGGAAATATCGTCAACAGGAAAAAGCAGTGCGTCTTTTAAATGTCCTGTTGCGTACTCCTCTTCCTCACGCACATCAAGGATTATGCAATCGGAGTTATCGTCTATCAGCTTTTTTGCCGCCTCAAAGCTGTTTACAGTGTGTATATCATTCATCGGAAATCACTTGGTTTTTCCGATATCGTGGCGGTAGTGCATACCCTCAAAGCTGATTTTGTCAACAGCCGAATATGCCTTTGCAAGCGCCTCGTCAAGAGTAGGTGCAGTTGCTGTCACACCGAGAACTCGTCCGCCGTTGGTGTAGAACTTACCGTTTTCGTACTTTGTACCTGCGTGGTAAACCGTTGCGCCCTCAACCTGACCGTTTTCGTCCATACCGAACATCTCAATGCCCTTTTTGTATGAAACAGGATAACCGCCGCTTGCCATTACAACGCAGGCAGCCGCACCGTTGTCCCACTCAATTTCAAGGTCAGAGAGTTTTTCGTCAATTACAGCCTCGCAGATGTCAACGAGGTCGGTTTTAAGTCTTGGAAGAACAACCTGAGCCTCGGGATCGCCAAAGCGGGCGTTGTACTCGATTACCTTCGGACCGTTCGGTGTAATCATAAGTCCGAAATAAAGGCAACCCTTGAAGGGTCTGCCCTCGGCAACCATAGCGTTGATTGTCGGAACAAAGATTTTCTCCATACATTCCTCGGCAATTTCGTCCGTATAGTAAGGGTTCGGGCTGATTGTGCCCATACCGCCTGTGTTGAGTCCCTCGTCATTATCGTAGGCTCTCTTGTGATCCTTTGAGCTTACCATAGGCTTTACACACTTGCCGTCTGTAAATGCAAGCACTGAAACCTCGGGGCCTGTGAGAAATTCCTCAATAACAATTCTGTTGCCCGACTCGCCGAACTGCTTGTCCTCCATAATGGACTTTACAGCGTTTACAGCCTCGTCAACAGTCTGAGCGATGATAACACCCTTACCGAGTGCAAGACCGTCTGCCTTGACTACGATAGGAGCGGTATTTTCTGCCTTTAAATACTCAACAGCTTTCTCGGCATTGTCAAAGGTTTCGTACTTTGCGGTAGGAATACCGTATTTTTTCATCAAATCCTTTGAAAATACCTTTGACGCCTCAATAACTGCGGCGTTTGCGTTCGGACCGAAGGCTCTTATGCCTGCCGCCTGAAAAGCGTCAACAAGTCCTGCTGCAAGCGGATCATCGGGAGCAACAAATGCAAGGTCGATGCTCTTTTCCTTTGCAAAGGCAACAAGTGCGTCCTTATCCATAACCGAAATATTTACAGTTTCGGCATCTCTTGAAATACCGCCGTTGCCGGGTGCGCAGTAAAGCTTTGTGCATTTCGGACTTTCAAGGAGCTTTTTTACAAGAGCGTGTTCCCTGCCGCCCGAGCCAATCATTAAAATATTCATACTCTCACCCCGCAAATCAATGGTGGAAAAGTCTGATGCCTGTAAACGACATTGTCATTCCGTACTTGTTGCAGGTATCAATTACATTGTCATCTCTGATAGAGCCGCCCGGCTGTGCAACATACTGTACGCCTGAACGCTTTGCTCTCTCAATGTTATCGCCGAACGGGAAGAATGCGTCTGAGCCGAGCGAAACACCGCTTAAGCCTGCAAGCCATTCCTTCTTTTCCTCTCTTGTAAGAGGCTCAGGCTTTGTCTTGAAGAACTGCTCCCATACGCCGTCTGCGAGTACATCCTCGTAATCGTCTGAAATATACACATCAATAGTGTTATCTCTGTCGGGGCGGCGGATATTGTCAACAAACGGGAGGTTGAGTACCTTCGGATGCTGTCGTAAATACCAGATGTCAGCCTTGTTTCCTGCAAGACGGGTGCAGTGGATTCTCGACTGCTGACCTGCGCCAACGCCGATAGCCTGACCGCCCT
>JBJEOV010000054.1:0-2704 GCA_051880895.1 Ruminococcus sp. | reverse complement strand
CAAAAATCACTCTTGTAATAAGGAAAGCACCGTAAGAAATGCCGAAAGCGGCTGACGGTAATCCATAAATAAACATTGCCTTTACCGGATTTCTTCCGGGTATTTTTGAAATCACCATAGCCTGCGGGAACAGACTGAGGGTAAGGAAAATAAAGCAGAACAGCAAAGACATATCAGACGCAGCTACAGAAAGCTTTGTTGCCTCAAGGAAGCAGGAAATCAGCTCTGAAACTGCCCAGAGCGTAGGAAATATATACAGGAATGAAATATTGGATACCGGCGCAAAGCCTGTAAAATGAGTTCGTGCCATAAAAACAAGTCCGATAGCTGCAAGCATTGCAAGGAATGCACAGATAATGTACATTAACAGATACTGGCTGTCTTTTCTGGTAAGGAGCGTCATTACCGAAAAGGCAAGCGTAAACGCAGCAGACAGCACCGAGAACACGCCCGCAGGCACATTCTTTTTTGCCTCATATACAGGCGCAGTTTTTCTGTCTATAATATTAAAAAATATACACACTACAAAAAGTACGAGTGCTGCTCCAACTGCTAAATAAGAAAACAATACAGCGTTTATTCCTTTTATCACACCGGTATCATCATTGCCGAAAATGCTCAGCAATCTGAGTGCTGTCATAGCAATAACGGCAGGAACAAAAGGAATCCATGATAATTTAATCTTCATACTTATCTCCGTTTCTTCAAAAAACATAACGGTTATTTCAGCCGATTTTTTTACATATATTATTTTAAGACAATTATGCGCTTATGTCAAGAATTATTAAGCCAAAAAATCACTTTTGCAATGTTATACGAAAAGAGAGGAATTTATGCGGATAAAAATTATATTTATAATAGTCTTTCTGCTCATAATGGCATTTTTACCCATAATAATTTCAAAATGCTCTGCACCGAAAACAACCGCAGTCTCCCTTTCTGCTGTTGATAATACCGAAACCCCGCAGCATACCGAGCCTGATACCCAAAGCGAAACTCAACCTCAGAAAAGCTCAGAGCTTTCCCAAGCCGAGCTTTGCGGTCTGGTTGCTGCAAATTACGATAAAAGCTATACCCAAGAAACGCTGAAGGCACTAACTGTAATTCTTTACACGAATTATATTGTTGCCCCCGATGACTATGATTTATCAGACATTGAGGTATGTCTGCCCGAAAGCGAGGCGGAAAATTCTGTAAAAGAAAATTACGACAGCATTAAATCAGCTGTTTCTTCTGTATATAAAAAAACGCTCTGCACAAACGGCAAAGCGTTTTATATACCCTTTTGCGCTTCAACCAACGGAAGAACCTCAGCCGACAGCGATTACCCCTACCTCACCGCTGTAGCCTCTCCGTGGGATTGCTACTCAAATGCCGATGACGGCGGCGAATACTGCGGAGTGAGCCTTAACGGCGTGAATTACCTTTGCGATGAAGGCTGCAGCTTTGAAGAAGCGTTGTTGTGGTATCTGCCGGATTTTGAAATTCAATAGCAAAATATTAAGGAAACACTGATTAAATCGTTTGTGCATATTGCGCCGTCAGATTTTTTGTCAGGTTGAACAAATAAACCGCAGTAATGCTGACGCATTACGAGGATTTTTGGGGCAAGCTGACGGAAAATATGCAAGCAAGATGCGCAAACAGCTTTCAGCGTGATTTATTCAGTGGTTCCTTAAATATAGTATTTTGCTATCTTATAAAGCTTTGACGCACCCATCTGAATGTGTCTTGTAACAACCGGCGGAGTTACGCCAAGCTCGTTTGCTATGGTTTTCATTTTTTTGCCGTGAAAATAGTACTCAAGCACACAGTGCCGCTGTCTGTCTGTAAGCTCGGTATCAATGGCGTCTAAAAGTATTTTCATTACCTTCTGTCGTTTCTCGCTGTTATCTTCTCCGTTCATAACACTCCTCTCAAACGAAATTTTATCCGAATTCAAATCCGAAATATGTATAAGTCTGTTCCTCATCACATTACCCCCTTATATCTTCCCTCAAGAAGATTTGCAATTTCCGTACATTCCAGATAATAGCCTCTGTATTTGCAAATAATCTCGTTTATTTCTTTTTTATTCACAGAACCTTCAGTTCTTAACTTTTCTTTATATTTATTGATTACCGACAGCATTCTGTCAGCCTCTGCCCTGTATTCCTTTGACCATTCAAGATAATTATTCATATTTACATCCTTTCATCTTCGTATTCATTCATCGGGAGCCAACGGGGCTTGACTCTCTATTAATATTATAGGGCGAAAAAATCACAAAATCAATAGTTTTTAGAACATTTGTTCTAATTTATATAACTTTATCAGTCAGTGTACAATTTTCAGTACTTTGGTAAGCAATAATCACAAAACCTGTTCAAATTACAGTTATCTTTTTCTTGACAAAGCAACGCATTTATAATAAAATATTAAAAGAAATGTGCCAATAGCTCAGCTGGATAGAGCATCCGCCTCCTAAGAATATGTTATAACGACCGCCTTTTGAGGAAAAGTGATTGACAATGAGTTAATCTAAGCCTAAAATTGAATAGATTTCAAAGATGTTTCCGTAGCTCAGCTGGATAGAGCGACCGCCTCCTAAGAATATGTTATAACGACCGCCTTTTGAAGAAAAGTGATTGACAATGAGTTAATCTAAGCCTAAAATTGAATAGATTTTAAAGATGTTTCCGTAGCTCAGCTGGATAGAGCGACC
>JBJEOV010000053.1:0-2710 GCA_051880895.1 Ruminococcus sp. | reverse complement strand
TTAACGGCAACAGTCACGGTATTTCCGTTTTTTGAATAGATAAAATTTCCCTCACAGCCCGTATCTGTAGAGGTAGCAGGCGACAGTGTTCCGCTGCCATTTTCAACATTTGAGCTGTCGTATTTTATTTCGCTGAGAGATTTAATTGAATTTATCAAAAAATCACTTATTTCTCGCCTGCCCGTATTATGAAAAGTTTTTATATTATTATTTGGCAAAGCAGACCTGATAATTGCTGAAAAATTATCAATTCTATCGTTGTCATTTACCCCGTAATACACAGCAGAAAGATTTGTACAGTCTGAAAATGCGTCACTGTCAACCGTATTGACATGTGATGCTATATAAACATATCTGATTTTTTCACTTACAGCCGAAAAATGTGCTGACATAAGTCTGCTGTTGCTTACAAAGGTCAAAGGAATGTTATTTTCATCAAATGCTATGCTTATCTGACAACTGTACATCCTGTCGGATAATGTCTTTGTATATGCGTCGGTAATTTTATAGCCTGCAAGCGTGGTTGCCTTGTCTGCCTTTCTGTCTAAAGCGGTATCTGTTTCCGCCTTATTATCTGATACAGTCTTGTTAAGTGCGGCAAATGCGCTGTCAACACTGTCCTTATCCGCCTTAAGGTTGATTTTTAATGAGGCGCTTTCGTCAACCTCGTCTAACAGCTCTTCAACCTTCTCAGCGTCGTAATAATAATTATTAAGATACTCAACGCTCGGATAGCTTTCAGCCGTCAGATTTTCCTTATTGACCGCCTTGTTTCTGACATCCTCCTTAAGAGTAATGTCGCTCTGAGCAATTAGTCTTATATTCTCCTCAATTTTCTCGTTCTGTTCAAAAGTCCTTTCCCAGAGAATTTTAGCCTCATCACGCAGGGCAAGGGTTTCACTGTTCGGATTGCTGTACTCCCTGTCCTCCACAGGCAGTGATTCCCCGGCAAAAAGTCTTACAATTTCAGTCTGCAAAAGCCTTTCGCCGTCCCTCAGCTCAAGCTGAACCTCAACCCTGCCGTGTCGGAAAATATCGTTTTTTCCAATCCTCCACACAATGTATGTTCCGTTGTCAACGGCTTTTACGCTCTGAGGCACGGCAGAATTAACACTGCCGTCCGAAAATCTCAGGTGAACGCAGGCAGTTACATTTTCACCGGTAAAATTTTTCACCAGAAATTCAACCTCATTCACAAGATTTTCTCCGACAACGCCCACAGCCTCTTCACAAAAAGCACCCTCGCACTTTTCTTTATTATAGATAATCAAAATATCACCTCCGCCTATACATAAAAAAACCTTAAAAGTTGCACTAATCACAACAATTTTTAAAAAAATAAATTTTGAATTGACTGTAAAGCCAAAATAAAGTAAAATTATAGATATAATATTATGGAATGTAATGAGATGATTTTTTGAACCTTTGCAAGCTACCCCTGTATGCCAAAAGAACAATTGTATTCGCTGTTGCCGCCACCTTCTGCCTTTCTTTTGCAGGCTGTTCTGTCATTGGCGATATTCTGAATTACGGAAATTCTCAGCAGTCAGGCAAAAGCGATTCTCTTTTGTCTGAAATCCCTGCACCAAAGCAGACCTCCTACAGCTACTCGGCTATCACAAACGAACACATAAAGAATCTTTATGCACAGATAGAAAAAGAAAGTCAGAAGCTTTCGCCTGAGGAAATACAATGCACGGCAGTGCTTTCCGAAAAGGATATTTACGAGGCAATCATAGCCTTTAAAAACGACCGCCCCGATGTATTCTGGTTAGGCAACACCTTTTCCTACTATGAATTTGACGGCGCAACCTATGTTGAAATTGATTATATAGTCACAGGCTCACAGCTTGAAAAACAGCAAAGCAGATTTAGCACGGCGCTCAATGATTTTGCGGGCAACGCCCCGATGTATTCCTCCGAATACGAAAGGGAAAAATATGTAAACGATTACATTGTTTCAATCTGCGAATATGACGAGGATGCCGCTAAGGAAGATTTTGACCTCAGCAACGCAAGCACAGCCTATGGCGTACTTGTTGACGGCAAGGCTGTCTGCGAGGGCTACGCCAGAGCTTTTCAGCTTTTGTGCAATAAAATGGGAATTGAATGTGTGAGCGTTGCAGGAATGACTGACGATGTAGGTCACGAATGGAACTGCGCCTATATAGACGGAAGCTGGTATCAGGTAGATGTCACCTGGAATGACACAGACGATGATGTGGAAAAGTATTATTACTTTAATCTCACGGACAGCCAGATGTATTCCTCTCACGATGCCGATGACTTGTTCTCGGATATAGACGAAGAAACCTACAATTCCGACTCAGTCTTAATCGGCAATCTGTTTGTACCGCAGTGCAATTCAACCGAGTACAACTACTATCAGCAGACCGCACCCACGCTATACGGCTTTGACGGGGAAAACGATAATACTATTACCGCCGCACTTGAAAGCTCAGCCCTGAACGGCGACAAATACTTCAGTATAATAATTGATTCAAGCCTTGATTATGACGACGCCTATTCAGAGCTTGTAGATGAGGGTTATGTAATAAACTACATTGAAAGCGCAAACAATGCCCTCTGGGGCAAAACCGAGCTGAGCACCTCAAGCTATGCTTATCCGAATGATGAGCTGCGTATTATTACCATAGAATTAAACTATGTTTATTAAAGCAGAAGCATTCTGCTGCAAAGGAGATAATAA
>JBJEOV010000052.1:0-2713 GCA_051880895.1 Ruminococcus sp. | reverse complement strand
GCGTTGCAGAGTGTGCCTGCCGTATCAATCATATCGTCAACAAGGATAACCTTTTTGCCTCTTGCGTCACCGATAATGTTCATAACCTCGCACACATTAGCCTTTGGTCTTCTCTTGTCAATAATAGCAAGACCTGTGCCGATTTTTGAGGCAAAGTTTCTTGAACGGGTAACCGAGCCGAGGTCGGGAGATACAACAATGTACTCGTCAAAGTTTCCGCCGATTTTCTCTCTCATATAGTTTGCAAGGATAGGAGAGCCGTAGAGGTGGTCAACAGGGATATTGAAAAAGCCCTGAATCTGGTTGGCGTGAAGGTCCATTGTAAGCACACGGTCAGCGCCTGCTGTTGTGATGATGTCTGCGCAGAGCTTAGCCGAAATCGGATCTCTTGCCTTAGCCTTTCTATCCTGTCTTGCATAGCCGAAGTAAGGCATAACGGCAGTAATTCTTGCGGCAGATGCACGCTTCATAGCGTCAATCATAATGAGCATTTCCATTAAATTGTCATTAACCGGAGTGCAGGTTGACTGAACAATAAAGCAGTCGCTGCCTCTTACCGATTCCTGAAGAGAAACAGCAATTTCACCGTCAGAAAACTGAGTGCACTCGCTCTTGCCAAGCGGAAGTCCAAGACTGCCTGCAATTCCTTTGGCTACATTTACATTTGAGCTTCCGGTAAAGATTTTAATGTCTTTTCCGTGAAAATTCATCGTAATCGCTCCTTTTTACCCTTAGTTTTTATTATTCTCTATTTACTTAACAGGTATATCCCCTGTCTTTTGCAATATTATTAAGCTCCTCAAGCTGTGCAGGATCATTTGCTCCAAGCACAGTGTCGCTGCACTCGGCGGTATATGCGCCCACCTTACAGCCGTCCGAAAGCAAAAGCTTTAATGCGTCGGGAAGATAATATTCCCTTGCGTTGTTGTCAGCCGAAATTCTGCCGAGTACGGACAGGAGCTTTTCGGCGTCAAACCAGAAGCCGCCCGAGTTTACTTCCTTAATTTTAAGGATTTCCTCGCTGCCGTCCTTCTGCTCTACAATAGCTTTTACATCGCCGTTTTCATCACGTACGATTCTGCCGTAGCCTGTCGGATCGTCAACCATTGCGGAAATTACCGTTGCGCTCGACTGAGTTTCTTTGTGCTGAGCAAGTGATTTTTCAATGGTTCTGCTGTCCATAAACGGAGCATCGCCGTTGAGAATTACCACGCTGTCGCCCTTGTGAGCCTCAAGAAAATCCTTCGCCATCATTACGGCGTGGCCTGTACCGAGCCTTTCAGCCTGATAAACGGTATCGACCTTAAAATCAAGAGTAGCAACAAATTCGTCAATACATTCCTTTTTATATCCCTTTACAATGCAGATGTCGCTGATACCTGCTTTTCTGAGTGAAGAAATAACCCACTCAAGCATAGGTCTGCCGAGCACGAGGGAAAGAGTCTTGGGCTTGTCGCTTTTCATACGCTTGCCCTCTCCGCCTGCAAGAATAATCGCACAATTACTCATATGTAATCTCCTTGTTATTCTGTTTATTTGCCGTATGCGCCGTATGATAACCGCAGACGCACACAACGAGACATATTAATATTATCGCATAAAAAATACAAATTTCAAGAGGATTTTACAAAAAAACAACATTACGGTCAAATTTAAACGATTTATACAATATTGTCGGAATAAAAAAATGAATTTTATAGGAAAAAATTTTTAAAAATCTATAGCTATTTTGAACAAACTTTGTTATAATTATGTGTAGGCTTATACAAGCGGACGGATTTTGTTATATTTTCCGCCACAGCCGTATAATTTATTTATTTTAGGAGGATTACCAAAATGGCAAACAAATGGGTATACCTTTTCTCAGAAGGTAATGCTAACATGCGTGAGCTTCTCGGCGGTAAGGGTGCTAACCTTGCAGAAATGACAAGCTTAGGACTTCCCGTACCACAGGGCTTTACAATTACAACAGAGGCTTGTACTCAGTACTATGAGGACGGCAGAGAGATCAATGACGAAATTCAGGGTCAGATCAACGAGTACATCGGCAAGATGGAAGAGATCACCGGCAAGAAGTTCGGCGACTTAGAGAATCCTCTCCTCGTTTCGGTTCGTTCAGGTGCAAGAGCATCAATGCCCGGTATGATGGACACAATCCTCAACCTCGGTCTTAACGAAGAAGTTGTAGAGGTTATTGCAAAGAAGTCTAACAATCCTCGTTGGGCTTGGGACTGCTACAGAAGATTCATTCAGATGTATTCCGATGTAGTTATGGAAGTTGGTAAGAAGTACTTTGAAGAGCTTATCGACGAAATGAAGGCTAAGAAGGGCGTTACTCAGGACGTAGAGCTTGACGCTGACGACCTCAAGGAGCTTGCAAGACAGTTTAAGGCTGAGTACAAGGCTAAAATCGGCGTTGACTTCCCTGACGATCCTAAGGAGCAGCTTATGGGCGCCATCAAGGCTGTATTCCGTTCATGGGATAACCCGAGAGCTAATGTTTACCGCCGTGACAACGATATTCCGTATTCATGGGGTACTGCTGTTAATGTTCAGTCAATGGCATTCGGTAATATGGGCGACGACTGCGGTACAGGCGTTGCATTTACAAGAGATCCTGCTACAGGTGAGAAGAAGCTCATGGGTGAGTTCCTTACAAACGCACAGGGCGAGGACGTAGTTGCAGGTGTTCGTACACCAATGCCAATCGCTC
>JBJEOV010000051.1:0-12142 GCA_051880895.1 Ruminococcus sp. | reverse complement strand
GTTCTGAACTCTCTGCAGTCTGTCGGGCAGACTCTTGAGAAGATTGTCCATTCTCGTAATGTTGCCAAAGGTATCCATTCCCAGCTCCACATCATAATGAGCTTTTCCGTTGAGCGTTAATATATAATTATTTGAGTGGTAAGAGTCAAAGCGTAAGTCAAGAATAAAACCCTTGTATTCGCCTATTCGCACTTTTTCAGAGCCGACACTTTTGTCGCAGGCAAAAAGCAGCTGTTTTCCTGCTTCTTTTTTATCGGTATATGTAACACCTCTGAGTGTTAATGAAAAATCTTCATCATCAGAATGGCTTTCTGCAAGCTTAATATCATCTTCAATTTTTTCGATATTATATTTAATGCTTGAAATTTTCAGCGGATACATAGAGGCTATCTTGTCCTCAAGCTCATATTTTACGGATAAGAAATTTGCCTTTAACAGTCTGAGCTTTGCAACCTCAACATCCAAGTCCATTTTCTCCTTGATGAGCGGATTACCGCTTGCAAGAGCCTTAATTTCAGAATATGAAAGAGCCGTTTCGTCTATATCCTCCGCAGAACGAACAGGAGATTTACTCGTCATTATCTGACTTATAAACTTCTGCTTATTCTCGACAAGCTGATACAGATATGCGTCAAAGGTGTTTTCTGTTACATAGCTGAAAATCTGCACAACAGGATTTTTATTGCCTTGACGGACAATTCTGCCTTCTCTCTGCTGCAGGTCTGCAGGACGCCACGGGCAATCGAGGTGATGCAGTGCTATGAGCTTATCCTGACAGTTAGTGCCTGCACCCATCTTGCTTGTTGAGCCGATGATTACACGAATATCTCCGCTTCTGACCTTGCTGAACATATCCTGTTTCTGAATGTTCGTCTTAGCGTCGTGAATGAATGATATTTCATTTTCGGGAATACCCTTTTTAATCAGCTTATCCTTTAAATCGTCATAAACATTAAAATCGCCTGAGCCGTTGGGGGTAGAAATATCACAGAAAACCATCTGTGCAAGCCTGTCTGCTTTGGTTTTATCCCACAGAGAAAAAATATTATCGGCGCAGGCATTGAGCTTGCTGTTCTCATCATCGGGGAGCATCGGGTTAATCAGTCTTTGGTCAAGAGCGAGCTTTCTGCCGTCATTGGTGATTTTGAGCATATTATCCGTTGAGGGGTCAACCTTATTTGAACGGACTTTTTCTGCTCTGTCGGCAAGACCTTCAAGGATTTGTTTTTGTTGCTCTGAGGGTTTGGTAAGAACATTATGCCGCTCTGCCTTTGGAACATCCAAATTCAGAACATCGGCTGTTTTTATGTCGGCAATCTCTCTGAATGAACTCATAAGCTCAGGCAGATTGAAGAATTTTGCAAAGCGTGTTTTAGCTCTGTAGCCGTTGCCTTCAGGCGAAAGCTCAAGAGCCGTTACGGTTTCGCCGTAGGTGCTTGCCCACGCATCAAAATTGTTAAGTCCCTGCTCAAGGAGCTTGTTGTACTGCAAATATCTCTGCATTGTGTAAAGCTCTGTCATTGAGTTGCTTATCGGAGTGCCTGTTGCAAAAATAACGCCCTTGCCCTCGGTTAATTCGTCAAGGTATCTGCATTTCATAAAGAGGTCTGAGCTTTTCTGAGCCTCGCTCTGTCCTATGCCTGCTACATTGCGCATCTTGGTGTATAAGAACAGATTTTTGTAGTAGTGAGCCTCATCAACAAAGAGCCTGTCAACGCCCAGCTCCTCAAAGGTGACTACATCGTCCTTCCTTGATTGGTCGTTGAGCTTTTCTAAGCGGATTTCAAGGTTTTTCTGAGTCTTTGCAAGCTGCTTAATCGTAAAGTTTTCGGCATTATTATTCTTTGCGTCAGCTATGCTGTTAATCACCTCATCAATTTGCATTTCAATGATTTGTCGCTGTCTTTCAATGCTCATCGGGATTTTCTCAAATTGCGAATGACCGATAATGACTGCATCATAATCTCCCGTTGCAATACGGCTGCAGAACTTTTTGCGGTTTTGCGTTTCAAAATCCTTTTTTGTTGCAACAAGAATATTAGCGGCAGGGTAGAGCTGTAAAAATTCTATTCCGAACTGCTCCGTTATGTGATTCGGAACTACGAAAAGCGATTTATTACACAAGCCAAGTCGCTTGCTTTCCATAGCTATTGCTACCATTTCAAAGGTTTTGCCTGCGCCGACAGTGTGTGCGAGAAGAGTGTTTCCGCCGTAAACTGCGTGAGCAACGGCATTGAGCTGATGTTCTCTCAGTTTGATTTCATTGCTCATACCCTCAAGAACAAGAAAAGAGCCGTCATATTCACGGGGACGAATTGAATTGAACTTTTCGTTATAAATTCTGCAAAGTCTTTCCCGTCTGTCCCTGTCGGCAAATATCCAACCCGAAAAGCGGTTCTTAATCATTTCCTGCTTGCTCTGAGCTATTGCGGTTTCGCTTTTGTTAAGAACTCTCTTTTCTTTTCCGTCCTCATAAATTGTATCAAAGATTTTTACATCTCTTAAATTCAGAGTATCTTCGATAATTTTGTATGCGCTTATTCTTTTTGTACCGTAGGTGTTCTGAGCGTTTACGGATTTATCAAAATTTTTGTTGGTTATTCTCCATTCTGAATTGTATTTTGAATACAAAACATTAATGGAATCTCTCATATAATACGGCGTTGAGAGCGTTTCAAAAATAAAATCTCTTACGACTTCTGTCGGCAGCCAAGTTGCGCCGAGGCGTACATCAATTTCGCTTGCAGTCAGGTCAGCAGGCTGAACTGCTTTAAGTGCAGTAATATTGCTGTCGTATTTTTCGGGGTTATCATAACTGTATGACAGAGCCTCTCTGAGCTTTTCTCTGACATTACCCGATAAATATTCGTCAGCAGTCTGATACTCATCAGTGCCGGGAACATTGAAGATTGCGCCCTCAAGCTCGCTGATAATCTCTTCCACCGGCTTATTGTATAATTTACTCATATACTTTAAATCGACCTTTGCCTTTTCGGCAATCGATACTGCAAGTGCGTCTGCCGCCGTATCTACACTGCTTACAGCCTTATGCGGCTTGATAGTACGCTTGGAAAAAATGTCAGCCTTGCCTTTATAATTCTTTTCGCTGTCAAATTCTTCGAGAGATGCGACAAGCTGAATTGCGCTGTCCTCCTTAAAAGCGTTCATATTAGCCTTTGAGTTAATATATCCGTATTTCTTAATGAAATTATCATAAATGCGATTAAGCCGTACCTGAGCATTTTTTATATCCTCATCAGACATATCCTCAAGCTGATTGTCAAGAACCTCTCTTACTGCATCTCTGACCTGTATTAAACCCTTAACCCTCTCTTCTGCGGTTTTGCTGAAGACGGATTTTTTCATAATACTGTTTGTGCGATAATAAATATCTCCGTCAACAACCGTATATGAGAAATTACGCACACCGGGTATTGCAGGAATAGTTAATTCCTCATCGTCTGTTGCGCTGTCAAGCTCTGTTTCAATTTCCTGAGCCTTGTATTCGCCGTTGATATTGGATACAGCCTCATCAAGCAAGTCCTCAAGCCTTGCATTGTTATATGCTATACATTCGGGCTTTAAGCCGTGCGGACCGGAAACCTCTTTCATTTCACCGAGTATCATTTCTGGGTGCTTTACAAAATAGCTGTTAATAACAATGCCGTTATCGTCCTTGTCGAGATGTACCCATTCAGGCTCAATATCTACCATTCTTTCACGCTTTTTCAGTATCAGAATATCAGAGGTTACCTCTGTTCCTGCTGTTCTTGAAAAGGTGTTGTTTGGCAGCCTTATTGCACCCAGCAGCTCCGCCCTCTGAGCTATGTACTTTCGCACCTTGCCCGATTTTTTATCCATAGTTCCTCTTGAGGTTACAAAAGCAACTATGCCGCCGGGTCTGACCTTATCAAGAGTTTTTGCAAAGAAGTAATCGTGAATAAGGAAGTTGTGCTTATCGTACTTTTTATCAAGCACTTTTATCTGAGCAAACGGGACATTACCCACAGCAACATCAAAGAAATTATCGGGCAGCTTTGAGGTTTCGTAGCCTTGTACGGCAATGTTCGCTTTTGGATAAAGCTTTGAGGCGATATTACCCGATATTGTATCAAGCTCCACTCCGTAGAATTTACTATCTGACATATCCTGTGGTATTAAACCCATAAAGTTACCAACACCGCAGGACGGCTCAAGAATATTGCCGGTCTTAAAGCCTAAATTATTAAGCGTTTTATAAATTGCTCTGATTACGGCAGGAGGAGTATAGAATGATGTCAGTGTGCTTGCTTTAGCTGCTCTGTATTCGTCATCAGTAAGCAGAGCTTTTAATTCTCTGTTGTTTTCGTCCTTGAAGTAGCTGTCAAGTCCTCCCCAACCTACATATTTAGCAAGTATTTCCTGCTCAGCCTGAGTTGCGTTTCTGTTTTCCTCCTGTAACTGCTTGAGCGTTTTTATTGCATTGATATTATTTGCATAACGCTCGGTTTTTGTGCCATCGGCAAAGCTATCATCGGAGATAACATAGTTATTACCCTCAGAAGAAAGAAAAATAATTTCACTTTCTTTTTCTGTCGGGACTTTAGTGGACAAATTGTCCGATTTTAAAACCTCATCGGCAAATTCTTCACCGTAAACAGGAGTAAGCAGAGAAGGCTCATCTTTTATGGATTGTTCAAGTAAAGGAATTATATTCTTGTATCCGGGAGCCTTTCGGAGAAAATCAATTACACCGCCGTCACCGTCACCTATATCCTGTCTTTCGGTATAATGAGTGCCGTTAGGCATATTTACAGTGAATTTTACCTTTGCATAACCCTGATGTACTCCGTCAATTTCGCCGTTTTCATAAGCCTGATACATTGCCCTCATATCATTGCCGTATGTATCAATCTCTTGCTGTCTTAACTTAATCCATTCAGCATCAGAATTTTTCATTCTGAGGTCAAAATCAGCAACGGAGTAGGTTTTGCCGTTCTCGAAGGCAGGATGCTCGCTCCACACACAGGTGATTGTCGGACGGTCGGTTTTTGGTTCGATGACGGGAGTATTTTGGGATTCCGTTTCAAATATTGCTGTATTTATGCCGTAGCCGTTTAACAGGTATTTCTTATCCTTCAGATAATTTACCAGTTCTTTTTCGTCAGCAAAATTTTTAATTATTACACCCTTGTTTTCATTTGCTCCGTTTTCAATATCACCGATTAAGTTGTAGCCTTTTCCGTCCTCGGCAAGTTGTATATATTCATTTGATATTTTAATTTCCCTTGCGTTCTGAATTGGATACTCCTCTGATGAAAGAACATTGTTAAAAGTACTGACAGACGCTTTATTATCCTGAGCTTCGGCGATAATTTCACTGTACATACCGTCTAAAGTGTAATTCAAGACCGCCGAATAAAAGGTTTCAGCAACCTCTTGCCAAGAATAAGAATATTCAGCATTGACGGACGAAAAAATGACACCTGTATCATTGGTGTTTATTTTTACCTTTATGCCGTCAATAATCACAGATGAGTCTATATCCCTCAATTCACGCTTAGTCACATTCTCGTGAGTATCACGAGGGTGAGCGTCTTTGAACCAAGAGCTATTGGAAATACCGAAAGCATAAGCAATGTTTATAATCTCATCACTTGCGAATTGCTTTCTTAATATGTTGCCGATATTGTTAATATCCGCAATTTTGTATTCATAAGCACTTGCAAGGTGGCTTTCTGCTTGCTTTAGTTTTTCGTAATCATCAGCTGACATACTTCCGTCATAAACTGCCGTATCAAAATCATCTTCCGCACCCTTACTGAATTTATCAGAAAAAGGCAAATCGTTTTGCTGTGCAAATTCCTGAGCCTTGTTAAGTTGATTCAATTGTGCAGAAACAGAATAATTATTCTTGTATTCAATTACATCACTGATAATATTATCAATTGTAGAATGAGTATAGGTCTTATACTCAATATTTAATTCAGCAAGTGTATCTTTCAGCTCATCGTCGATTTGTAAACTTTGTTCTAAATTGTGTATTCGTCCCTCTGTTTCGAATGTAGAGGTATCACGCTCAACAAAATAATTATAGTTGTCAAACTCATTGAATAACTCCGTAACGCTGTCTTTATATTCACTGCTATTCTCCTTGATATAAATGAGATTGAGCAATAAGGGCGCATCAGTAACAATGAAATCGACTTTTCCATACAAGCGGTCTACTCGTCTGAGCTGTTCTTTCAGAATATTAAACTGATTTTGCATACTGCCGTCGAGCAACTCAAAATTATTATCATAAACAAGCTCTTTGGCGTACTCTTGTACATATTCTGTTACATATCCCTGCTTTTTCAGCTTTTCTGCAATTTCCAAACAAGATGTTGTTTTACCTGCTCCCGGACCGGCAAAAGCATTAATGACAATTGTTTGTTTTTCGTTATCTGCTTTTTTTATATTGTTCTGATGGCTTTCAACAAGCTTGTGCAATTCTTGAATAATATCTTCATTAATGCTATTCTGACGAGTTGAATTTATGTTTTCCGGCTCAACGGTAACTATTTTATGACCGTTTTCAACAAGCAGGTTTTCGTTATCTTCAAGAAAAGAGGACGGAAATCCGACCATTGGTATCTTTTCTCCGTTAATTGTTCGTGACATAAGCGTTAAATTGAGTGCCTCGGCTGCTTCTTGAGCATTCTCACCTAACACCTCATAAAAGTCACCCACACGGAACAGTACTATCGCATCGGGATGTTCTGATTGTATCTCCGAATAAGAGTCATAATAACCCCTTTGGTTGAAATTGGTATCGGCTGACAAAGCAATATTTGTAAGCTGATTTTTTACATCATCAGTCAGACCTTCGGCAAAGTGGCTGTTACTGTTGTATTTGTCGAGTGAATCACGGAAGAATTCGCTGTCAATATCGACGGCAGTTTGTCTTCCTACTGAAACAATATAGTCAAAAAACTCAGATGTGTTATCGGAGTACCTTTGTGATGCCTCAATAATTTGTTCATAGGATATGTTTGTAATAACAAGCTGACCGCCTGAGTCTGCATCCGGATTGTAATACATATATGTAATCTGTTCGCTGTCAGGGTTGTAAAAGGATAAATCCTTGTCAATAACCGTATTTTCTGCGCCAAACAAATGCTCATTAAATGTATTTTCAGATATTTTTCTTTCAAACTCAGCACGGCTCATATCTTTACTCAGGAGAGGAAAACGGTCATCGTATAAAGTTACTGTATTTTCCGAAATATCTGTAATTTTGTATTCATCAGCACCGATATAGCATTTATCTCCGACTTTGTAATGCGCCTGTCGGTTTTCATTGCTCACCTTCAGAGCTTTGTTTTCAGCAGTGCTGCTCTTAGCGGCTTTTGAGGATTTGTATTCAATATATCCGCTTTTTTCGGCTGAATTAAAATATCTGTCTGCTTTTATGAGGTCGGATATAATGACTGCAGCTTTTTTCCAGTTTATTAACTGCTTTGCACCGTTTTTGCTGTTAGTCAGCCTGATGCCCTTTGAATCTGAGAATAAACTGAGATATGATACCGTAAGCGTAGGTGACATTCCGCCGACGCCGTATTCCTGAGATAAGAATTTTGCATTGCTTTCAAGAGTTTCGTTCTTTTGGAATTGCTCGTAAATTCTGTACTTGCTGTTGCTTGCAATACTTCCCTCGCTCAGAACCGAATAAATGTCCTCCTGAGAAACAGAAAAAGCAGAGGAATTGTCGGTTTCCTCTGCTTTCTGATTATCGTTTATTCTGTTTTCGCTTAAATGTATATCAGCTCTCTTAATACTGTCTGACGAGCTTCCTCCTGAATGTTGGTTGCCATCTGAACGAATTTGAGCCAGTCCTTCGCCTTCAGCTCCTCGTTCACGCCCTGTTCCTTTTTCTTCTGCTCGATAAGAGTATCCATCATTTCCTGAGCCTGCGTCTGAACTCTGTCGAGGTGCGGTAACATCTCGCCTGTTATCATCAGCATTTCGTACTCTACCGGGTCGTTCTCCTTGAGGTAATCCTTCCTCATTATTCCCCAAGAGTTCAGTTTTATTTTCGGAAGTTCCAAGTTCAGACGCCAATATCCTTCTTTGTCCTTGATGTACTCCAAGCCATTTACTGTTTTCGTTTGCATAAGTGTTCTCCTTTTCGATTTCTTTAAAAATTGTATATGAGATAACACGCAAAACTGAGTTTGCTGTTTCTAATGTTGCTTGCCCAAGCGAGATGGTAACTCGTGTGCTATCATAGTATGTAACTTCTCTAAAATCTTCAGGACTAAAAATTCGAGTAATGTTAAATCCGCAACGAGAACAAATCACTGCCATAGCACTTTTGGCTATCATATCTGAGTGTATTTTTTTAGCCGAATCGCCATATTTAGAAATTGATGTTTTTCTATATATGTTTTTTAATTTATTATAATAATTATCAAACTTGACTTTTGCAATAGTATTTATTGCTCCTGCAACAGCTGTTTCAAAATTAAGTGCTTTAATTTTAAAATTTGAATTAATGGCATTTACAATACTTTTTTCATATTTTTTATCATAAGTCCAAATGGGAACAGTTTTAGAATTTGGTGTTTCGATAGTCTGAGATATATCGTAATAATATTTTATCACAGGCATATCAGTTTTAAAATCTAAAGACGGAACAGGAAAGGCACTTTTTGATATTTGCCTGCCAAATTTTTTATTCCAATCTTTACTTTCTAACAAAGCTGTTGCATTTGGATATGAAGTATTAACTAATACAAGCTCTCTAAAGTCAAGTTTGTAATTATTGCAAGAAGTGTGTAAAAATTTAAGCCAGTCTTCAGGTGTTGCAGTTATATTTTTAGTTTCTTTTTCAAGCATATGATAATAATTATGGACTTGATTTTGATATTCGATTGACATTAATATCCTCCTATCATTTTATTACTTTAAAGCGTAAAAGTCAAACCTGATGTGGACTTTTTTTATAAAAGTAATAAAGTCCATCGCACTTAAAAGGGTTTAAGTTTGGTAGCATAATGAGTCCTCCTTTTCTTATAATGTCAATTTTGTTTTTCAGCCTGCAAAGCTGTTATTGCAGGGACACCTTCTTTCCGGGATAAAGTAATTTGTTTATATTGTTACTGCTGCTTTCAAGAAAAACGATATTATATTTTCCGTTTTTCTTTTTGAAAACTGCAAAATCAATATTTGTGTTTTTAAGCATTTCATATTGCTTGCTGTCGATAATTTTATAGCAGAGCTTTTCGCCTGTTTCCTCGGACTGCCTTTTCAGCCGTCTGTTGATTTGTGAGTTTACCTGAACAAATGTAGGTGCGTCAGGCTCTGTAGTTTTATTCGGATATAGTATATTTAATATTCTGTCCTTATCATCCTGAGTAAAGACAATATTAAATTTATCTTCGCCCTTTTGAAATTTTGCAAACCTGACGCATCTGTAATTCAGTGCGTCGATTTGCTTTTGATTAACAATCAGATACTCTAATTTTTTTCCCGACCTTTTCAAAGCAGAATATGTTTTTCTGTTTCTGATGGTATCGGCTTGAATAATTAAAGAGTCAGCGTTTTCAAGTCCCAGAACATCGGCAATGCGTTTCAGGTTATGTTCCTTAACCGTAACCATTGCCGTGCCGCTTACCATATCAATATTTGCGTAACACAAAATACCCTCGTTAAAAAGTCTTGCAAGCTGAAAGCTGTAGAGCTTTATCTGAGCGGTGTTGCCGATTGTCTGAGTAAGCTCCTTGTACGGAACATTGGAAATTCTTTTACGCATTCTTTTGTAGTCCGTTGTTTCTCGGACTTTGTATTTTAAGCTTTGCTTAATTGCATTTTTATGAACTGACTTTTTTGAATTTGAAAAAATATTTTTCAGTAACCTGATTGTGAATATGAACGGGTTTTTGAAAAACAACAGGCTCTCAAAAAATTTCAGACTTGAAATTCTGATTTTGTCAGCGTAACGCTTTTCGTAACGCTCCCATAATTTTTTAGCCTCCTGTTCCATATTCTCAATAATCGTTTCCGGATTTTCTTCTTTAATGTTTTTCTTTTTCCTTATTGTATTTTCAATTCCCAAAGCTTTATCAATATTTGCTTTGGTATATTTGTTGCCGAATTGCTTTGCGAGCGTATCGGCTCTGATAGATTTTGTTTCACCGTTTTTATGAAAAACGATATGAGCGTTGCCGTATTTAATTTCGTAGTCCTTGCTTTTAAAAAAGTTTATAAATTCATTTTTTGTCTTACAGTTTTCAAGAGCTTTGTCTATGTCGTTTACAAGATTGAACTTCCAACTCTTGCCCTCAATGGCTTTTCGGAATGTTGCATCGTCAAGTCTGTCGGATTTATTTTTCGGATTTTCAATTACATTTAAACCGTATTTATAGCAAAGCTCATCAGACGCCCGTCTAATCATTCTTACAGTTTTCATATTGTCAAGAAATTTGTGACCGTCAATAGGTGATACCGAATTTATTACGAAATGATTATGTAAATGTTTTTTATCAATATGAGTAGTCATAACAACCTGCATATCGGGAAAGCATTTCTGAATAAGCTCCCTGCCGATTTTGTTTGCCTGCTCGGGAGAAATATTATCGTTATCAGAAAAAGACTGGACTAAGTGATGAGCAACAATTTTGTTATTCTTATCATACATTTCTCTTGTCTGCTCAAAGAACTTTGTTGTTTCCCAATTTGTAAAACCGGAGTTTGACAAATTGCAATAAGTCAGTTCCTTAGTTGTCTTATCCTTTCTTGTTATGTAGTTAAGCGCATTGAATATGTGAGCGTTGGAGTACATTCTGTTTGAAACATCGTGTTTGTCCTTGCTTATAGTTTTAATTACTGCCATTAAACTTCCTTCTTTGCAGAATATGAATTTATCCTGCTGTTAATGATTGCCAGAGCATTATTGATTTCCTCTACAACTTCCTCGCTTAATTGGTTTGCCGTGTTTTCGTTTTTGTCTTTTGGCTCGCAAACGAAGGATACGAACTCAGACATTTTCTGATAGCATTCGGATAGAATGTTTTTAACCTCGGAAAGCTGTCTTTCGGAAATGTACTTGTTCGTATTTGCAACAGCCGCAATCTGATTAAGATTGTTACCGAGGCGTGAAAGCTGAAAAATTAATTCGGGAAAATTCTCACAAACTACAATCCGTTTCCTTCTCACGCATTTCAGTACAAACTCGGATATTGACATATCGTTGAGTGCAGCCTGATATGCAATATCAGCCTTTTCCGCCTCTGACACTCTTATATATATTCTATAGCTTTTAGCATTTTCTTTCATTCTGCCCCTCCAAAATTACGATTTTGCACCAATTCGGGCTTTTCTTTTCTGCGGGTTTTTACATCATCATTTCGGCACGAAGTGATGATGTGCCAGCACAGATTTCGTACGCACGAAATCCGATTTGTGCGTACAAATCGCTGGTCAGGTGATACCCCCCTGAAACCCCTTAGTTTTTTGTTTGCAAAAAACTAAATCGCTTACGCTCACCAACAGAAAAAGAAACTTTTTCTGTATAAGCTGAAATTTGCTTTTCAATCAAATTTCATTATTTGTGTTTTCTGACGGGTTCGTTCCCTCGGAATATTTTTCTAAAAATTCCTGAAAGTCGTTTACGGATTTAATTCCGTAATCAGACAAAACCGAACAAAGCTCGTTGTGTTTTTCTTTTTCAATTTGCTGTTCAAGTTTCTTTTTCTGCAGAGTTAATTTTTTAATTTTCGCTTTTGATTTTTCAATTTCAGATTTTGTGTTTTCAATATCTGAAATTACCTTTTTCAGTTTTTCTGCTGTTGTCATTTTCATTTGTATTCCTCCATTCTTAATTATGGGTTAAGGTTGTATATGTAATTCATATCGACCTTTTCGGAAATTCCGTCAACCCTGCCGTTCCAACTGTACTGATGAATGTCAACGAATGACGGAAGTTCATCAAATGAATTATTAGGTGAGGCAAGCCAAATTAAATATTTGCTCGACAGCTCATCAGGATA
Organism: Ruminococcus sp.; assembly: GCA_051880895.1. Taxonomy (GTDB): domain Bacteria; phylum Bacillota; class Clostridia; order Oscillospirales; family Acutalibacteraceae; genus Ruminococcoides. The sequence goes on along the minus strand of JBJEOV010000051.1, from coordinate 131 downwards.
CGCACTGTCAACAAGCATTGACTTTGCTGAATACAATCCCGACTCAAAGCCGTTGTCCCTTATGCCGTCGCAGAAAGTTGAAATAATATCGGTAAGCGTTCTGCGTGGAAGAACAGCCTGTCTGTACTCCT
>JBJEOV010000050.1:0-46317 GCA_051880895.1 Ruminococcus sp. | reverse complement strand
CAAGGTTTTTGAGTGAATAAACTCAAAAACCTTGCACCTGAACAATTCAAAAAATCGCAACTTGTTTGATGATTTCTATGTTTTTGAATTGTTCAGCAGGCATTATATAAATAATAAAGGCAGGTGAGGCATATGAAGCTCGAAAAGCTGATTCAGGACTTTTTAATCAGAAAATCTCAGAATTTAAAGGTTGACAGAAAAAAGCTTTTTACCTCGTATGTTTCACTTTTTCTTGTTTCGGCGGTGCTTATTACCGCAACCTTTTCGTGGTTTACCCAGAAGGACTCGGCGAGTTTTGACACAACCGCAATCACTCTGAATGCAACGGCAGGAATGAGAGTAAACAGCGGTGAAGAGCTGTCAGGTCAGATTAAGCTGGCAGACAACCTTAAGCTTGCAGAAGCCTCAAGCGTTGACGGCAGAAATATGTATTTTCCGGCGTCAGAGTCCTTCACGACCACAACCTCCGATATGTTTTTCAGAGAGGGCAACGCAGGAGATAAAAATGTAAAATATTACTATAAGGACTTTACACTCAGCTCCGACTCAGGCGATACAGATGTTTATGTCAAAGACTTTGTTGTAACGGTTGGTGAAAATGTGTATTCCACTGACCTTCAAAAGAATAATGAGCAGACTGCGGTTGACTGTCCGATAAGAATTGCCTTTATTCTTGACAGCAGCGAAGCCCCGATTGTTATTGACCCCACTGCTGCTATTAATGAGTATGCCACAACCTACAAGGCAGTCAGCAATACCGCTGACGACGGCACCCCGATTGTTTCGGAGTCAAAAGCACATTCTTTTGCACATTATTATTTTTCTACAAATAATCCGATATTCACCATTAAAGACGGAGAACAGCTTGATGTCACAATGGTAGCGTGGCTTGAGGGTGGAAATCTGATTAAAAACGGCTCTGATACAGGCTCAATCTGTCAGAGCTTTGTCGGACAAAGCGTTAATATAATGGTGGATTTTGAAACCAACTGGGATAATATGGACACCATTGAGTTTGTTGACGATACCGTCGGAGATGCTCCCGGCAGCGGTGTATATCACTGGATAAATACTGACAACTGTATTGTAACAATGTCATATATCGACGCAAAAACCGGCAGGCAAAAAACACTTGCTATGCTGAAATCACCTGACTATGACACAGACTATACCTGGAGAGCGTCGCTGCCGTCGGGTATTGTGACTAATATTATATTTAACCGTTACAGTCCGACTGAAAAGACGGTATGGAATGCGTGGTACACCCAGCCGGGCGTAAATTCAATGTATGACGATCAAATTGTAAAAGACCTTGAAGAAACCCGAATAAAGCAGGGTGACGGCGGAAAAAATATCCGCTGTGTAAGGTATGTAGCCAAGGGCGGCAACGGATACCAGACTACCGAAAAGTACAGACCGTATCCTTGTAAGGGATATTGGGCTGCAACCGGCGGAAAAGAAACTGAGGGTTCGGGTTCGTCAGGCTCAACAAAGACCTCCGACTGGTATTTGTGCTCTGACTTCAGCGGAAGCAGTACCGAGCAGAAGCTTGTTTCTCAGCTTGGCACAGATAATGTTTATACTTACACAGTATCACTTAATGAAAACAGCAGTTATACATTCAACTTCAAGAATGTTATAACAGCGGATTCTGCAACATCTGAGTCCTATTACGGCGCAAGCTCTACTATTACGGATACCGTGACCGACCAATCAATAGCAAAGGCTGAAGGTTCAGCAAAATTTACCTTGAATACTACAACCTCAGGCGATTACACCATAACTCTTGATGTTTCAACCGAAGACAGCTACAAGTTTACAATTACCAAGAAAGAAACTGTTGTAGGCGGATCAGATTGCTATATTACTGTTACACTTCAGGACAATTCAAGCAGTTCTTGGGTTTACAGAAACTATGCTAATGGCGACAAAATTTATGCTGTATTCAGCAACGGTAGAGAGGTTGAGCTTAAAGAAAAAGGCTACTGCTATGTTGAGTACCTTAACGCTATAATTCCAAGCGGTTCTACCTTTGAGAGAATAGAAATGCGTAATACATCAGGCACAAGCTATTATCAATGGAATCTGAACATTAAAATCAAGGGTAATACAACATACAAGTGTACCGTAAATTCAAATGACAAGATTACAGTACAAGAATAACTAAAGGAGGGTCACACGGTGAAAAAGCTTTTTAATAAAAACCTTATAAAAAAGAATATCATAGCCGTTGTGGCTCTCATTGAAATTATTATGATAAGCGCAGTTTCTGTCTTTGCCTGGACAGAAACAATATCCTCGCTGAAAATCTTAACCCAGAACGACGGTGTTGTGGACTCAGGCATCAATAATACGGCAAACATAAATGCTGCGGACACCGCAATCAATCTTGACTCCTATTTCAGCGAGTCGGGCAATGTTCATCTTGCATCCTGCTCAAGTCCCGACGGCAAGGATTTTTACTTCCCTGTCAAGGCGAGAGCAGGCAGCTCAACGCAAAGCTACAGAAAAGGCAATCTGAATGATAGAAATGCAAATTACATCAGCTTTTCTTTAAAAATCAAGGCCGAAAGCGCTGACAGAACATTTTATTTCAGGCAGGCACCCACAATTAAAATTAACGGTCAGACCTTGGAAAATACTGACAATTCCGTAAGAATGGCATTTTTCCTTGATAATAACAGCAAGGGGATATTTGCAAACAGCAACGCAAACGCTGAGTCTGTAAATAGCATCAGCGGCGACACAACAAATGTTTCCGTAAAATCCTTCAGTGATTTTTTAAGAGGAAAATCGGAGCTTTTTACAGTAAATGAAAACCGGACCGCAACACTTACGGTTTCGCTCTGGCTTGAGGATCCGGGCTGTACAAAAGCAACCGGCAAAGTATCGGTTGAAGGACTTGAGATTATCGCAGTCGGCTCCACAAGATTTACATTTGCTGACAGAACCTCTGCCTACAATGACCAGAACGACAGCAATAAAAATGTATGGCAGTGGATAAAAAATGACAATGCTAAGATGTGGATGTATGATGGCTCAGAATTTTATGAAATGAAGAATGAGTCACAGGATAAGTGGTATGTCAATGTCCTGACTGTAGAATACACCGAAGCAACGGATATTTGTTTCTACAGAACATCAAAAGATGTTACATCACTTAGTAATAATGATTTGAGCGATAAAAATAAAGTTTATAATAAATGGACTTCAAAATATCAGACCGATAAAACGACCTACACCGCATACGGTGCGGCATATGATAATAACGGTAATTGCAGAGGCACATGGGACGATGTAACAGAAATTACACTTAATGCTGAAAATACAGCAAACGCAGTACTTCCAGTTCCCGGAGAGGCGCATCAGGCTAAGCATATTGCGCTTAAATATAATGATATTTCTGTTCAGATGAGTTATTACGAAAATCGCTGGAGATGCTACATCCCAACGAGCGTGACCGGTCTTGATTTTGAAGAAGATACAGACAACACTTCTAAATTTAAACAAAGCGGACTTACAAGAGGAACAGAAACAGCCTACACAGTAACCTCTAAGAACACCGGCTACTGGGGTACAGGCGTGCTTGTAAATGCGAGCGTTGACTCTTCCTCGAGTTACGGTACTGTAAAAGTAACGCAGAACGGCAATGATGTAACAGGCTACAGAGTTACCAAAGGCACAAGCGTTACATTTACAGCAACTGCAAACAACGGTTATCAGTTCAAGCAGTGGACAGCAGGCTCAGTAACAAGCACAAGCTCATCCGTAACAGTAACCGCAAATTCCGATTTGAATTATGTTGCAAGCTTTACTCCCGGTAACTGTAAAGTTACTGTATATTCAATAGTATCAGGCAAGGATGATGCTTCTACTACAGGCGGTACAGTACAACTTGCTTCCGGCGGTACAGCCGATAGTAAAGCAGAATATACGGCTCATTATGGCGAAAATATAACGCTTGAAAATATATTTACTCAAGAAGCTAACTCGAATTACACATTTGTCGGCTGGTATTATACAAAAACAGGCACAGATGGCAGTAAAATTGAAAATAATACACAAATTACCGTTAGTGGAAATTTGGAAATATACGCTATATTCAAGGTAAGTAAGGTTACTGTTTACTTTGATAAAAGCCAAAACAGTAATTGGGGGAATACACCGTATATTTATGTGTGGGACGATAGCTATTCAGGAGATAAGTGGAAAGCAGCTTGGCCTGGAACTGCAATGACGAAAGAAAACAGCGGATTATATAGTTATACCTTTAATTTAAGCGAAAACGGAAAAACATATACGCGCATTATATTTAATAATAATAACAGTCCGCAAACAGCTAATATAGAACTTCCCAAAAATGCGGCATATGTAAAATATGTACTTTCAACAAGTGATAATACGGTTACCAGATACCTGAAAAACGACACAAACGGTTGGGAACAAAAGTAATATATTTATTCGGAGGTGAACCTATGAAAAAGTCTAAAATAATTGCATTAACAGTACTCAGCGTGATTCTATGCCTTATGCTGATTTGCTATCCGAGTTTTTCGTGGTTCACCCGTGGCTCTCAGACAGGCGGTTACTTCAAGTGGAGCAACAACGATTCCGAAACGGCTCTGAGCTATAATACCTCAAACGGTGAAAATATTACAATGGCAACATATTCTTCGTCCGACGGTAAAACCTATGGCGAAAACAAGGCAACAAGCTTTAGCGAAAGCAGCGGAATTTCCGCTGGCGACCGCAAATATTACCGCACAGATATAACAAATTCGGGCAATACCGCCCAGAGCGTGTCACTTTATCTCGCAAATTTAAAGACCGGCAGCAGCGGCAGCTTTTACCTTGGTGTGAACAGTCCGCTGAGGACTTATAAAAACTACAGCTATAACGAAATCGGCTCAAATAAAATAAAGAGCGAGATAAATAAAAAGAATGTTTATGTGGGTATCGTAACCTCTCAAAGCCCAAATCCGACTGATTTTGCAGTTCATTACTGGACACAGAATGTCAGTAATTCAAGCGGTGACGCACAGGTCGGAGCAACAAAGTATGCCAGCAGTAAGTCATATACTGTAAACAGATATAATAATTATACGGCAAACTATAATATGTATGTAGCCACTATACCGTACAGTGCCAACGGTATTGTATTGCAGAAAAGCGGAAAATATTATGACGGTGGCGACAACACAGATGTTGATTATCAGAATACCATTCTCTGGTATCACTATGATAATGATTATCATACCGATAACGCAGTTTCTGATACATCTGCCGGTATAAATACTTTTTATTCGGACGCAACCGTAATGGAAGGCGAACAGCTTGATATCAAGGCTGATTGCAGAGGCGCAAGCGTTCAGTATGAATCAAGCAATAATAATGTTGTTACAGTTGACAGCAACGGAATTATTACCGGTGTATCGGCAGGCACAGCAACTGTAACCGTAAAAGCATATGGTATATACGGTGATTGTCTTACCGCAGAATGTGTGGTCACAGTCGGCAATCAGAGCAACGAGGTGCCTGTAATCACAAACCTCAGTATTCCTGCAAAATCAGGTGAAAAGGATTCTGTTGTGTCGGTTTACTGGTACATAAAAAACGACTCCGAAAGCGGAGCTTTAACCTATACTGTTGATGATTTATACATCTCGCTTTAAGTTAGAACGGCGGCATTTTCTCAGCTTATCGCTCGGCTTTGCATAAAACAGCTAACACCTCTCTCTTTAAATAAAAATGAAAAAAGACAGCAGATTCTTCGACTGCTGTCCTTTTTCGTTTTATTATGCCGAAAATCAGGGCGTAACCGCAAAAACGGTATGCGATTCCGCCCAAAGCTGCTCAGTAATATCTGATAAGTGAAATCACCTTGCCGAGTATTGCAACCTCGTCTGCGATAATCGGCTCAAAGTCGTCATTTTCAGGCTGTAGTCTGAAATGTCCGTTTTCCTTGTAAAAACGCTTTACGGTTGCCTCGTCCTCAATAAGAGCCACAACAATCTCGCCGTTTGAGGCTACAGGCGTACGGTGAACAATTACAATGTCGCCGTCATAAATTCCTGCTTTTATCATACTTTCGCCCTTAACATTGAGGGCAAAAAGCTCTCTGCCACGGCACAGACTTTCGGGAATAGGTATGTATGACTCGATTTCCTCCACGGCAAGCACAGGATAGCCTGCGGCAACACTGCCCACAAGCGGAACATTCACACTGCGCTCTTCGCCCGTGATGCGGATACAGCGGTTAAGACCGTGCTCACGCTCAATCAGCCCCTTTTCCTCAAGTGCGCCGAGGTGGTGGTGTACGGTCGAGGTAGATTTTAACCCCGTTGCCTCGCATATTTCACGCACAGAGGGAGTTCTGCCCTCGTTTGCGCATTGTTTTAAGAAATTAAAAATAGCCTGCTGGCTTTTGCTTAATGGTTTCATAGCGACCTCACAAATTTGCAGAAGTGCCGATTTGTAAACAAATACTTTCGGTTATGAACATTATAACATATTCCTTTCAAAAAATCAAACATTTGTTTCAGTTTTTTGAAATTTTTTATAGAATATTCAAAAAATAATTCGATCGGGAAACAAAATTAAAGATTACAGCTTACCGTCTGCCCGGAAAAAACATTTTTCAATAGGATTTCATATTAAGTTCACACGATTTTCAAACAAATATAGTTTAATATAACCGTACTCAAAAGGCGGAACCGCAACCGCCGAGTATATTGTTCTACCCTCCTCAATACGGGCACTCGGCCCGTAATTGTACCCCTCATTTTTTAAGAACAGGAAAGCACCGTGTTCCTATTGGCACGGTGCTTTTCAGTTGTTCATATTTTTTGTTCAAAGCGCAAAAAGCAACAGACAGATGCAGGATAACATCTGTCTGTTATTTTTTCGGTTAAAAACACTTTATTTTGCTAAAACCTCTACTATTTCGCTGATATACATTTTGTGGAAATCGTTGTCATACCATTTGCTCACGGTTGCCTCATCAACAACGCTCTCGCTGTTGAGAAATTGTGAATACAGCTTTTTGCACACAAGCACAAGCTTTGCCTCGGCAAAATACGGAATACCGTCCTCGGTAAATGCCGGTGTAAGTCCTGTCTGAGCAACCTTGTCAACATCTCTGCCGCTTTTTGAGCCGCAAAGCTTCAGAGCGTCACGGTATTTTTCGTCAAAAAAGCTCATTGTGTAGTAACCGTTTTTCTCGGTAAATTCAAAGGTGTAACGCTGAGGGCGTATGAATGTAAAAGCAACCGGCTTGCCCCACATAATTCCTGCGCCGCCCCAGCTGACGGTCATAGTGTTGAATTTTTCGGCATTACCGCTTGTCACGAGCGCCCAGTCCTTGCCGATAAGGTCGAATATGCTCTCGCTGATGTCTGTCGGGTTAATTTTCTTAAAATCTGCCATAAGTATCCTCCTGAAATCCTGCTCTATCAGAATTATATATTGCCGTAAAGCAGGTTATAATATTTTTGCATTTAATAAAGAAAAAACATCGTTGATGCAAATTATTCATCATTCATTTTTCATTATTCATTATTTAAACCGTTCCCGTTGAGCCGAAACCGCCTGCACCCCTTTCGGTGTCGGAAAGCTTGGTTACCTCGGTAACGGTCGGCACAATTACCGGAGCAATCACCATCTGCGCTATTCTTTCAAACGGCTCAACAGTGTACGGCTCGTCAGAAACATTGCAAAGACCAACGCAGATTTCGCCCCTGTAATCGCTGTCAATAACGCCGACGCCGTTTGCAAGGCAGATGCCGTGCCTGATGCCGAGTCCGCTCCTTGCGTAAATAAACGCCGCAGAGGACGGGTCAGGCAATTCTATTGCAATTCCCGTTGGAATAACAACTATCTTTTGCGGCTCGACTGTGATTTTTTCGTCAATGCAGGCATATAAATCCATACCGGCTGAACCGCTTGTTGCAGCTTTGGGGATTTTTGCGTTATCCTTTACCTTTTTTATCCTTAATTCCATAATTATCCTTTCACCTTAGACTGCATTTATAAGCAGTTTTTGCAGGAATTTTAAAAGATACCTGCAAAAAGGATTTTAATTTCTTTTTAATAATATCTTATTGGAATATTAAAAAATTGTAAATTCCATTACAGAATTTTAAATAATTCTTTTAAACAATTTTAACATAGATTTCAACATTAACATTGTTTTAACAATACTATTTAACACCCCTGATGTATAAACCTCTTGTTGATTTGACTTTTAACATCGGATTTGCCGTAAATTCGCATATGCTTTCCACAGTTTCAACATAGTTTTCAACAGTTAATCTAATGGTGTGGAAAGATGTGGAAAGTCCTGAAATTTCCTTGTCGGCAATATAAAGAGGTACGCAATTCAGCACCTCCGTGCATATTCCGTCACATTTCAACGGGAATTTCTCTCCCCGTCTGTCCGTCATTTCTGAGGAATTTTTGCAGGATTTGCAGGAGATGTTCTCGCTCTTTGCAGGGCAGTTGACTGTAAGCATAAGCGGAAGATGTCCGTAGGTGATGATGCCCCTCGCAATCCTGCCGCCGAGCCGGTTAATACGCTCAAAGGTAAGCTCAAAGCTCAGCTCCGCATCCTCAAGACCGTATTCCTCCGCCCACAGCAAATCGTAGGTGTTCACAAGGTTAAGACCAAAGCCGCCGTGCACACGCATTTTTTCAGCCTTAGCCATATACACAGCCGCAAGATTTGAGCAGAGGGCGTCATTAATGCCGAGCTGTTTTACCTCGCCGAGCCTTTTTGCAATCCGCTCTTCATTTTTAAAAAGACCTCTCGGAATTTCCACGCCGATATTGTAGCCCTCGGCAAGCAGAGCCTTCAGCTTTTCGTTGTCGGTAAAAATCGGAACATAAATCAGCTCGCAGGCTTTAAAGGCAGGCGAAAATTTCGCAGTCGTCATTCTCGCCCTCACACCGTTGCCCTTTGGCACAAGCGAGGTGTCAGGCTCGGTGATTTCTATATCGTTAATTTTGTAATTGTGCCGCACCGCCCTTAAATCGTCAAGTCGATTAAGCGCATCTCTTCGCATAGCGTTCAGCACAGAGAGGGGGAGGGAAAGGCTGTCCTCTGTATTTATACTCAGGCTTTCAAAGAAATATGCCGTTGCGCCCGTCTTTTTCAGCTGAGCTTCGCATTTTTCCTTATCAAGCGCAACCCTCTGAGCCTGCTGGCAGATAAAATCGGAGGTCACCTTAACGGTGTGACTGCCGTCTGTTATTTCAAGGGTTGGCTTTTCCCCGATTTTCGCCGTAAAAGTGCCGCTTATCGCAATGTTAGAAAGCTCGTCCTTGTATTCCTGACGAATTTTTGAAAATAGCTTTTCGTCAGCCGACACAACATCATTTTTCCGCCGATAGCCGAACATCTCGTACCCTGTTTTGCCTGTGTAGTAGCCGTCGGTAAAGCCTGTGCGTGAAAAAACGCTTTTTAAAGCCTCGGCGGTATCATCGCTGACAAAGCCGTTGTCACGCTGTTCCCTACAGGCTCTCACCGCAGCCGCAACATACTCGGGGCGTTTCATTCTGCCCTCGATTTTGGCAGAGGCAACACCCATTTCTTCAAGCTGCGTAATATATGGTATAATGCTGTTGTCCTTAAGGCTGAGAGCGTGACCGTCCCTTGCCTTGCCGACAGAAAAGGGCAGACGGCAGGGCTGAGCGCAGGCGCCACGATTGCCGCTTCTTGAGCCGAGCATTGCGCTGAAATAGCATTGTCCCGACACGCACATACACAGCGCACCGTGAACGAACACCTCAAGATCAACGGGGATTTCGCAGGCTTTTTCAAGCTCCTTTCTGCTCATCTCCCTCGAAACCACCACACGCTCAAAGCCCATTTCGTAAAGAGCCTTTACCCCGAGGTAAGAGTGAACGCTCATCTGGGTGGAAGCGTGGAGGTGCATTGACGGCACAAGCTGACGGGCAAGTCGGGCAACGCCCATATTCTGCACGATAAGTGCGTCAACATCGGCTCTTGCCGCAATAAGAATTGCCTCCTTGAGCCTTTGCATTTCGTCGTCAAAAACTATTGTATTGAGGGTAACATACACCTTAACCGAGTGAATGTGGCAGTAGCGCACAGCCTGTTTAAGCTCGTTTTCGTCAAAATTATGTGCAGAGGAACGGGCGGAAAATTCCTTTTCGCCCAGGTAAACAGCGTCTGCGCCGCTTCGCACAGCCGCCACAACGCTGTCCATACTGCCCGCAGGCGCAAGAATTTCAATTTTATTTTTCATAGGCATTGTATCAGTTTGTATCAGTCAAAAAGCGAGATTTGCTGCTGTCGCATTTTTCTGAGGATTTCATCGCTTTCGCCGTCCTCGTCTGCGGCGGTTTCGTCTGACTGAGCAGAATTAACCGCCCTTTGCAGAGCATTTCTCAGCTGTTCGTTTTCCTTTTGCAGTCTTTTGTATTTGCGTGTGAGTGCGGTGTTTTCGTTAATCACCTCGGCAAGACGGGTTTTGTATTCGGAGCATTGTTTGTTGAGGTCGTTTGTCTGGCGAATAATCTTGTCTGCCTTGGAGATGCACTCCTTTTTGTTGCGCAGGGCCTTGTTGCGGTCGTCGCAGAAATTAAGAGCCGCCAGCACAGCGCAGTCCCTTGTGTCAAGGTGATGGCTCGACGCTACAATCTCTTTGATTTGTGCTATAACCTCGTCGGCAACGCCCTGCACATATTTTTCATCTTCAGCAGTAATCAACGCATAGCTTCGTCCCTCAATCTGTACGCTGACCTTTCTTTTATTATTCATTACAGCACCTCTTTGTATTCAAGCCCTGAAGAGGAAATCAGAGCTTTTCAAAATAAATTATAATCCACATTAAATTATAATATAAAATCCTGTGTTATTAAAGAATTATGTTAAAGTTGTAATCTAATTTTGACAAAATTATCCTGATATGTCGGTTTTTTGCTTATATTTGTCAATTATATTGTAAACCCCCTGATTTTGTGGTATTATATATCATATGCGACAAAAACAGCACCCATTGTCGTTTTCGCATTGGTATATTTTTTATAATATTGTGGTTTTGCTAGAAATTAATGACAATTTATTAACATTACATATCAAAAACACTTTTGCGGAATATTATTTTACAGGGATGTGATTATATGCCGGTTCCTTTTGATTCACGAAAAATTTACTATCGCACGCCGTTCGGCGCAGTTGAAGAGGGAACAACCATACATTTAAGAATACTTTTGCCGAGGGAGCTTCACACTCAGAAGGCGGAGCTTGCGGTAAAGTATGATTACGATTACAACTGGGAGTATTACGGCTTTTTCTGGTGCGGCACCTTTGATGAGGCAACAGAAATATGGGAGGCTGACTTTACCCCCGACAGAATCGGTCTGTACTGGTATGGCTTTAAGCTTCACACCAAGTACGGCATAAGATACATTGTGCCGTCAGATCCATATAATATCAGCACAATAGAAACCTCGCCGGGCAGGAGCTGGCAGATAACCTGCTACAAAAAGGGCTTTACAACTCCGAAATGGCCTGTCGGCGGCGTTATGTACCAGATTCTGCCTGACCGTTTTAATTTCAGCGGCGAGGAAAAAAATCTCACCCGCACCGACTTTCAGCGCAACACCGACTGGTACGCACTTCCGCAGTGGTGGCCTAACGAGCACGGCGAAATTACAAACAGCGACTTCTTTATGGGCGACCTCAAGGGCATCACTCAAAAGCTCGACTACCTCGAGGATTTGGGCGTAAGCTGTATTTATCTCAATCCTATCGGCGAGGCATATTCAAACCACCGCTACGATACGGGCGACTACTCAAGGGTTGACCCGATTCTCGGCACGAACGAGGACTTTATAGAGCTTTGCGCAGAGGCTAAAAAGCGTGGTATCCATGTAATAAATGACGGCGTTTACTCTCACACAGGCTCAGACAGCAAGTATTTTAACCGCAGCGGAAGATACGGCGAGAATACAGGCGCATACAGGGATAAAAATTCCCCGTATTTCAGCTGGTATAAGTTCAACGAATGGCCGAACAATTACCATTCGTGGTGGGGCTTTTACACCCTGCCCGAGGTCAACGAAACCGACCCGCAGTTCAACGAATACATCAACGGCGAGGACGGCATTGTGAGAACCTATATGCGTTACGGAAACTCAGGCTGGCGACTTGATGTAGCCGACGAGCTGCCCGATGAATTTATGGAAAATCTGCGTAAGGCTGTAAAGGCAGAAAATCCCGAGGGCTTTATCGTGGGCGAGGTCTGGGAGGACGCAAGCAACAAGGAAAGCTACGGCGCAAGGCGAAAATTCCTCCTCGGCGAACAGCTCGACTCCGTAATGAACTATGTGTTCAGAAATGCAATTTTAGACTTCTGCCGTGGCGCAGACGCAAAATATGTTATGGACTCGATTATGAGCGTTATAGAAAACTACCCCCGTCCTGTCCTGCGTGTGCTTATGAACTCGCTTTCAACGCACGATACAGAGCGAGCAATCACCGTGATTGCAGGCGAACCGCTCAACGGCAGGGACCGTCAGTGGCAGGCAAATCAGAAGCTCAGCTACGACCAGCGCAAGCGTGGTACTGCTCTGTTAAAGCTTGCAGTGGGTATGCAGTTTACTCTGCCGGGCTTCCCCTGCGTTTACTACGGCGACGAGGCAGGACTCGAGGGCTACCGTGACCCGTTCAACCGTTGCTGTTACCCCTGGGGCAGAGAGGATAAGGAGCTTATTCAGTGGCACAAATCACTCGGCAACCTCAGAAAAGCCTGCTCACCGCTCTGGGACGGCGACTTTGTAAGGGTTACGGCTGATAAGAATTACATCAGCTACATCCGCCTTGACGGCAAAGCCTCGCTTTACTGTGCGTTCAACGCCGCAAACGAGGAGAGAGTGGTTGACGCACCTCCCGGATACGCCGAAGGCACACCGCTCTTAGGCACAAGGCTTGAGAACGGAAAATTATTTGTTCCGCCGCTCGGCTGTGCATTCATCTACAACGAAACAGATAAAGACTGACATCATTATTTATACCAAAACCCAAAAGGAACGGTACGCAGCTGCGCCGTTCCTTTTGGGTTTTTATTATAACTTTTTCAGAACATAAAATCCGCAGTCGAAGTGCAGACTGCGGATAATTATCAGTATATTATCAGGTTGTTTCCGATGCCGTATTCTCAGACAAAGACCCCTCAACCGGAGATTTATCAGAAGTACTGCCGTCTGCGTTAATGTATTTAAAGGTGACGGAATATTCCTTGCCGACGGTGTTACCTATGTTTTTTATGTAGTCCTCAAGCAATATCTGTGTTCTTTGCTGAGCCTCCGCAAGCAGGGCTTTGTCAGCCGAGGCGGTTTCCTCGAGCTTTTTCTGAGCCTCGCTGAATGCCAGAACCTCGTCCTCGGCGCTGATGGCAGCGGAGTCCTTATCAACGATGTAGCTGTCCTTTGTGAGGGTGCTTTCGTCAACCTTACAGCTCTGTACGGTTGCGGGCGGAATTGTAATCGTTACTTTATCGCCGTCAATTTCCATAGACACAAGCGACACATCTACGCCGAGCGTTACCACTCCGCCGTATTCTATCCAGAAATGCTTATCCTGAGTCCATATCCACCAGCCGCTTGCGTCCTCCTGAGTGAATTTTGCCACATTGTGGTAGTAGCAGTCCATAACGGCAAGCTCACAGATTGATTTCATTTGAGAAATTTTAGGCTCGGTATCCTTTTTCTCTGTATTTTCCTTTTCTCCGCAGGCACAAAGACCTGCAACAGCAAGCACCGAAAGCAAAAGAGCAATTATTTTTTTCATAAGCTTATTCCTCCACTGATATAGTCAAATTATAGTGAATTTCCTGCTGTTCCTCGTTGAGCTGAGTTAAGAGAGGCTCAACAAGAGCCTTGACTACGCCTTGCGAATTCTGCTTTGCAAGGTCATAGATAGCCTGCTGACTTTCGCTTTCCTTTTTTACATCATCATTGCAAGCCTTATATGCCTCCTCGGTAACGGAGGAGGTGTTTGCACTTTTGTTGATAAACATAAAATCAAGGGAGGAAATATCAACATTAATGTCGGTGATACAGATTTTAGGGATAGTGATTTTAACGGTTTTCGACTTTCCTTCACTGCCCGATACATCGTTTATTTCAACTTTCAGCTTGTCAAAGTCAATTCCTGCCTTTACCTTTGCATCGTAGGCAACATAGTAGCTTATTTCCTCGGGATTGTCAGGATTGTTGACCTTTGCGATGCCGTTATATACAGCGGTGCAGGTTGAAAGCTCGCTGACATTCAGTATTTTTTCAAGAGTAGAGGTTGATATTATATCGGGGGTATTATCCTTTTCGGAGTTGATTTTCGGCACGGCAAGCGTTATCGCAAGCACTATTGCAGCAATTAATGCGGCTGATATAATGATTGTTTTTATTTTTCCTAAATATTTCAGTATTTTCATTACCCTGATTCCTTTGTTTTAATGTGAACTGTAAATTATGTAAAATTACATTCTTATAATATCACAATAAATCCAAAACAACAACAGAATTTTTAAAACAAAACAATCCCCGACAGCCTTATCTTAAAACTGTCGGGGGATTTTTTGTTATCTGAAATTACTTCTTCTTCGTACTTGCTTCAGGTGTTTTTTCGGGAGCGGGGGCAGGGGTTGCCTCTGCTGCCGTTTTTGCGCCCTTTTTCTTTTTGATTATATAGACATAAACGCAGATTGCCGCAAATACCGCAAGGCATACCGCCGAGGCAGCGGCGCCCGGCTTAAAGCCCTTTGGATAATACACAAGCTCAATGCTGTGCTCGCCCCTTGAAAGGTTTAATGCAACAAGAGCGTTGCCCACGGGTGTGATGTCAACCTCTCTGCCGTCAACATAGGCTGTCCAGCCGCCCTCTTCGTAAGGAACAGAGGTGTAGAAAAGTCCGTCCTCGCTCGCTGTAATTCTGCCCTTCATTGACGAACCCGTAAGCTCGGTTGTCGTCATAACATCCTTGCTTATGTTTGCGTAGCCCTGTTCAAATACGCTATCGTTGAGCATATTCACATAAACCTGTGCGCTGCCTGCCTGTCCCTGAGGAAGCTCGGCATAAATCGAGATTTTGTCGCCCTCGTTTACATAGCCGCCGCAGGCAATGTACGGTCTGCCCATTCCGAACGACATTGCGTTTGCCGAATCATCGTTTATCATCAGCGTTACATCGTCCTTGCCGCCGATGTGAGCATATATATACACATAGCCTGTGTACGGTGCTGTGTAGTTCCACTTGAGGTGGGGAGTGGTGGTTGTGTCGGTGCAGTTGTAGCTGTAGTTGCCGTAGGAGGTCTTGTTTACCGGGAACTGTGCGTAATCGGTGTGTCCCTGAGAAACTACCTCAAGCTGAGTATATACATTATCCTTTACGCCTGTTGCAAGCTTAAAGAATTCGTTTTGCTTGTCAAACGGATTGAACTGGTCCTCGTTTCTATCAACCTGCCATCTAAGCAGATCGGAATTAACCATAAAGCCCATTGGAATGTAATGCTCGTTTTTAAGCAGGGTAATTCCGCTCATCTGGTAGGTGTTCGTGAGGTCGTAGCTGTTTTTGTATGTGCCGTCCCTCGAAATCAGGTATTTTAAGTTCATAAATGTGTTTGTAACGGGCGAGCCTTCGGCGTAGGTGTAGCGGTTGCCGCTCTGCCAGCCCATCATACCGAAATTCTCAAAGAACACCGTCATATCCTCGTTAGCCATTGAGTTGAACATTGAAAGTCCGTTGTAGCCGTTGAGCGAGCCGTCGTTGAGAGTCTGTGTGTTGGTCATCTCGGCTCTCCACATTTCAGTGGTGTTGCTTTCAAGACTGTTCATATAGTCAATTACAGCCTCGGTTCTCTCCTCGCCCCTCGGGTAGTCAAAGGTGCCTGTAACCGTGGTGGTCTTAACGCCGATATACGCAGTCGTACCGCTTTCGCCTATCACTATCACAGCAAGTATAATCAGAAGCACCTGCTTTGGAATAATTCTCTTTGTATAAAGGAAAAGCACCACGCACACGAGTACGGCTATAACGGCAGTGCCGACAATCACATAGACTTCCTGAGTATCAACGGCAATCAGCACGATAACCGCCGAGAAAAGCGTAGCCAGAATGACATCCCAGCAGGTAGTAAAGTCAATCAGCATAAAGGCTCTGTAAGCCATAACCACAATTACAAAGCTGATAAGGTAGCTGAAACGGTAGGGAATCATATTTGTAAAGTGGAAGCCGTGCCAGATGTAGTCGAGCTGGCGGATAACGCAGCTGAGCATCATAAAGAGCACAAGACAGCCGTCAACGATTTTTTCCTTAAGGCTGATTTTCTTTGAGGTGAGGAACACAATGCCCAGCACGAGCGAAACCGTACCGCAGGCAATGTTCGGCAGAGCGTCAGCCTCTTTTGTGGCAGGAGTTATGAAGGTGAGCAGATTTGAAAAAATCTTTTTCATAGCCTCAAGAGTGCCGAGCAAATCGTTTGACGAGCCTATGTTGATTGCATAGGTTGAGGGGAAGGTGCTTGAGGTTGCGTGGGTGTTCTGCAATGCAAAGAACGCAGGCAGGAGGAAGAACGCCGTCATTCCGATTGCGAGAATTGAAAAAAGTGCGGTTTTTGCAAGCTTTGTAAAAAAGCTCTTAAAGCCGTTCCACTTGACAATGCTGTACGCAATAAAGATAAGAAGAACGAAAATGCAGGTAAACAGACCTATGTAGTAGTTTGAAAGCAGAGAAACTGCAAGCGAAATTGTAAAAAGTCTGAATTTGCCCTCGGTAAGGAGCTTGACAATTCCGAGCGCAACAAGCGGAGTTATGCATACGGTGTCAAGCCAGATTGTGTTCCAGTAGTAGCCCATAAAGAAGGCGCAGAACGAAAAGCTTGTGCCGAACACAACGAGTGAAAAATCGTTCTTTTTAAACACGGAGCGCAGAAACAGCGCAGTAAAACAGCCGCCCAGGGCAACCTTTGTGCTTACGCTGAACATAAGGAACTCTCTGAGCCACTCAGACGGAATGAACACGCTCAAAAAGTTCATAGGTCCTGCAAGGTAGTAGGACATAAGCGAAAAGTAGTTTACACCGCCGCCCTGAGTCCACGACCAGAACAGCGACTCTCCGTTTTTCAGCTTGTCCTGAAAATCCACTAAAAACGGATAATACTGGTGCCAAAGGTCAGTAACAAGAATCTGCTTGTCGCCGAACGGAGAAACCTCCATTATCGCAAAGCCTGTTGTCATAAGCACAAACGGCAGGAAAAAGGCGATAATAATGTAAACATTTCTCTTGAAGAATGCCTTTACTCCCTTTTGCTCAGCCTCAGGCTTTTCGGGCAGCTTTTTTGCTTTTGTTTGTAAAGCTGTCATTAGCATAAGAAATAAACCTCCATAAATTTATGTTGCCCCAACCAAAAGGCAGGGTTTGCCGGTTTGCTGTTCTCGGCATATACTATAACCTATATATTGTAACACTTTATTTGGTCAAGGTAAATAATATTTTATGAAAAAATATGAAAAATTCAAAAACTGTCAATAGTAACAATGCCCTTGTCTAAAATCTACAAAAACGGGCGACAAAATTCTACAATGGTTTTTGTAAAATATCTTTATTTCTTCCCTTTTATATGCTATAATTTTGCTAAGAAAACAAAAACGGAGGTACGGTTATGAAAAAGGCTAAAATTTTAGTATCAACAGCACTCGCACTCTGTATGGGCGCAACAGCGGTAATTCCTGCATTTGCAGTAAATGCTCCATTTACATACACAAAAATCGGCGACTACAACGCAGACAACAAGGTGAATGTAACAGATGTCACCACATTGCAGTTACAGCTGTCGGGCAGTGATGTCGTTACAGGCACAGCACTTGAGCACACCGACTTTGACGGCGACGGTATTTTCGATGTAAACGATATTTCGGAAATGCAGAAAATGGTTGTCGGCGCAGAGTATCAGTGCTTTATGAAGGCAAAAGATGACTATAAAAATATCGGCAGTGAAATAAGAGAAGAGCTTATTCCCGATGAAAATAAGATAGATTTTGAGTTGCTTTACTACAATAATTCTCTTGTTTTTACAAACTTATACGCAGAGGAAAAGCCGAGTGAGTATTATCTTATAAAATCCAAGGAAGAGTTCTATTCAATTTTCGGTGTTTATTCACCAAATTTTGATGATGAATACTTTAAGGATAATGCTTTGTATATTGAACTCCATTATGATTCACATTACAGCAATGAGTACAAGGTGCTTTCAATGGGCATTGACGGAAATAAGCTTTGTTTAGATAAATATTCTTACTATCCGTTAATGGTTTCACCGATGCCTGCTTGCTGGCATATCTTTTACAGAGTAAATAAAGCAGATGTAGAAAATGTAGATACTCTTTCTTATCATACAGATGCAGAATTCGGTACGCTGGATTAATAAAAGCTTTAAATCACCCCCTCCGCTTGGAGGGGGATTTTGTTTGCAATTAAGAATAATCGTCAATAGTAACAAAGCTCTTGTCTAAAATCTACAAAAACGGGCGACAAAATTCTACAACGATTTTTGTAACATATCTTTATTCCTGCCGTTTTATATGTTATAATTTTGGTAAGAAAACAAAAACGGAGGTATGGTTATGAAAAAGGCTAAAATTTTAGTATCAACAGCACTTGCACTCTGTATGGGCGCAACAGCGGTAATTCCTGCATTTGCGGTAAATGCTCCATTTACATACACAAAAATCGGCGACTACAACGCAGACAACAAGGTGAATGTAACAGATGTCACCACATTGCAGTTACAGCTGTCGGGCAGTGATGTCGTTACAGGCACAGCACTTGAGCACACCGACTTTGACGGCGACGGTATTTTCGATGTAAACGATATTTCGGAAATGCAGAAAATGGTTGTCGGCGCAGAGTATCAGTGCTATCAGCAGATGGACCACTCTTACAAAAACATACCTAGAAGTTATAAATATTACCAACATGGTTACTACGAGGGCGTTAGTATTGACAGCGAGAAGATATATGATGTTAATGAATGTGTTGAAAATGAAGACGAGGTGAAAGCGAATTATCCTACTCGTATATATGATCTTATTACAACAGAGGAACAGTTCTGCGATGTTTTCAAGGGAAGTTCACCTGAATATGATGATGAATTTTTCAAAGATAATGCCCTTTTTGTGATTGCCGTTACTCTGGATTATTATGACGATAGAGGAATCAATGGTTTTTCGGTTAATGAAAACAAGTTGGTTGTATATGATTATGATCTTGATGATTTCATAGATACAGGCAAAAAAGCATATATAAATAAATTTTACAGATTAAACAAAGCTGATATTGAAGATATTAACGAGATTGTTTTTTACACAACATATATGGCACAATAATACTATTATCCCTCTCCAATCGGAGGGGGATTTTTGTGCATAAATTTCCTTTGTATAAATCTGAAATAATTTCTGAAAATATGGACTTTTATGTGCGCTTTTGGTATAATTAATATAATTGTAGGCTTATACAAAATTATCAATAAAAGGCGAATTAATATGAAAACAATAGATTTAATAGTGCCGTGCTACAATGAGGAAGAGGGGCTTGAGCATTTTGTGCTTGAAACCAACAAGGTGATAGACTCAATGCCCGATTATGCGTTCCGCTACATACTTGTAAACGACGGCAGTAAGGATAAAACCTACCTTGTAATGAAAAAGCTCGCAAGGGAGTTTTCCAATGTAAAGTATATTTCATTTTCGAGGAATTTCGGCAAGGAGGCGGCTATGTACGCAGGACTTCAGCACTCCACCGCCGATTATGTGGTGGTAATGGACGCCGATTTGCAGCATCCGCCCGCACTTTTTCCGCAGATGGTTGAGGCTCTCGAAAAAGAGGGCTACGATGTGTGCGCCACAAAGCGTGACGAGCGAGAGGGCGAAAGCAAATTCAGAGGACTTTTTTCAAAGCTGTTCTTTGCGCTTTCAAACAAGCTTACCGACACAAAAATGCCGTACGGCGCAATGGATTTCAGAATGATGAAACGGCAGGTTGTCGAGTCAATTCTCGAGCTTGCCGAGGTGCAGAGATTTTCAAAGGGAATTTTCTCCTGGGTTGGCTTTAATACAAAGTGGATTTCGTTCAAAACGGTTGACCGCCAGCTCGGACAGACCACCTGGAAATTTTCGAGCCTGTTCCGCTATGCCATTGACGGCATCACCTGCTTTTCGGTTGCGCCGCTCCGCTTTACCGCCGTTATGGGTGCGATAATCTTTGCAATTTCGCTGATTTACATAATGATAACGCTGATACAGACGCTGTTTTTAGGAATTACCACGCCCGGCTATGTAACTACCCTGTGCGCCGTGCTGTTTCTGGGCGGAATTACCGAAATGTCAATCGGAATACTGGGCGAGTACATCGGCAGAATTTATATGGAAACCAAGGACAGACCGATTTATATAACAAAATTCTCCAACTTTGAGGACGAAAACAACGAGGAAAAGGAATAATTATGGGCGAATTTATAAAAAAGTTTTTTGATATAAAGTTCTGGAAGTTTATTCTGGTCGGCGTAATCAACACCCTTGTCGGCAACGGTCTGCAATTTGTGCTTTTCGCCCTCTTTGCGTGGGACAGGTTTGAGTGGGGCGTGTGGCTCGCCTCGGCACTCGGATATTTTATCGGCAGTGTGGTAAGCTATTTTCTCAACAAATACTTTACCTTCAAAAACAAGGAAAAGGGCTGGAAACCGATATTGCGCTTTGCGCTTAACATTGCCGTCTGCTATGCGCTCTCGTACTGCATAGCAATTCCGCTGATAAAATGGATTTGCACCGCAAACAGCTTTACAATGTTTTCGCTTACGGTTGAGCAGTTTTCGGGCTACGCCTCAATGATACTCGGCTCTTGCCTTTTTGTTGCGTTCAACTATATCGGTCAGAGGTTTTTTGCATTCAGGGAGAAAAAGTGATTTTTTTAATGAATGATGAATAATGAATAATTTTTTGAACGAAAGTTCTGCTTTATACTGTAATTCAGACAGAACAGTTTTGTTGCCTTTCAAAAAATAATAGTTTCCCTTACATTCCTACTATTCAGCAGGTCAGCGCTGATTTGCTGTAAAATAAATACATTCGGTGATTATTTTGGAAAAGCTGAAAAATAACAAGGTTATACGGGCGTTGCTCGTTGTAAAAAATATAGTCTGCTGGACGCTCATAATCTGCCTTGCGCTTTTAATCGTTATGATGCTTTATTCACGCATAAGAGGCGAAGTTCCGTCCGTTTTCGGGTACTCAATCCTGAGGGTATCGAGCGGAAGTATGGAGCCTGAGCTTATGGTGGGCGATGTAATACTTGTCAGGGAAACTCAGGATGCGCAGGACATAAGGCTTGACGATGTTGTTACCTATAAGGGCAGCGGAGAGCTGAGCGGTATGCTCGTTACGCACAAGGTGATAAAAGCGCCGTAT
The DNA here is from genome assembly GCA_051880895.1 of Ruminococcus sp. Lineage (GTDB taxonomy): Bacteria > Bacillota > Clostridia > Oscillospirales > Acutalibacteraceae > Ruminococcoides. Next base: position 24,834 of record JBJEOV010000050.1, on the reverse strand, counting down.
ATTGCGGAGGACGGCACCTGCCGCTTGCAGACAATGGGCGTTGCAAATGAGATTGCCGACAGGGAAATCTCCGCAGACAGGGTTGTGTCGGTAATGATTTGCAAAATTCCGCATCTTGACGCCTTGTATAATATGTTTTTATCCCCCTGGGGACTTGTGATTTTTGTTGCGCTTATTCTCCTTGTTTTCTTTGACGAGCTGGTGGCTTTTGTACGGGCATTGACCGGCAATTCAAAATCCGCAAAGGACGCAGCCGATATAAATGAAATAATAGAAAGACTGAGTGCGGAGAATAAAGAAAACAACGATAAAAATGAATAAAAATTCAGGTCAGGCTAAAAAGCTTGACCTGTTTTGAGTCTTTGTATGAAATAAGGTTGCATTATGTTTAAGACAATAAAATATTCAGACATCAAAACCGATTTTTATAGTTGCAATAAGGTTGTTGATTTAAGCAGGATTGCTCCGGAAAATCTGAAATGCATTAATAAAAAAGACGGAACATCAGAACTTTGTATTTCACGACAGGTTTTAGATATAGATTTCAATGAAATTTACAGGCTGATAAAGGGAAATGCATATCTGAAAAACATAGTGTGTAATATTTATTTTTATTACAACAATTTTAACGAGATGTTTACAGGCAATATTATATGTAATGCTTTGAATTTGCAGGTTGAAGACATAGGCAAGGTCTGCCTGTTGTTTGATGAAGTAATATTTGACGAAAAATATCCGTTGTTTTTCAACGGCACGGTCAGGACTTATACAGAGGGCATACAGGTGACGGGACTTTCAAAAATCGGTCTTGACATAGCCGAAAAGCTGTTGAAAGAAAACGAATGGCTTTACAGACTGTACGGTGAAAGGTTAAAATCCGATATCGAGGAAACGAAGTTCTATAAATACGAGGGTTCAAACGAAATTGCCGTTGATGACAGGACAAAAGCATTCGTTGATGAAATTTTCAGCAATGAATACCTTGTAAAATGCGGATATATTAATGTATCATCTATGACCTTGGACGAGTTAAGTGCAAGTCCGATGTGCGAGTACCTTGCCGATAAAGCAACTGAGGTTTATCTGTCGGTTTATGATATTGAAACTCTCGGCAAGCCGTACTTTGTAAAATATCTTTCTTTTTATAAAGAGGATAAAATTTAATATTTATCTGCTATTTTTCTCCGCAGATTTTTTCAAGAGCCGATTTGTCGAGGATTTTTATTCCTCTGTAACGGGTAGCAAGTATGCCCTGCGCCGACAGTCGGCTCAGCGTTTTTGTCACGGTAATTCTCGAAACACCCACGGTAAGTGCGATTTCCTCGTGCGTGAGCGACACGCTGTCATCCTCCATATCGTCAAGCAAGAGCCTTGCAATCCTGGCGTCTGCCTGCATAAAGGTCATCGAGTCGAGCTGAGTTGTGAGAAGTCGGATTCTTGTTGCAAGAATTTCGAGCAAATCAAAGGCAAGAGGGGGATTCTTCCGAATTAAGTCAAGCAGGATTTTTTTGTCGATAATCACAAGCTCGCTTGAGGTCACCGCCCTTGCGGAGCTTACCCTCGGCTTGCGGTCAAAGAACGCACCCTCGCCGATAAGCTCGCCCTTTGAGGCTGTGTTGAGTGTTTTTTCCATTCCGTCGGGCGAAATCATAAAAACGGTTGCTTTTCCCTTTTTTATGTAATAAAAGCTGTCGGCAATGTCGCCCTGATGGTAGATAATCTCGCCCTTTGCAAAGGATTTTGTGTAGGGCAGACCTTCAAACAGAGCCTTCATATTGCTGTGTGTGCCGATTAACTGAGTTGACGGAGTGATGATATTTCTTTCCATATTTTCACCTGGTTTTTTATTTTTTCTTACTATCACTTAAACTGTAATTTATCACAATATCAACAATCAAAAGTATTGATAAAAATAAACTATGATAGAAAAACAAAAGTATAGGGTTTCCAAAGGTCACTGACCTTTGGTCGTTTGGGGAAAGGGGATACTTAAGGGGAAAGGGCATCGAAAGCCCTTTCCCCTTAAGCGTGCTTTCTTTTGGAGCTTTTCTTTTCACGCAAAAGAAAAGCGGAATTGGTAGGCATTATAATTTAAAACAAGTGTTGCCTAAAAGAAAATGCAGTTATAAATCAAGTAAGAAAACAACAAGTCTTTCCTATGTAAACAACACTATAAAACACAACTCTTGCTCACAGGGAACCCCTGATGTGGGTTCCCTACGGTAAAACAGTCCACCGGACTGTTTTACCTACCCTCCTGCATTTTCAAAGCAATTTTTTTGGGCTCTGCCCAAACCCGCAACCCTTTAAAAAGGGTTGACCGAAATTTTATCCCCGGGCAGACAGTAAGCTATAATTTTTAATTGTGTTACCCGACCGAAAGTTTTGTTTTTCAGTTAAATTATAATTTATTCACCTTGCAAAAGTCTTGACCTGAATTTTTATTTTTAATTTCATTTTTATACTAATTGTAGCATACTTTACAATCTTTTTGCAAGCGGTATGTCATAATGTAATCAGAAAAATTTATAGGGAGTGATATTTATGGGTATGACTATGTCGCAGAAAATCCTTGCGGCTCACGCAGGACTTTCCGAGGTTAAGGCAGGTCAGCTTATCGAGGCTAAGCTCGATATGGTACTCGGCAACGATGTAACATCACCTGTTGCAATAAATGTATTTGAACAGAACGGCGCAACAGAAGTATTTGATAACACTAAAATCGCAATGATTATGGACCACTTTACTCCTAATAAGGATATTAAAGCGGCTACTCAGGTTAAGCAGGTAAGAAATTTTGCGGATAAATACGACATCAAAAACTACAGAGATGTGGGACAGATGGGTATTGAACACGCACTTCTGCCTGAGCAGGGACTCGTTGGCCCCGGCTGTCTTTGCATTGGCGCAGACTCTCACACCTGCACCTACGGCGCACTCGGTGCATTCTCAACAGGCGTAGGCTCAACAGATATGGCGGCAGGTATGATAAGCGGCAAGGCTTGGTTCAAGGTTCCCTCTGCAATCAAGTTCAACCTTATCGGCAAGCCGCAGGGCTATGTAAGCGGTAAGGATGTAATTCTGCACATTATCGGTATGATTGGCGTTGACGGTGCGCTTTACAGGTCAATGGAATTTACGGGCGAGGGCGTGCAGTACCTCAATATTGACGACAGACTCTGCATTGCAAATATGGCTATCGAGGCAGGCGCAAAGAACGGCATTTTCCCTGTTGACGATGTAACAAGAGAGTACTGCAACGGCAGATATCAGGGTACTCCTGTTGAATACACGGCAGACGAGGACGCTGTATATGACGAGGAATACACAATCAATCTCAGCGAAATCCGCCCGACGGTTGCCTTCCCTCATCTTCCCGAAAACACAAGAACGGTTGACGAAATCGGCGAAACCGAGGTAAAAATCGACCAGTGCGTTATCGGCTCGTGCACAAACGGCAGAATTACCGACCTCAGAGCGGCGGCAGAGGTTTTAAAGGGCAGAAAGATTGCAAAGAATGTAAGATGTATCATTATCCCCGGCACTCAGTCAATCTGGCTTCAGGCTATGCACGAGGGACTTTTTGACATATTTGTTGAGGCTGGCGCAGTTGTTTCAACACCTACCTGCGGACCTTGTCTTGGCGGACATATGGGTATTCTTGCGGCAGGCGAAAAGGCTGTTTCAACCACAAACCGCAACTTCGTAGGCAGAATGGGACATATCGACAGCGAGGTTTACCTTGCAAGTCCGGCTGTAGCGGCGGCAAGTGCTGTTAAGGGTTATATTACAGACCCTGCAAAGCTTTGATTTATTGAAAGGTAGGTACTTATTATGAACGCTAAGGGTACAGTCCATAAGTTTGGCGACAATGTAGATACAGATGTTATTATTCCTGCTCGTTACCTCAATACGGCATCTCACAAGGAGCTTGCAGCTCACTGTATGGAGGATATTGACGCAGAATTTGTAAATAAGGTTCAGCAGGGCGACATTATGGTTGCCGAAAAGAACTTCGGCTGCGGCTCTTCAAGAGAACACGCACCAATCGCTATAAAGGCAAGCGGTATTTCCTGCGTAATCGCCTCAACCTTTGCAAGAATTTTCTACCGCAACGCAATCAATATCGGTCTGCCGATTCTTGAGTGCGACGAGGCTGCAAGGGAAATCAAGGAGGGCGATGTAGTTTCCGTAAACTTTGATACAGGCGTTATCACTGACGAAACAACAGGAAAAACCTATCAGGCTGAGCCGTTCCCCGAGTTTATCCAGAATATTATTAAAAAGGGCGGACTTATCAAGTCCATTATGTAAGCATATATTGCGCACGGTTGGTGAAATTATGGTGAATGAAATTTTTGAAAAGCTGTCAGCTCTGCCGCAGGTGGAGGCTATTGCCCTCGGCGGCTCCCGTGCAAACGGAATTTTTGACGAAAAGTCAGATTATGATGTGTATGTGTATGTCACAGCCGAAATCGACAATAAGGTGAGAGAGGATATACTTGCGCCTTACTGCTCGGAAATGGAAATCGGCAATCACTACTGGGAATTTGAGGATAATCTTACGCTGAAGGACGGCGTTGGAATGGATATTATATACCGTCCTCTGGAAATGTTTGACAAATTCATCAGCAGAACCGTCTTTGAACATCAGGCTAACAACGGCTACACTACCTGTTTCTGGCACAACATTGTTACATCAAAAATTGTCTATGACGAAAACGGCAGATATGCACAGATGAAAAAGAAATTCTCCGTTGAGTATCCCGAACAGCTCCGCCGTAATATCATAGACAAAAATATGAAATTGCTGACAGGCGTGTTGCCGTCATTTGACAAGCAGATTAAAAAGGCGCTCGGCAGAAACGATTTTGTCAGCGTAAACCACAGGATAGCAGGCTTTCTTGAGAGCTATTTTGATGTGATTTTTGCAGTCAACAGGCTCACTCATCCCGGCGAAAAAAGGCTTGTGCAGATTTGCAAAGAGCGTTGTGAAATTTTACCGAGGGATTTTGAGGAAAACCTGAAAAAACTCCTTGAAGAAAAGCCAACCGAAAAAATTAACGACATAATCAATGATATGACGGAAAAGATTAAGGAAATAGTTTAAATCTAAAAAAACAGCTCTGTACGGCGTTTGCCGATTCGGAGCTGTTGTTTTTTGAGGATATAAATGCTATAATTAGCTTATAATTTTAAATTACAGTGGTTCGGTGATAAAATGAAAACAGCGGTAATTACGGGAGCGTCGGGCGGAATCGGCTCTGCTGCGGCACTCGCCTTTGCACAGGACGGATATAATGTTGCCTTGCAGTACAATAAAAACAGGGACAGAGCCTTTGCGCTTGCCGAAAAAATAGAAAAGGCTTTTAATGTAAGAGCTTTGCCCACTCAGGCAGATGTTTCGTCCTCTCAGGAGGTCGGCAGAATGTTTGACGAAATAGAAAAATTTTTCGGCAGGGCAGATGTGCTTGTGAATAACGCAGGAATTGCACAGCAAAGGCTGTTTACCGATATAACGGACGAGGAATGGGAAAAAATGCTCGGCACAAATCTTGACGGAGTTTTTTACTGCTCAAGAGAGGTGCTTAAACGCTTTATGATAAAAACCCACAGCGGAGTTATCCTCAACATCAGCTCAATGTGGGGGCAGGTCGGTGCGTCCTGCGAGGTGCATTACAGCGCCGCAAAGGCTGGGGTTATCGGACTTACAAAGGCTCTCTCAAAGGAGGTGGGACTGTCGGGTATCCGTGTGAACTGCATTGCCCCGGGCGTTGTGATGACCGATATGATGAAATCGTTTGACGAGCAGACGATAAACGAATTAAGGGAGGAAACCCCGCTGAACACCCTCGGCACACCCGAGGATATTGCGCAGGCGGCAGTTTTCCTCTGCTCAGACAAGGCAAAATTCATCACAGGTCAGGTGCTCGGCATAAACGGCGGATTTTGTATTTAAATTTATATTTGATTGCGTTTGTTGCCGAAATATGTGAGTAATATTTCTTTAATGTAATTATATCTTCTGGCGTAGGAGTTTTCAACTCTGATAAGTTTAAATCCGTGACTTAGGCAGATATTATTTTTCTCTTCATCTCTTGCCTTTACGATTTCATCTTCAATATGCTCTTTGCCGTCAAGTTCAATGGCAAGCACCGGAATTTTTTGGTTGCCGCTGCGTTTATAAATAACAAAGTCAAAACGACCTGTATAGAAAAGGTCTGAATTGGTTATGTTATCACGAAAAACCTGCGAAATTGCAACTTCTTTTTCTACGGAACATATAGTGTTAGTGTAAATAATATTATCAAGTGCGTGATTCAAACTTGTCAGAAAGGCTTCTTCGGTTTCTGTGCTGTAAGGCTTGATGCCTAGTGCCCGTGAGGAGCTGTTTTTTTGTGTAACTTCTGATGTGCCTTTTGTTTTTACATAATTAACAAGCTCATAAATATCATCGCTTGAGTTAGGTGTGTGCAGTCTGTCAAGTTCTTTTTGACTTGATATTACAACAAATTTTTCTTTTGCTCTTGAAACGGCTACATTAACAAGCTCTTTGTTGTTTTTTAACCATTCATATGTGCGAGGGTGTGTTTTATCAGTTAATGCAAGTGAAAACAGAATTATATCTTTTTCATCACCTTGAAAGGCGTGCACTGTGCCGCAAGTAATATTGTTTAAGCCCTCTCTTGCAAGCTCCTGCTTTATCAGATTACGCTGATTTGTAAACGGAGTGATAACCCCGATACTTTTATCGGGATTATGCTGTGCATATTGTATTATTTTATCAACTTCAGCAGGTGCTGTATTTTTATATGTAGCGGTATCATTTTCAATATTTATAAACATCAGCGGTTTTTCACTTTGAGATACAGTTTTGATTTTCAGCTTATTATTATAGTACTTTTTGTTGCTGAAATCTATTATTGCTCTATTGCAACGATAGTGATAGCTTAATAAGATTTCATTGCTTACTGCATCACAGGCAAGACAGGTTTTATATATTGAGTTTTTAATATAGTCATATTCATCCGCAACTGAATATTTCTTTCGTAATGCATTATTGATTGCAGGATCAAGCACCACAACGGGATTTAACTGTTGCGGATCTCCCACAAGCAAAAGGTTTGTGCCGCGAACTATAGGTACGAGGGAAACAGCGGTGTTGCACTGACTTGCCTCGTCCATAACCGTCATATCAAAGCTTTGCACAGGTTCGCCAAGCTTTTGCGCAGAAATGCAAGTGGTTGCAATTATAGGAAATACTTTTAGTAATTTTTTTAGATTATCGTTATCCTTTATATATTGATTGAATCTGCGTATTTTTTCTGATTCATCTGTCATTTTCACAATATTCATCAGCGTTTCATATTTTGGTTCCCTCAAGTGACGAATATATTTTGCAGACATATAGTAAAGATATTGCGCAAATTCCTCGTTATCGTTTGTTAATAGTGCAAGCGCTTCTTCATCGGTTATGTTGCCGATTTCAGACAGTCTGTTGTCAATTTTAGCAAGCTGAAATTCTGTCAAATTCATTTTGAAACGCATATTTTCGTTTGAATTTATAAGCTCAGTTATAGCTTCTCTGCGTTCGTTAAGTTCGACAATTTCTTCGTGCTTTTTCAAAAGTTCGGTGAGCTTTGCAGTTTGTTCTGTTTTATTGTGTTTCTTTTTGCTGAGCGCATTTTCATATATAGAAATATTTTCAACCATTCTGAAAAGCTTGCCGATATAGTCGATAGCCTGCAATGTCTTTTCATTATTTCCAAGTCTGAGTATGGGAAAAGGAATGGTGTTATTTTTATATTTCAAATTTGAAAGTTGAGCAAATACACCATCGATTGGGTGGTTGTTATACGAAGAAAACAAAACCGTTTTTTCGTTAAAAAATGCTGTGACTAAGGTGTTGATAATGGTGTTTGTTTTTCCTGTTCCGGGAGGTCCTTGAACATAGACAATAGGATATTTAATTGCATTGTGTATTGCCAGAAGCTGGTCAAGATTCACTTTATTGTTGATTAATGTAATAGGGTAGTCTTTTCTCCTGCGTGACGGCGAAATGAGATCGCCAAAAAAGGCTTTTATAGGTACAGTTACCGTGCCGCTGTCATACATATCGAGTATAGCATTATAGTCAGGCATAAGGTCAAGAATTATATCATTGTTAAGCTCCATTATATATGGCATATCGTCAACTGCATAGCCGTAAAGCGTAATGCAATTTTTTATATCTTCAAGATTTTCCTCAAAATTGTCAAGCAGATAGTAATCTTCAGCATCAAGAAATTTTCTTACACTTTGAACCTGTCCGTTTACAGAGAAATCTCTGCAAATTACTGTTTCTTTGCCCGGACGCAGACAGCGATTTTTTATGTCAAGATTAAGCTCTCTGTATGCAAGCACATACAGACCGCTTTTTGTATAAACACTAAGAACATTCATACACAGTCTTTTGATTTTTGTTTTCGTAGCATTTTTGCTGCGCTTTGATAATTCACAGACAATCTGTTTGTACTGTTCATCGTTTAGGAAATATCCTGTGGAGTCAATACAATCTCCATCCAATTTCTTTACAAGAAAAAAATCAGTTTTATACGGCACGGAATCCATACGGTTACATTCAGCAAGATAGTTAAGTATTTTTAAATTTGCCGTGTTATTAAAAAGGAAAGTATATTTGGAGGGCGAAATTTTTATATCTTCAATAAGTTTTGGGTTCGTTTCATAAAATGTGCCGTCAACAAGTGCAGACGATATAATGCGCTCAAAATATATCATCAAATTCTTTACGCAGTAAGATTGCAGATTCAAACCATCAACAATCAAAACTTTTTTGTAGGTATTTATATCTTTTATAGATATCCAATATTTTGTAACTATGTCACTCTTATTGCGGTACTCAATATAAAGCCATTTGCCTTCGTGAATGGCTTTGAAAATATTTCTGCCTATGCTGTTGATATTGCTCACCGCCTGCCGTTATAATATTTCACTAAAAGTATTATAACATCTCAAATATCGCATTACAACAAATTTTTACAAAAATATAATATTTTTAGTCTTTTAACGCACAAAAAGACCCGACTGCTATTTTACATAGCTAAAGTCGGGTGTTTGTTTTTGTATTATATAAAATTGTGCAAAGATTTCAGTGAAATAAATAGTATTTATTTAAAAGCTATTCCTGCAAAATTATTTATCCTGCGCTGCTGCCTTGATTTTCTCTGCAAGGTGGGGTGCGGTAAGTCCGAATTTGTCGAGCAGCTCAAGAGCAGGGCCGCTGTAGCCGAAGCAGTCGTTTACGCCGACCTTTGTTACCTTAACAGGACATTCCTCGCTTGTAACAGCGCATACTGCGTCGCCGAGACCGCCGATAACATTGTGCTCCTCAATGGTGATGATTCTGCCTGTTTCCTTTGCGGCTTTGGTGATGATTTCTCTGTCGATAGGCTTGATTGTGTGAATGTTGATGAGGCGGGCGTTGATACCCTCCTCCTTGAGCTGTCTGCAAGCCTTGAGAGCCTCGTTTACGCAAAGACCTGTTGCGATAACCGCTACATCGTCGCCGTCAAGGAGTGTGATGCCCTTGCCAAGCTCAAAGCTGTAGGTGTCGGGGTCGTTAAAGCTGTCAATGGCAAGTCTGCCAAGACGGATATATACAGGGCCGTCGTACTCGATAGCCGCCTTTGTAGCCGCCATCATCTCGTAGTGGTCGGCTGGGTTGATAACAACCATACCCGGAATTGTGCGCATAATTCCTATGTCCTCAAGACACTGGTGGGTTGCGCCGTCCTCGCCTGTTGAAATGCCTGCGTGGCTGCCTGCAATCTTTACATTGAGGTGCGGATAAGCAACCGAGTTTCTTATCTGCTCAAAGGCTCTGCCTGTTGCAAACATTGCAAATGAAGCAGCAACGGGGATTTTGCCTGCCGCAGCAAGACCTGCCGCAACGCCTACCATATTGCCCTCGGCAATACCGCAGTCAAAAAATCTCTCGGGAAATTCCTTTTTAAAAATACTTGTCTTTGTAGCCGCCGCAAGGTCAGCGTCAAAAACAACGATGTTTTCGTTAGTTTTAGCAAGCTCGCAGAGTGCCATACCAAAGCTCTCACGAGTAGCAATTTTCTTTGATTCAGCCATCAGCAGTTGCCCTCCAATCTGTCAATTTCAGCCTGAAGCTCGGCTGTTGCCTGCTCGTACTGCTCCTTGTTCGGAGCTGTGCCGTGCCAGCCAACCTGATTTTCCATAAACGAAACGCCCTTGCCCTTTACAGTCCTTGCAAGAATAGCAACAGGCTTTTCCTTAACCTCTCTTGCCTTGTTCAGTGCGTCCTCAATCTGATTGAAGTCGTGACCGTCTATTTTAAACACTTCAAAACCAAAGCTCTCAAACTTTTTGTCGAGCGGCTCAATACCTGCAACCTCTTCAACAGTGCCGTCAATCTGCAAGCCGTTCTGGTCAACAAAAAGCACAAGGTTGTCAAGCTTGTTGTGAGCGGCAAACATAGCTGCCTCCCATACCTGACCTTCCTCAACCTCGCCGTCGCCGAGTACGGAATATACACGGTAGCTCTTGTTGCTGATTTTAGCGGCAAGCGCCATACCGCAGGCTGCCGACACACCCTGACCGAGTGAGCCTGTGCTCATATCAATGCCCGGTGTGCCCTTCATATCGGGGTGACCCTGGAGCATTGCGCCTACATGGCGGAGGCTGTTAAGCTCGTCCCATTCAAAGTAGCCCTTGAGTGCGAGAACTGCGTAAAGGCTCGGGCAACAGTGACCTTTTGAAAGAACAAAACGATCTCTGTCCTCCCAGTCAGGATTTTTCGGGTCAACATTCATTTCCTTGAAGTAGAGATATGTGAAAATATCTGCCGCCGAAAGGCTGCCGCCCGGATGTCCCGACTTAGCGCAAAATGTGCCGAGAATTGCTCCCATTCTTGCTTTTGTGGCAAGGATTCGGAGCTGCTTGATTTCTGAACTGTCCATTCCATTATCCTCCTGATTAACCTTTTTATAAGTAATCAACTACATATAACATAGTAACATAATTGAAATAAATTATTTTTCGATATTAGAATTAAACTGCATTTTACTGAAATTGTTATAAGTTTAACAAATTCATACACAAAATTACAGCTTTTCCTGCTCTGTAGCTTGAATATTTTATGCTGTCGTGATACAATTATAAAGTATTAAATAGTTTACATAAATTTGTACTTTACTTGATTATATAAGACATATAATTTTTAGGAGGGGTTTTGTGGCTGATATTAAGTTGTTTTCAATAAAAGGAAAGGTAAAAGAGTTGAATTCAAATCAAGTTCCGTTAGAAAAAGAGCTGCAACAGCTTCTTGAACAAAATATGTCAACATTTTTTGGGGTTACTTTTTTAAAGTCTGAATATCGCATTACAAACGGGCGAATGGATAGTATAGGAATTGATGAAAATAATTGTCCTGTTATTTTTGAGTACAAACGAAGTGTAAACGAAAATGTTATTAATCAGGGATTGTTTTACCTTGATTGGTTACTTGACCATAAAGCAGATTTTAAGTTATTAGTTATGGATACACTTGGTAGTGAAAAAGCTGATGAAATTGATTGGAGTATGCCTTGTGTTATTTGTGTAGCAAATGATTTCACAAAATTTGATGAACACGCAGTCAATCAAATGCAAAGAAACATTAAGTTGGTAAAATATAAAAAGTTTGGTAATGATTTAATTTCCCTTGAATACCTTAACGCACCACAGGTTCAGCCAATTTTAGCTGAAGAAATTTCAGTGAAACCAACAAAGAAAAGTAATTGGAAAGATAAAGATTTTAAACAGTATTTTGAAGAGGCTGGTGAAAAAAATCAGAATCTTTTTTATTCGGTTCGTGATTATATTTTATCTCTTGGTGATGATGTTTCAGAAAATCAATTGAAACTATATGTAGCATTTAAAAAAGTCCGAAATATTATTTGTGCCGAAGTTTATCAAAGCAATGTTTGCTTGCATCTCAGACTAAATCCGGATACAGTTGAGTTGGTGCAAGGCTTTATTGAAGATGTACGAAACAAAGGACACTGGGGAACAGGTGATTTGCGTATATATTTAAAATCTGTTGAAGATTTTGAAAAAGCAAAGCCTTTGATAGACAGAGCTTATAATGAAAATTAAGGAGATATACAAATGGAATATACATTTTCTGACAGGGTTTCTTCACTTAAACCCAGTGCAATCAGAGAAATTTTTAAATATGCGGCTGACCCCGAGGTTGTTTCTCTATCGGCAGGAAATCCCTCGCCCGACGCTTTCCCTGCAAAGGAGATAGCCGAGATTTCTGCAAAGGTGCTTGCCGAAAACCCTATTTCCGTTTTGCAATACAGCGTGAGCGAGGGCTACACACCGCTGAGAAACCACCTTACGGAATATATGAAAAAAGAGCATAACATCGGTCGTGAGGGCGACGATATTTTAATCACCACGGGCGCACAGCAGGTTATGGACTTATGCTCAAAGGCGATTGTAAACGAGGGAGATGTTGTCATCTGCGAGGCGCCGTCGTTTATCGGCTCGCTCAACACCTTCAGAAGCTACAACGCAAGGCTTGTCGGCGTTCCCCTTGAGCCTGACGGAATGAGTATTTCTGCGCTTGAACAGGCACTTATCGACAACAAAAACGCAAAATTTATCTATACAATACCGAATTTTCAGAATCCCTCGGGCATTACAATGAGCCTTGAAAAGCGTAGGGCTGTGTATGAGCTTGCAAAAAAATACGGCGTACTCATTCTTGAGGACAACCCCTACGGCGACCTCAGATACGGCGGCGAGTACATTCCGAGCATAAAAAGCTTTGACGAGGACGAAATCGTTATTTACTGCGGCTCGTTCTCAAAGGTGATTTCCCCCGGTATGCGTGTTGCCTACTGCATTGCGCCGAAGCCTGTTTTTCAGAAGCTCGTTGTGTGCAAGCAGGGAAGTGATGTTCACACAAACATCTGGGCGCAGTATGTCTGCGATGAATTTATCACAAAATACGATTTCAATGCGCATCTTGACAAATTGCGCAGGCTTTACACCGAAAAAGCGCAGTTCTGTATGGATTTGCTCGACAAATACGCAAGCCCTGTAATCACCTACCATAAGATTGACGGCGGACTTTTTATCTGGTGCGACCTGCCCGAAAGCATTGATATGCCGTCCTTCTGCAAGGAGGCGGTGCTCAATAAGGTGTGCGTAGTGCCGGGCAACGCATTCCTTACGGACGAAAACGAAAAGTGCCAAAGCTTCAGAATTAACTTTTCAACCCCGACAGACGAACAGCTTGAAAAGGGCATTAAGATACTCGGCGAGCTGGCAAACAGCAAGCTGAAATAAAGGAGAATATTTATGGAAAACGAAAAGAAACAAATCGCATTCAGTGCCATTCAGCCGAGCGGCACAATCACACTTGGCAACTATCTTGGCGCAATCCGCAACTGGGTTACAATGCAGGACGAATACGACTGCATCTACGCTCTTGCCGACCTCCACACAATCACGGTAAGACAGGAGCCTGCTCAGATGAGAAAAAATATTCTCGATGCATACGCATCAATTCTTGCCTGCGGAGTTGACCCCGAAAAAAGCCTTTTCTTCATTCAGAGCCATGTCCACACACACGCAGAAATGGCGTGGGTGCTTGACTGCTACACTCAGTTCGGCGAGCTTTCAAGAATGACTCAGTTCAAGGACAAGTCGGCAAAGCACGCAGACAACATCAACGCAGGACTTTTTACATATCCCTCGCTTATGGCAGGCGATATTCTGCTTTATCAGGCAGATAAGGTGCCTGTGGGCGCAGACCAGCAGCAGCACATTGAGCTGACAAGAGATATTGCAACCCGTTTCAACAGCATTTACGGCAATGTGTTTAAAATTCCCGAGGGCTTTATTCCCAAGAACGGCGCAAGAGTAATGAGCTTGCAGGACCCGAGCAGAAAGATGAGCAAGTCGGACGAAAATATTAACGGCTGTGTGCATCTTCTCGATTCGCCCGAGGTGATTATGCGCAAATTCAAGAGAGCCATCACCGACAGCGAGGCTTGCGTGCGCTACGGCGAGGGCAAGGACGGAATCAACAACCTTATGGGCGTTTACAGCACGATTACGGGACTTAGCTTTGAGCAGATTGAGCACGATTTTGCAGGCAAGGGCTACGGCGACTTCAAGACAGCGGTCGGCGAGGCTGTAGTTGAGGAATTACGCCCGATTCGTGAGCGTTACGAGGCATATGTCAAGGATAAGGCTTATCTTGAGGAGTGCTACCGCAAGGCAGACGAAATCGCCCTCAAAATCAGCAGCCGCACAATGAATAAGGTTAAGAAAAAGATTGGCTTTGTTTTATAATTTTGAAGCAGTGCTGTAAGATAAAAAATAAAAATTTAGGTCAAGCCTTTTTAAAGGCTTGCGGGTGTGGGCAGAGCCCGCAAAAAGCCTGAGATGAGAAGAAATCAGGCAAGGCAATAAAAACTTAAAAACACTGATACTGATAATAAATAATAATATTAATATAAAAACAGCGTCAGACAGCGCCGCATAGCCGAAAAATATCAAAGTATTTGCGAGTAAAGGATAATGGCAGAAATTGTATTATCCTCTGACTTTTGTTAGGTTGCTATTTGGCTGTGGAACAAAGCTGTAAAGAGAATAACCGCTCATCGCTTGGCGAGGGCGGTTATACTATTAGCAGAGAAATTATAAACAACTCCGTTTCCTACACATACTAAAGCATAAAACGAAAGTCCTGCTCACAGGGAACCCCTGATGTGGGTTCCCTACGACAAAACAGTCCACCGGACTGTTTTGCCTACCCTCCTGCATTTATCGGAGCATATTTTCGTGGGCTCTGCCCACCCCCGCAAGCCTTTAAAAAGGCTTGAGCGAAATTTTTTGCCCCGAGCAGATAGTTTGCTGTAATCTTTAATTTTGTTGCCCGACCGCAAATTTTTTTCACCGCAACTTTTTTGACATAAAAATAAAAGGTAAGCAACAACTGAGCTGCTTACCTTTTGTTATTTTAAACTATATTGAATTATTCCTTGCTTTTGATGTACTCGTCAATAGCGGCTGCGGCTGTTTTGCCTGCGCCCATTGCGAGAATTACGGTTGCGGCGCCTGTTACTGCGTCGCCGCCTGCATATACGCCCTCACGAGAGGTAAGGCCGTTATCGTCTGTGATGATGCCGCCCCATTTCTGGGTATCAAGTCCCTTTGTGGTGGATTTGATAAGCGGATTCGGCGATGTGCCGATAGAAATTACAACAGCGTCAACATCAAGCACAAACTCGCTGTCAGGCTTTACAACAGGTTTTCTTCTTCCGCTTTCGTCAGGCTCGCCAAGCTCCATCTCAACGCACTTCATACCTGTTACAAACTCGTTTTCGTCACCGATAATTTCAACAGGGTTGTTGAGAAGCTTGAAGATGATGCCCTCTTCCTTAGCGTGTTCAACCTCTTCTCTTCTTGCAGGGAGCTCTTCCTCACTTCTTCTGTAAACGATGTAAACCTCTTCTGCGCCAAGACGCTTTGCACAGCGGGCTGCGTCCATTGCAACATTACCGCCGCCTACGATAGCAACCTTTTTAGCGTGCATAATAGGTGTTGCGGAGTCGTCCTTGTAGGACTTCATAAGGTTTGTTCTTGTGAGGAACTCGTTAGCCGAGTAAACGCCGCAGAGGTTCTCGCCCGGAATATTCATAAATCTCGGCAGACCTGCGCCCGAGCCGATAAATACAGCCTCAAAGCCCATATCGTCCATAAGCTCGTCAATCGAGATTACTCTGCCGATTACCATATTTGTTTCAACCTTAACGCCGAGTGCCTTGAGGGTGTCAACCTCCTTCTGCACGATTGACTTGGGAAGTCTGAACTCGGGAATACCGTAAACAAGTACGCCGCCTGCGAGGTGAAGAGCCTCAAAAACGGTTACATCATAGCCCATTTTTGCAAGGTCGCCTGCGCAGGTAAGACCTGACGGGCCCGAGCCTACTACAGCTACCTTGTGACCGTTCGGTTCAGGCTTGTTTACAACAACATTTTCCTGAGCGTTGTGCCAGTCGGCAACAAATCTTTCAAGTCTGCCGATGCCGACAGGCTCTGTCTTGATACCTCTTACGCACTTTGACTCGCACTGTGTTTCCTGCGGACATACACGACCGCAGACAGCAGGAAGTGAGCTTGATTTTGAAATTACATCATATGCGCCTGCAAAGTTGCCCTGAGCAACCTCCTTGATAAAATCGGGGATTGCAATATGTACCGGACAGCCCGATACGCACGGCTTTGTTTTGCAGTTAAGGCAGCGCTGTGCCTCCTCTATTGCTACCTCCTCGGTGTAGCCTGTGGCAACCTCGAGGAAATTTTTATTTCTTACATCAGGCTCCTGTGTTGGCATAGGAGCTTTTTTTGGTGACATATTCGGCATAATCACTCAACCTCCTTTTTAAACAGATTGCAGGCGTCGCTGTGAGCCTTGCGCTCAAAGTCCTTATACATTGCGCCACGCTTCATAGCCTCGTCAAAGTCAACCTTAAAGCCGTCAAAGTCAGGGCCGTCAACGCAGGCAAACTTTGTTTCGCCGCCTACTGTAAGACGACAGCCGCCGCACATACCTGTGCCGTCAATCATAATCGGGTTCATAGAAACAGTGGTGGGAATGTTGTATGGCTTTGTTGTCTTAACAACGAATTTCATCATAATAAGAGGACCGATGGTGATTACGAGGTCGTAGTTTTCGCCTGCCTTAATCATCTCCTCAAGCGGAGCGGTAACAACGCCCTGTCTGCCGTATGAGCCGTCGTCTGTCATCATAACAAACTTATCGGAGCAAGCCTTGAATTCATCCTCAAGGATAACAAGGTCCTTGTTTCTGAAGCCGACAATGGAGTGAACCTCAACGCCGAGCTCGTGGAGCTTTTCAGCTACGGGAAGTGCGATTGCGCAGCCAACGCCGCCGCCTACAACGCAAACCTTCTTGTAGCCCTCTGTATGAGTAGGAACACCGAGAGGACCTACAAAATCGTGCAGGCAGTCGCCCTCGTTTAAGTGGTTGAGCTTTTCTGTTGTTGCGCCGACAATCTGGAAAATAATGCGGACTGTGCCCTTTTCTCTGTCATAGCCTGCAACAGTAAGCGGAATACGCTCGCCGTCCTCGTCAACTCTGAGAATGATAAACTGTCCCGGCTGTGCCTTTTTGGCAATAAGGGGAGCGTCAATCTCCATAAGAGTAACGGTAGGATTGAGTGATTTCTTTTTAACTATCTTATACATCTCAAATCTATCCCTTCGTTTTATCATTTTGATTTAACACATAAATGCTTACATATGTCCAAATAATAGTTTATCACAAAAGCGTTAAATTTTCAATACAAAATCTTCTTTTTTCACAGTAATTTTTCAGCACTTTTTCTAAAGCAATGCACAAACAGCCGTATAAATCCATTTTGTCCTGTAAAAAATATTTGTAATACATTATATATAACAGGAAAGGGAAATGTTATGTTCACAAACAAAAAGAAAATTGTGCTTGTAGGTACGGGAATGGTCGGAATGAGCTTTGCCTATGCGGCGCTCAATCAGAACCTTTGCGACGAGCTTGTGTTGATTGACATCAACGAGCAGAGGGCGAGGGGAGAGGCAATGGACTTGAACCACGGCATCGCCTTTTCGCCCTCAAGCACGAAGATTTATGCAGGGGCGTACTCCGACTGCCGTGATGCGGATATCGTGGTAATCTGCGCAGGAGCAAATCAGCGTCAGCCGTCGCAGAGCAGACTTGAGCTTTTAAAGGGTAATTATGATGTCTTTAAAAAGATTGTTCCGCAGGTAACGGAAAACGGCTTTGAGGGAATTTTTATAGTTGCCACAAATCCCGTGGATATTATGACGAGAATTACCTGCGAGCTGTCGGGCTTTAGTGCGGAAAGGGTAATCGGCACAGGCACAACTCTCGACACCGCAAGACTGAGGTATCTGCTAGGCGAATACTTTGAGGTTGACCCACGCAACATTCATGCCTATGTAATCGGCGAGCACGGCGACAGTGAATTTGTGCCGTGGTCGCAGGCTCTTGTTTCCGTAAAGCCTGTATGCGATGTGCTTGCCGATAACCCGTCAATCTATTTTATGGACGATTTGGAGAGAATAAGCCGGGAGGTGCGCACCGCCGCCCACGAGATAATCGCCGCCAAAAAAGCCACCTACTACGGCATAGGAATGGCTATAGTGCGTGTGGCAAGGGCAGTGCTTGAAAACGAAAACTCGGTGCTAACCGTATCTGTGCGCCTGCGTGGCGAATACGGCGGCAAAAAGGATGTTTTCCTCGGCAACCCTGCAATAATCGGCAGTGATGGCGCAAAGCGTATCCTTGAGCTGAAATTAACCCCCTCGGAGCAGAAATGCCTCGAAAATTCATATAATATTCTCAATGACAGTTATAAGAGTATTTTATAAAAATTGCCCGACTTCAGCATTGCTTTGGTCGGGCAAAAATTTTAGTAGTGAATTTTGAATTTTTCAGAGCGAGGTATGAACTATAATTTAGCGGAAAAGTTTTCAAGGCTTCCCCTTGAGGGGAAGCTGTCACCGAAGGTGACTGATGAGGTGTAGGACGCTTTAGCGTCCGTCATATACTATCGCATTATTTATAACTATAACGCCACTTCGTGGCTACACCTCATCCGTCGGCTACGCCGCCACCTTCCCCTCAAGGGGAAGGCTTTATGTGTAGTTTATCAATTTCTTATCCACGCTAAATTATAGTTTATCATACAAAAACATTCGCATCATATTTTACGGCATTCACTGTCCGATATACCTCCACAGCTTTTCCGCCGACTCTGTGGGATTGCCCACAAAGTCGAGGTCTGTTCCCCTCAGCTCGCTCATACTTCTGCCGAATACAAGTCCCGTGCCGAAATCCTCGCTGTCGTTTCTTCCGCTGTACAGCACTATGTAGTTGCCGTTTGTATAGATAAAGGCTGAGCGGTAAAGTCCTCCGCCGTCCCAGCTTGAGGAGTCGGCTGAGGGCTTCAGCACAACCTGAGCCTCATCCCACTCAAAGCCGTCTGCCGAGGCTGAATAGTAAATGCTCATATGCCTGCGGTCGGATTTGTTTGTAGTGGAGCAAGCCATAAGCTCATATCTGCCGTTGATTTTTTCAACATCAATATGCCAGGTGTAGGTGGTGACAGGGTAGCTCAGGTTTATTGCCACGCTGTCTGACCACGCATTATTTTTCAGCTCCTTGTACAACACCCTGTAGCCGTTTACATACCACACCCTGTAGGTGCCGTTTTCATATACGATTGTCGGACTAATCATATCGTTTTTATTGCGCTCGTAGGTTTCATAAACAGGGGTGCGTCCGCTCCAGCGGCTGCCGTCATACGAATAACGCATATACAGAGCCATATAGTTTTTTTCGTAATCGGTGTATCTCCAGAAAAGCTCAAGGCGGTTTTTGTCGGGATTATACACAAGCTCCGAGTCGGAATTATACCTCACGCCTGCCTTGTAATTGCTCGGAATACCCTCGCAGAACTTGATTTCCGAGTAATTTATCAAATCATTTGAGCCGACAACGGTCGGATTTTCGTACTTGTCGATTGCTTTCGGGTACGGCGTGTAGGAAAGCCAGTAGCGGTAGCCGTTCCATTTTTCGCCCATATCAATCAGCTTCGGGTGGTATGCGCTGTTCGGGTATTTGCTGTCTGCGCCCACATATACGCTCTTTAAATTCAGCTTGCTTTTTGAGTTCGGCTGCAAATTAAACTCAGGCTCGATATATGTGCTGTTGCTGATTATTTTCTGTGCGGCGGTAACATCGTTTACATTTATAGTGCCCGAATTGTCAAAATCCGCCCTGCTGTCAGGCTCTTCGCCGCCTGCAAGGCAGTTTTGCAGATAGGTGACATCACGCACATCAAAAACACCGTCGCCGTTTAAATCGTATTTATCTGTATTTTCAGCCGCAGCGGAGATACCGACTGACGATACCGCAGCCACGGCGAGCAATATTGATACTATTTTTTTAAACATATTCTGTTTTTAGCTCCTTGTAAAATGTTTCCGCTAATATTTTCGCATAAATTCACCACTATGTCAACAATAAACAATTCTGTTTATATAATGCCTGCTGAACAATTCAAAAACATAGAAATCATCAAACAAATTGCTATTTTTGAATTGTTCAGGTGCAAGGTTTTTGAGTTAATTTACTCAAAAATCTTGCACTTGCCGGAAAACGCTTTTCCGGCAAAACAGGCTTATCAAATGTCTTACTGAATCAAAATCTTTGATTTTGCGTAAAAATACCGATTTTCGGTGTTTTTACAAAACGGCAACGGCGTGTTGCCGTTTATTCAGTAAGCATTATATAAATTTTTGTAAAAAATAACCTCATAATCCGATAAAAGGCGAGGGTTTATGAAATATTGCGACAAAATACCGCTTTAAAGCCTGAAATAAATTTCTCCTCAGAGCTAAAAAATATTGAAAAATACGGCTGTTATTGGTATAATAAAACACAAAGCTTATTTTATACAGAATTTATACAGAGAGGGGTAAAAATATGCCTGAGCTTACAGTTCGCACAAGATATGCGCCCAGTCCCACGGGCTTTATGCATGTGGGCAACCTGCGTACTGCACTTTATGAGTACCTTGTTGCAAAATCGCAGAACGGAAAATTTATTTTGAGAATTGAGGACACCGACCGTGAAAGACTTGTTGACGGTGCGGTTGATGTTATCTATAATACCCTGCGCCTTGCAGGACTTCAGCATGACGAGGGCCCCGACCTCGGCGGCGACTTCGGGCCCTATGTTCAGTCGGAGAGAAAGGATATGTATCTGCCCTACGCTGAACAGCTTATTAAGGAGGGCAAGGCTTACCGCTGTTTCTGCTCAAAGGAAAGGCTTGAAAAGCTACAGAACGAAACCGTAGGCGGCGGCTATGACAGACATTGCCGCGACCTTCCGCAGGAGGAAATCGACAGACTTCTCAGCGAGGGCGTTCCGTATGTAATCCGTCAGAAAATGCCGATTGAGGGCAGTACAACCTTTAAAGACGCTGTTTTCGGCGAAATTACGGTTGAAAATTCGGAATTGCAGGATCAGATTTTAATCAAGACAGACGGCTACCCCACCTATAACTTCGCAAATGTAATTGACGACCACACAATGGGCATTACCCATGTTGTGCGTGGCTGCGAGTATTTAAGCTCCACACCTAAGTACAATCTGCTTTACGAGGCTTTCGGCTGGGAAATTCCCACATATATCCACCTCCCACTCATTATGGGCAAGGACGAGGACGGCAATGTGTCAAAGCTTTCAAAGCGTCACGGCGCAACAGGCTTTTACGATTTAATAGACGAGGGTTATCTGCCCGAGGCTATCATCAACTATATTGCGCTTTTAGGCTGGTGTCCCAAGGATAATCAGGAGATTTTCACCCTGTCTGAGCTTGAAAAGGCTTTTGACATCAGCGGAATAAGCAAGTCGCCCGCCGTTTTTGACTACGACAAGCTTTCGTGGTTCAACGGCGAGTACATCAAGGCTATGCCGCCCGAAAAATTCACCGAGGTTGCTATGCCGTACTACAAAAAGGTGTTCGGCGACAGGGAGATGCCCTACGAAAAATTTGCGGCAATTCTGCAAAAGCGCACAACCCAGCTCACGCAGATACCCGAAATGATAGATTTCTTTGCGGAGCTTCCGACCTACACCAAGGAGCTTTTTGTAAATAAAAAGAGCAAGACAACCCTTGAAAACTCACCTACGCTCTTAAAAGAGGCTTACGAAAGATTAAAAGCTATGCCCGAATGGAATGAAACGGCTATCCACGACTGCCTTATCAATATGGCGGTTGAAAAGGAGCTGAAAAACGGCACTGTAATGTGGCCTGTAAGAATTGCGGCGGCAGGAAAGACCGTTACCCCCGGCGGTGCGGTTGAAATTCTCGACATTCTCGGCAGAGATGAGTCGCTTTCAAGACTTGAAAAGGGTATGGAAATTCTTACGGAATAAAGGCAAAAGAGGGATATTTTATGGCAGAAGAAATTAAAAACACTGAGGTTGCCGAAGTACCGAGCGGTAACTTTATTCATACATTCATTGAGGAGGATATTGCCGAGGGCGGCAGATTTGAGGGCAAAAGGGTGCACACACGCTTTCCGCCCGAGCCGAACGGCTACCTCCACATAGGCCACGCAAAGGCAATCTGCATTGACTTCGGCACAGCGGAAAAATTCGGCGGCATCTGCAATCTGCGTATGGACGACACAAACCCCACAAAGGAAGATGTGGAGTATGTTGACGCTATCAAGGAGGATATAAAGTGGCTCGGCTTTGACTGGGAGGATCGCTTTTACTATGCCTCGGAATATTTTGAGCAGATGTACGGCTACGCTGTTGAGCTTATCAAAAAGGGACTTGCCTATGTGTGCGAGCTTACCCCCGAACAGATGAGGGAGAACAGGGGCGATACGCAGACTCCTGCGAAGAGTCCGTACCGTGACAGACCGATTGAAGAAAGCCTTGACCTCTTTGAGAGAATGAGGGCAGGCGAATTTGAGGACGGAAAAATGACTCTCCGTGCGAAAATCGACCTTGCCTCGGGCAACTTCAATATGCGTGACCCCGTTATTTACAGAATAAACCGCCTTACCCACCACCGCACAGGCGACAAGTGGTGTATTTATCCGATGTATGACTTTGCTCACCCGATTGAGGACGCAATCGAGGGCATCACGCACAGCCTTTGCTCACTCGAATTTGAGGCTCACCGCCCTCTGTATGACTGGGTTATCAACAATATCTCAGCACCGTGCAAGCCCCGTCAGATTGAGTTCGCCCGTCTTGGCATCAACAACACGGTTATGTCAAAGCGTAAGCTCCGTGAGCTTGTTGAAAAGGGCTATGTAAGCGGCTGGGACGACCCGAGAATGCCCACCCTCTGCGGTCTGAGAAGAAGAGGATACACCCCGAAGTCTATCCGCTCCTTTACAGAGCAGATAGGCGTTTCAAAGGTAAATTCCACCGTTGAATACAGCTTTCTCGAGCATTGTCTGCGTGACGATTTAAATGAAAACGCAAAGCGTGCAATGTGCGTACTCCGCCCGATTAAGCTGGTTATCACAAACTATCCCGAGGGCAGAACCGAGGAATTTGAGGTTGAAAACAACCCGAACCGCCCCGAGGACGGCACAAGAACCGTTACATTTTCAAGAGAGTGCTATATTGAGGCTGACGATTTTATGGAAGAGCCTATCAAGAAATATCAGCGCCTTTACCCCGGCAACGAGGTGCGCCTGAAATCAGCCTACATTGTAAAATGCACAGGCTGTAAAAAGGACGAAAACGGCAATGTGGCAGAGGTTTACGCCGAGTACGACCCCGAAACCAGAGGAGGAAACACCCCCGACGGCAGAAAGGTGAGGGGTACAATCCACTGGGTTGACGCAAACAACTGTGCAGACGCCGAGGTAAGACTGTACGACAACCTCTTTACCGTACCCGACCCCGACACAGGCGACAGGAACTTCCTCGATTACCTCAATCCCAAGTCCCTCGAAATCCTCACAGGCTGTAAGGCGGAGAAAAACCTCGAAACCGCCGTTGCTCCGCAGAGCTTTCAGTTTATGAGAATAGGCTACTTCTGCGTGGATAACAAGGACAGCTCAAAGGAACACCTCGTATTCAACCGCAGTGTTTCACTCAAAGACGGATTTAAGAAGTAATGAATAATTAATGAATAATTAATGATGAATAGTGAATAATTGTTATTTATTATAAAACTGCCCGATAATAGCTCACGCTGTTGTCGGGCAGTTTTTCTAAAATATTCAAACAAATTTTAAATTATGTAAAATCAAAGCAGGCTAAAGTAAAATTACCTCTTTTTATAAAGGACAATTTCAGGGTTTTCTCCGTTTGCGCCGTATTCGCTTATGAGCAAAAAGTCCGTGGCGGCAACTAAGCCAAAGCACCTGAGTATTTCTCCGTCGTTAAACTCGCACTCGACCTGATTGCATAAATAGATTTCATCATCATTCAGAAACCGCACCGAGCTTCCGTTTGGCAGAGGATATTTTAAATTTACATAAGCGCCGTTCATAGGGAATAATTCCTTAATTTCGGGAAGTCCGGGGATTTTCAGGGAATTAAATTCATCTGCAAGCTGTTGTTTCAGAATCTCGAAATTTTCCTTTCCGCCCGTCAGTATATACTTTGCTATAAAGCATTGCTTTCCGAAAGGACAGCCGTTTGTTTGACTGCACCCCTTGCAGTTGTTGTTTTTTCCGTATCCGCATTCATTGCAATTCGCACCGCATATTGAATTCATATCCTTTTTCTCCATAAATAAATTTTAAGCTAAACTATAATTTAGTGGAATAAAAATAAAAAATTTAGGTCAACCCTTTTTAAAGGGTTGTGGGTGTGGGCAAAGCCCACGAAAGGTAAAAATAAGCAAAAATTTTGAATTGAAAATTAAAGATTTATACTTTTCTGCTAAAACCACTAAAAAGCGGCACACACTTTTAAAAATATCGGTCTTTTAATGAGTAATTGATAACGGCAGAAACTATTAAATCAGCAAAGCTATCTGTAAGTAGCATTTGGCGGAGGAACAATGCGTTTAAGAGAATAACCGCACATCGTAAACGATGGCGGTTATAGTTTTAGTAGAGAAATTATAAACAGCTCTGTTCCTATATAAAGTACTGTAATAGTACGAAAGTATTGTTCAAGGGAACCCCTTTAGTGGGTTCCCTACGGTAAAACAGTCCACCGGACTGTTT
>JBJEOV010000049.1:0-12408 GCA_051880895.1 Ruminococcus sp. | reverse complement strand
GGCTGTATAGGCGTAAAAACCGGATTTACTGATGAAGCAGGCAGATGTCTTGTTACCACCGGTTCTGCCGACGGTTATTCTTATCTGCTTGTACTTATGAAGGCACCGTACAAGGAAGGCGTTGACGAGGAGTATTACACCTTTACCGATGCCGCTGACCTTTTCCGCTGGGCACTTACGAGCCTTGAGCTTAACACTGTAGCCTCAACCAAAACCCCGATTTGCGAGCAAAAGGTAAAGCTTTCGTGGGGCAAGGACTCTGTTCTGCTTGTTCCGGAAAAGAATTTCAGTGCCATTGTGCCGTCTGACTATAAGCAGGAGTGGATAACCGTTGAAGCCGATACACCCGAGGAGGTAAACGCCCCTCTCGACACCGACACCGTAGTCGGCACTGCCACCATTTACTATAAGGACGATAAAATGACCGAAAAGCAGGAGCTTGCAACCGTTAATCTTGTTCCGAGCGAAAAGGTAGAGATGAGCGGATTTTTGTATGTGCTTGATGTAATCGGCACAATTATGAAGTCCTACTGGTTTTTGATTGCCGTAGGCTTTATAGTAGTAATTCTTGTGATTTATTACATCACCTCAAAAATCAACCGTAAAAAGGCAAGGTCAGCCAAAAGGGTAAAGCATTACCGCAATCTTTGATATAAAATTAAGCCACCGCAGATTTCAGGCGGTGGCTTTTAAACTGCCTACAAATATGCCTTAAGCTCGCCGATGTTTTCTTCCTCGGTGTCGAGCATTCTTTTTGCAAGCATTGTAATGTGCGGGTCGCTGCCGTCATATTCACGCATATGTCTTGCCATTTTGTTTACGCCCATAGTGTTGCCCTTTATCATCATTTCCGCAATGTGCGAGGGCGAGGAGTCACGCTTTAAATCTCTGTTTGCGGCGTAGCTTGTCATTGCCTTTGTTACGGGACTTATGTGGTGAACATCTGCGCCACGCCTTTTGAGCATTGTGTTTGCACAGTGGTACAGCTTGCTGTATTTTATAAGCTGTTCGCAGAGAATACCGTCAACCTTGTTGTCCTTTAACTGCCTGCGTACAGCCGAAATCCCGTTGCACCCCATTTCGGCATTCTGCAAAACATAATTGAGCATTTCTATATCGTCAATCACAAAAATCACCTCTTAAAATATTATTATTCGGTATTTGGAAAATATACATCTTGCAAGAGGCTTTGATTTGTGGTTTAATATAATTGGTGATATTTTATGATTAATTCAGAATTAAAAACCTTTACACTTCCTTTTCCGAATAACAGGGGAGAGAGAAAAATCTGGGTTTATGTGCCGAATCACAATGACGGCGAAATGCTGCCCGTAATCTATATGACGGATGGACAGAATTTATTTGATAAGGACGCCACTCCCCACGGCTGCTGGGAGGTTATTTCCGCTGTTGAAAACGAGCAGAAAAGCACGGGACTTTCTGCCGTTATAGTCGGCATAGACAACGGAAATGTTTACCGTGACAGTGAGCTTACCCCGAAGTGCATAGGAGAAATACAGCACAGATATTATTTCAACGATATTTTTACACCTGAGGGAGAAATTTTTGACAGCTTTCTTATGCAGACCGTATTTCCGTATGTTGAAGATAATTTTCCTGTACGGAAAAATAAAGAGAGCGTTGCAGTCTGCGGCAGCTCGTCGGGCGGCTTGCAGTCGTTTTTTGAGGGAATGGAGCACAGCGACAAATTCAGCGTTGTAGGCGCATTATCCCCTGCCTTTGTTGTGTATAAGGAGGAGGAATGGAGAGCGTATCTGCTTTCAAAAATGAAGTCGGAGATGCCGTATATCTATATGTATTGCGGAGCTGCCGATCCGCTTGAGCAAGTCCTTTGGCAAAGCACAGATATGATGTATGACCTGCTGCCTGAGATAGGCTATCCGTATGATATGTTCAACGAGATTTTACTCTTTGAAAATGCTCACAATGAAAAAGCGTGGAGAGAGATTTTCCCCGATTTCCTGCACACCTTTCTTGAGAGGGCAAGATAAATTTGCGAATATTATTATTAATATGTCAAATATTGTTAATTTATGTAGGTGTGTATGATTTTCTCTATATCCACCGTAAGGGAAAAAATAAAAAAATAAAAAGTATAAAATAATAATTATTTTTTTTATTTTTTATTTATATATAGAGATAAGGAAAAAAACATACATACCTACACAGCCGAAAGAAAAAACGCTCTGCCTAATGACAGAGCGTAATGCTGTTATATGTAATTTTGGAAATTACCTTAAAGAATAACCTCGCCGTCAACAGTTCCGCAAAGACCTGCTGCGTTTGACTCGTCAGTATCAATGTGCATTGCAGGAGCGTAGCTCGGGCTTACTCTTACAACAACATCACCGAAGGTTGTTGCTCTGCCGGTGCTTTCGCCAACCTTAACAGATACAATCTGCTTGTCGGTTACGCCAAATTCAGCGGCAGCCTCGGGAGTGAGGTGAATGTGCCTTTTAGCGGCAATAACGCCGCAGTCAATCTCGCACTCGCCGACAGGGCCTACAAGCTTACAGCCGGGTGTGCCTGCAATGTCGCCCGACTCACGGACAGGAGCGGAGATGCCGAGCTTTCTTGCGTCTGTAAGAGCAACCTCAACCTGAGTAGCACTTCTCTCGGGACCGAGAATTGACATCATCATTTCGCCCTTAGGACCTACAACCTTAACCTTTTCTGCACAGGCAAACTGTCCCGGCTGAGAAAGATCCTTTTTCTTAGTGAGTGTTGCGTCTGCGCCGAATAGAGTTGCGAAAACTTCCTTTGTCACATGAATGTGACGGGCAGAGGTTTCTACCATAATTTTCATATTTTTACCACCAATCATAAATAATACAGCCTACGGCTTTTAATATATTTTACTACTAAATTTTTGAAAATTCAACACATTTATTCTAATGTATTTTATTTTGAATAAAAATCTGTAGGAAAATTTTTTAAGGAATGATAAAAATGTACAAAACCTGGGAAGAATTATACAATGAATGTAAGCAATGCCAAAGGTGCGGTCTTTGCAAAACACGCACAAATGTAGTTGTGGGCGTGGGCAATCCGAATGCCGATATTATGTTTATCGGCGAAGGCCCCGGAGAAAACGAGGACTTGCAGGGTGAGCCGTTTGTGGGCAGAGCCGGAAAGCTGCTTGATAAAATGCTTGAGGCGGTTGACCTCGACAGAAATAAAAATATCTATATAGCAAATATTGTAAAGTGCAGACCGCCTCAGAACAGAGATCCAAAGCCTGAGGAGCAGGAAATGTGCATTGACTGGCTGCGCTCACAGGTAAAGCTGATTAACCCGAAAATCATAGTCTGCCTTGGCAGAATTGCGGCGGCAAAGCTGATAAAGCCCGATATAAAAATCACCAAGGAACACGGTATGTGGTTTAAAAAGGGCAATTTTGAGATGATGGCTATGCTCCACCCTGCGGCGCTTTTAAGAGATCCACGCAAAAAGCCTGAGGCTTTTGAGGATTTTCTCAAATTGCGTGACAGGCTTGAGGAAATAAACAAAGCTAATACTAATACCTAATAAAAAGCAGATAATCTTTGCGGACTAATTTCCGCAATACTGCGTTGTCGTCCTTGCAAGGCGTCAGCCTTGCGGCGTCCTCCGCCTTGTCTTGCGAAAATTATCCTCGCAAATATAAATCTACTTTCTATCAGGAATTAGTATAAGGAGCAGTTATTATGATTATTCTTGCGTCGGCGTCACCTCGCAGACAGGAGCTTTTAAAGCTGATTACAGAGGGATTTGCGGTTATACCGTCCGATATTGACGAAACCGTACCGAATGAGGTTGCACCCGAAAAAAGTCCCGAATACCTCGCTGTGCAGAAGGCAAGGCATATTTTTGAAAACGGTCATAAAAACGACATAGTAATCGGCTGTGATACCGGTGTGTTCATTGACGGCGAAATGCTCGGCAAGCCAAGGGATAAGCGTAACGCAGAGGAAATGCTTATGAAATTATCGGGCAGAAAGCACAAGGTAATTACAGGGTGCTGTATCTGTAAAAACGGCAGTATTAACAGCTTTTCTCAGACAACCGAGGTTGAGTTTTACAGCCTTTCGGAGGATGAAATTGAAAGCTATATAGCCACAGGCGAGCCGATGGACAAGGCAGGCGCATACGGAATACAGGGCAGGGGCGCACTGCTTGTAAAGGGCATCAACGGCGATTATTTCAATGTGGTAGGTCTGCCCGTTGCAAGACTTAATAAGGAATTGATAAAGTGAATATTGAATTTAAAAGGGTAACAAAAAAGCTGCCGGAATTTCGGCAAATCAGACAGTTGTATTTTTCGGCATTTCCGTCAGAGGAGAGAGCACCGTTTTATTTGCTTATTAAAAGGACAAACAGGGAGAATGTGGATTTTCTCTCGATTTATAATGACGGCGAGTGGGTTGGAATGATTTATATAATAAATTATCTCGACCTTTCGTATGTGTTTTACTTTGCGCTCAACGACAGTCAGAGGGGAAAGGGTATAGGCTCTGCGGTGCTTACGAAAATAAAAGAGCAATACAGGGGCAGAAAATTTTTTCTCGCCCTTGAGCCGCTTGATAAAAACACAGAAAACTATCCACAGCGACTCAGCAGAAGTAAATTCTATCAGAAAAACGGCTTGAAAAAGCTGAATGTATCTATAAAAGAGGGCGATGTGGTTTTTGACGCTATGGGCTTTGGCGGCGAGGTAAAGCCTGAGGAATACAGCAAAATGATGAAAAATTACACAGGCTTTTTCTTTTCAAGGTTATACAGGGCTGAGATGTTCAGGAATTGATAACAAATAAAAGGCTACCACAGATTTTGAATTTGTGATAGCCTTTTATAATGTTATTTAGTTGTTGGCAAGTGCTCTTTCGAGCCAGATGTCAGCAATATCCATTGCAACAAAAAGTCCGTGCTTTTCGCTTGACTTAACAAGCTGTTTTCTCGGCGAGAGGTCGGGGTCGGTTGCAAGTAACTGAACAGTAACCTTGTCTGCAATCTCAAGTCCGTTTACCTCGTTTTTGCTTTTTACCTGAAGTCTGATAACATACGGATCAGACATATTGCCGTAATAAATCTCATCTCCGCACCTTACGAGAGGTTTGCCCTTGTAGGTGGAAAATTCCTGAGCTGCCTTTTTAGCTTCTGCCACGAAGCATCAGTCCTTTCTAAACATTAAGGTAAGATTTTACGAGTGCTTCAAGTAAGTCGTCACGGTCAATTTTACTGATAATGTTGCGTGCGTTGTTGTAAGTTGTTATATATGTGGGATCCTCACTAAGAATATAGCCTACTATCTGGTTTATTGGGTTATAGCCCTTTTGTCTGAGAGCGTCATAAACAATGGTAAGACTTTTTTTGATAGCGTCGTCCCTTTCTTCGCCAAGCGAAAAAATCATAGTCTTATCCAACATACCGAAACACCTCCTGTAAATTATTCTTTTCATATTATATACTAAATCGGTTAATATTTCAAGTGCGTTTTCGTGAATTTTATGTGAATACTTTTAAACGGCTGTTTTAAAGTCAAAAAGCCTCCCGCATAAGGAAGGCTTTGAATTGTGCCACTGTATGTAGCACATTATCAGTTGTTAAGTCCAAAGGAAATGGAAATTGCGTCATTTATCTCGTTCATATAGCTCTGGTCAACCGAACCCATTTTTTCCTTGAGCCGTTTTTTATCAATGGTGCGCACCTGTTCAAGCAAAACCACGCTGTCCTTTGCAAGCCCCGAGGAATCAGCGTTAATCGGAATGTGAGTGGGCAGATTTGCTTTTGACTGCTGACTTGTGATTGCCGCCGCTATTACAGTGGGGCTGAACCTGTTTCCGACATCGTTCTGCACAATAAGCACAGGCCGTATTCCGCCCTGCTCAGAGCCTACCACCGGACTTAAATCTGCATAAAAAATATCTCCTCGTTTGATATTCAAGACTTTCACGCTCCAAATAATTAGATTACTGATATTTTTCCCTTTCCAAAAAATTTTATACAGCTACTATATATTATTTTTGGGCGTAAAAATTGTGAAGGCTTTTATCTTTTATTCATCAAAGGGCAAGCTGATTGGAAAAATCTATGCGAAATTTTTTTGATTTTATCTCTGCGGAAAAGATATAGCCGTTTTTATCAACTTCATATGTACATTTTCCCTTTGAGGTTTCCAGAATATATGTATCAAATTCATCATTTTTCTGATAAAGACTCTCCCGTCCGTCACAAATTTCGGTTGCAACGCAGTGTATCAGCTGAGGAAGATTGTCATCAGGCAGATACGCCTCGTCTGCCGTGCTTACAAGATTATCAATTCCAATGGAAATTTCACCTCCGCCGTTTTTGATTTTCAGTCCGTTTACGGTTTCGGGCTTGCTGAAAATCAGTTCTGTTTTGCCGTTTTGCGCTGTAATACTTCCGCTTGTGCAAAAGCTGTCCTTGCTTGCGGTAAAATCGGCGTTAAAGGCTGTTATTATACTTTTTCTGCTTTCAACATTCTGACAAGCCGAAAAAATAAGCGCCACAGCAAATAAAAATACAAAAAGCCTTAGTTTTTTCATATTACGCCACACTCCTGTCTTGTTTTATTATATGTCTGAGATGCGGCGAAAATTATTTGTAATTATGAAAAAGCGGCAACCAATCGTATCCGTTACGACCGGTTGCCGAAAAGAATTTTATTAATATAAGTGCCGGTTTCGGTTTTGAAAGTGTCATTTTGGCACTTTCAATTATTGATTTTGGCACTTTCAATTATTGACTTTGGCACTTTAAAATCACATCAGCCTTTGAAACGCATCGGGCAAAAGCTCTGTCATATCCGTTGGCAGCATTGAGATTCTGCCGAGCTTTTCAGCCGCAATATCGCCTGCTGTGCCGTGCAGAAATACGCCTGCCGCCGCAGCCCTAAAGGGGTTTGCCCCCTGTGCAAGCATAGAGCCGATAATACCTGCCAGCACATCTCCGCTGCCGCCTGTTGCCATTCCCGAATTTCCCGTGTGATTGATATATGCTTTACCGTCGGGAGAGGCTATAATCGTGCCTGCGCCCTTTAATACTGTGATAACTCCGTACCTTTTTGCAAAATTTATTGCTGTATTTTCCCTATCAGAATTAACCTCTCTTGGCGTTGAGTTAATCAGCCTTGCCATTTCGCCGGGGTGAGGAGTTATTATTGCAGGTGCTTTCAGGCTTTTAAGAATTTCAGGCTCGTTGCAGATGCAGTTGAGTGCGTCTGCGTCAATCACAAGCGGCTTTGTGCAATTTGTGATTACAGCCTTAACAACAGCCCTTGTATCCTCACATACCGATAAGCCGCAGCCGATTAATACAGCCGAGGATTTTTCGCACTCGGAAAGCAAAAAATCGGTATTTTTATCTGAAATTGCTCCGCTTTTTGTTTCTTCAAGCGGAAAATACACGCTTTCAAGAATATTTGACGAGCAAATCGGGTAAATGCTTTTTGGTACAGCGGTTTTAAGCAGTCCTATTCCGCACCTGAGCGCAGCCTTGCCCGCCATAATTGCAGCTCCCGCCATTCCGTAGCTGCCGCAAATGCACAGCAGACTGCCGAGAGTCCCTTTATTTGCGTCGTCGGGGCGGTCAAATACAGCCTCTCTGAAAAGCAGTTTATCGGTTTCCTTCATAATCAGCCTCTTCTGTAAAAAATCTTGAGAACAATATCCTTTTTAAGGTGTCCCTTCATAGCGTTGAGTATTTTCTCATTAGGTGCAAAAACGAGCAGAGTTCTGCCGTAGGCAGCCGAATTAAAAACAGCATAGTAGTTATTCTTGTCATTAATATCGGCAAATGCCTCAATTCTTTTTGCAAATCTCATTGAATCAATAGCTTTTTCGTCTTTATCAAGAATTTCAATGTCGCTTATCTGCAATTTGCACATTGTTTTTCTTTTTCTGAGGGCAATAATTTTTGATATTTCAATCATTCCGCCCGAAACGGAATACTCATATTCTACACGCTGAATGCTGAAAACATACCATACTATGTAAATTCCGAAAAGGAAAAGAAAAAATGCAACATAGATAAGGTAAGCAATCTCCAGCGGATAAGCAAGCAGAATACAAAGAGCCGGGAGAGTAATAAGCATTACCACCGACAGAATTTTAATAATAAGCTGTTTCGGACCGTTTACTCTTTTAACGAGCTGTTCGTTGAATATTTCCAATTTTCTTACTCCTTCATTAAGTTTATTAATGATATAATAACATAACACGCATTTTTTTTCAACAAAACTCTTGCAAATTTATAAAGAAAATGATATTATACTAATAATAACTAATGATAACACGCTGACGAAGAGAGTAGCGTTTTTTTTGCCTGAAAAGAGAGCGATGTCACGGCTGAAAGCATTGCGAGGCGTAAACTGCGTGAAGTTCACTTCCGAGTGGTGGGGCTGAAACAACAGTAGGCTTCAACGGCTGACTCCGTTACAGGTCGGGAAGTGTTTGCTGCTTTAGGCAAAAATCAGGGTGGTACCACGGATATTATTCGTCCCTGCGTAAGTGATTACGCAGGGATTTTTTACTACGGAGGTATGTATGAACGAGAAAATAAAAAGCCTTATGGACGAAATCAGCTTAAAGGTTTCGGAAAGCTCTGACCTTGTTGAGCTTGACAAAATCAGAGTTGCTTATCTTGGCAAAAAGGGCAGTATTACTGCGCTTTTAAAGGGTATGAAGGACCTTTCTCCCGAGGAGAAAAAGACCTTTGGCGCAGAGGTGAATCAGCTCAAGACTATGGCCGGCGAAATGATTGAGCAGAAAATTGAGGAGCTTAAAAAGAAAGAGGTTGAAAAGGAAATTGCGTCTATGCGCCCCTTTGACATCACCGCTCCGTCAGATATTGCAAAAGGCTCTTATCATCCAATCACACTTGTGCAGAGGCAGTGCGAGGCTATTTTTAAATCAATGGGCTTTACGGTAGAGGATTATTCCGAAATTGTAACCGATTACGAGTGCTTTGAGTCGCTCAACATTCCAAAGCACCACCCTGCAAGGGATATGCAGGATACCTATTATCTTGACAACGGTCAGCTGCTGAAATCGCAGACCTCAGCCGCACAGAATGCAATTCTCAGAAAGTACGGCAAAAATCTTATTGAAAACGGCGTGCCGATAAAGGCAATCTTCCCCGGAAGATGCTTCAGAAACGAGGCTACAGACGCTTGTCACGAAAACACCTTCTTCCAGATGGAGGGCGTAATGGTTGACAAAAATATTTCAATTTCAAACCTCATATTCTTTATGAAAACTATGCTTTCCGAGGTTTTCCAAAAGGATATTAATGTGCGGCTCAGACCGGGCTTTTTCCCGTTTGTGGAGCCGGGCTTTGAGCTTGATATAAGCTGTCTTATCTGCGGCGGCGAGGGCTGCCCGTCCTGCAAGCACAGCGGTTGGCTGGAGCTTTGCCCCTGCGGAATGATTCACCCGAATGTACTGCGTGAGGGCGGAATTGACCCCGAGGAATACACAGGCTTTGCGTTCGGTCTTGGTCTTACAAGACTTGCAATGATGAAGTACGGCATTAAGGACATCAGAGATTTGAACAGCGGCAGTCTTAAAGCACTGTCACAGTTTACAGACGATAAATAAGGGGGAGAATAGTATGTTTTTATCAATGAACTGGATTTCGGACTTTGTTGATTTATCAGGTCTTGACAAGTCAGAGCTTATCCATAAGTTTTCCCTCTCAACAGCCGAGGTAGAAAACGAGATTTTTTATAAGGGTGCTGACCTCAGCGGAGTTGTTGTAGCTGAGATTAAATCGGTTGAAAATCATCCCGATTCCAAAAAGCTCCACCTGCTCAAGGTTGACGCAGGCGAGAGCGAGCTTACAGATGTAGTCTGCGGTGCGCCGAATGTAAGAGTGGGTATGAAAACCGCTTTTGCAAAGGTTGGCGCAAGGCTTGGCGAAATCACAATAGCACCCCGTCCGCTTGCTGGCTATACATCATACGGTATGTGCTGCAGTGAGGCTGAAATCGGCATAAGCGACGATAACTCGGGCATTATGGACATCACCGAGGATGTGCCGAACGGTACGGACATTAAAAAGCTTTATCAGATTGACGATATTGTATTTGAGGTTGATAACAAGTCGCTCACAAACCGCCCCGACCTCTGGGGACATTACGGTATTGCAAGAGAATTTGCCGCACTTTCGGGCAGAGAATTAAAGCCGCTTGAGGTTGATGATCTTTCTGCTTACGACAGTCTTGCAAGGGTTGATATGAAGATTGAAGATCCGCTTTGCCAGCGTTACAGCTGTTTGCAGGTTGAGAACATCAGCAGAAGGATAAGCCCCGTAAATATGAGAATAAGGCTTTATTACTGCGGACTTCGTGGAATTAATTTCCTTGCCGACCTCACAAACTACCTAATGCTTGAAATGGGACAGCCAATGCACGCTTTCGACTCAAGAAAGGTTGAGAAAATCCGCATAAAGCGTTTTGATAAGCCGTTTGTATTCCGCACGCTTGACGGCGTTGACAGAAATATTGACGAAAACACACTTATGATATGCAACGACAACACTCCTGTCGCTATTGCAGGCATAATGGGCGGTCTTGACTCTGAAATTGTTGAAGATACAACAACTCTCACCCTTGAGTCAGCTACATTCAACGCTGTTTCCGTCCGCAAGTCAACCGTAAGACTTGCTCACAGAACAGATGCGTCTATCCGCTACGAAAAGTGTCTTGACCCCGAGATGACAACCGTTGCAATCGCAAGATTTGTAAAGCTGTTAAAAACCTACGACAGCGGCATCAGGGTGGTTTCAAGCCTTACGGACGAATATGCTTTCCATTACGAAAAGGTTACACTCAGCTTTGACAAGGCATTTGTTGACCGTTACACAGGTATTGAGATAAGCAACGAAAGAATTGTAAAAACTCTTGAGAGCCTCGGCTTTGGCGTACAGCTTTCGGGCGATGATTTTACCGTAACCGTTCCGTCCTGGAGAGCTACAAAGGATGTTACGATAAAGGCGGATATCATTGAGGAAATCACAAGAATTTACGGCTACGATAACTTTGATGTCAACACTACCCGTTCGCCGCTTTATCCCGTAAGAACAGGGGAGCTCAAGAGCAACGAGGATAAAATCAAGGATATTCTTGTGCAGAGATACAACCTCCACGAGGTTCATTCATATGTATGGGCATACAATGACGAGCAAAAGGCACTCGGCATTGAAGTGGAAGACAATATCAGGCTTGCAAACGCCACCAACCCGAACATTGAAACAATCAGAAATTCAATTATTCCGACTCAGCTTTGTCAGGTTAAGTCAAACACTTCCTTTGCGCCTGATTTCGGTATTTTTGAAATCGGCAGAGTGGTAAAGGGACTTGATGAAAATAATCTTTGTGTTGAGCAGAAAAAGCTTGCAATCACACTTTTCAGCAAGACAAGGGATATTAAAGAGGTTTATTTCGGGCTGAGAGATATGCTTGTTGTGCTTGCTGAGGATATAAAGCACAAATCACTCGGCTTTAAGAAAGCAGAGCCGACCCACAGCTACGAGCATCCTGTTAATCTCTATACAATTCTGATTGACAACGAAGAAATCGGTACAATCGGCATAGTTCATCCGACAGTCACAAAGAAAATTGACAAAAAGGCAAGCGTTGTATTTGCTGAAATTGATATGAACGCATTTACAGACGCTCAGACTGCGCCGATAGTATATGACGAGCCGTCAAAGTTCCCACCGATTGACTATGACATCAGCGTGGTTGTTCCCGAAAACCTTTTCTTTGAGGACCTCAGCAAGTGCTGGAGCGGCAAGGGCAGCGGCATATTAAAGGGTACAAAAATTGTTGATACCTACGATACCGACGAGGTGCACAGCATCACAATCAGATTTGAATTTTCATCAGCAGAGAGAACTCTCTCCTCGGCAGAGGTTCAGACCGTTATGGATGAAATCATTTCAAGCCTCGCAGAAATCGGAGCTAAATTAAGATAAAGTCTGAAACAAATAACCATAATATATTAAACAAGCGGTAGTGTTAAGCTGCCGCTTGTTTTTAGTTTGCCCAGAATGGGCTGTAACTATGTTGTGAAAGTCCACTACAGGCTTAGCAGTAGGAACTGTTAGCTGAGGGCAAGTGCGTCCATCGTGAGGTGGAGTATGAAGTAAGCCTATTTAAGGAAACACTGAATAAATCCCGTTGAAAGCTGTTTGCACATCTTGCTTGCATATTTTCCGCCAGCTTGCCCAAAAAATCCTCGTAATGCGTCAGCATTACTGCGGTTTGTTTGTGCAACCTGACAAAAAATCTGACTGCGCAATATGCGCAAACGATTTAATCAGTGTTTCCTTAATGCTGAACGGCGAAGACTTCACTGCCAAAAGCGAAGTAATTCTGGACGGAAA
>JBJEOV010000048.1:0-12616 GCA_051880895.1 Ruminococcus sp. | reverse complement strand
CCAAACGACCAAAGGTCAGTGACCTTTGGAAACCCTATACTTTTGTTTTTCTATCTTAGTTTGTTTTTATCAATACTTTTGATTATTGATAGTGTGGTAAATTATAGTTTACCTTACTGAAAGTGATAACCATAATAAAACATCTCGAAATCAATATTAAAAATCAGATGAAATTATTGACATTATAATTTATGTATGATATAATATCACTTGCGTAAAATGAATAAGCGCCAATAGCTCAGTTGGTTAGAGCTACCGGCTCATAACCGGTCGGTCCGGGGTTCGAGTCCCTGTTGGCGCACCAGAAACGCCTTACTGACGTGAGGCTCAATGAATAGTGAATAGTGAATAGTGAATAATGTATAATCAGATGAACCCTTGGGCGTTTTTGGTGTATTATTCGTTATTCGTTATTCACTATTCTTTATTCATTTAAAAGGAGATAAAGCTCAATGAGAGAAAATCCTCTGCTTGAAAAATCGCTCAAATTTGCTGCCCGAATCGTCAAGCTATATCAATATCTTTCCAAAGAGAAGAAGGAAACCGTTATTTCCAAACAAATCCTCCGCAGCGGAACATCCATTGGCGCCAATGCCAATGAAGCCGCTTACGGTGTAAGTCAGGCGGACTTTATTTCAAAAATGCAGATTGCGCTGAAAGAAACGGCTGAAACAGAGTATTGGCTCAGGCTTTTATTTTTGTCGGATTATATTGACGAAAGAATTGCTCAATCATTAATCAACGATTGTTTAGAAATAAAAAGAATCTTAATCGCTTCATTGAAAACCGCAAAAGAGTCAAGATGATTTCGGAGGTTCAAGTCCTTGACACAAAATCGCCGAAAAAATCTTTTTTATACGGATAGGACAACAATAGTAAAAATCAGGAGTTTCCGCAGGGAGCTCCTGATTTTTGCACTCTGTAAGTGCAAGATATTCACAATACCAATATGTTATAGGTACTGTATAATTTGCTTGTATTGATTTTTCGGATATTGCGCTCGTTGTCAAACCTGATTTATTAAAAAAATTTACTAAATTTTTGTGTGATTATTGCATTTTAATATTAAATGTGATAAAATAAAATTGCGACATAAACTTTAACTTTTTCATCTATACAAGTGTGTATTTTTATTTCGGTAAAAATGCATGCTCTTTTAAGCATACTTGTATTAGATGTTTAAGTTTGTGTCGCAGCAATCGGAGCAGTGCGTTTTTCGTGCGTGGCTTCGGCTGCGCACTTTTTATTTTGAGGAGTAAACAAAATGAGAAAACTAACAAAAATAATTTCAGCGATTTTATGTTTATCACTTTTAATAGGAATAATTAATGTTGTTACTTTTTCGTCAAGTGCGGCAACAACCATATCAGAACAGGTGGGTAGTGGCAGCGTACAAGATAAAATAAATTCAATAGCTTCAGTTTATCCCACAGGTTCGTATTTTACGGCAAGTGGCAATGTATGTTACTCAAATCAATCAAGTGATTGTCAGTTATCAAATATTCCATCAAGAGGAGGATTGCCTTCCGGAGCAACTGCGGCTAATGTCACAAGAGATGCTTGGTCTTGCTGTGCTTTTGCAAGATATGTATTTTACTGCACATTCGGTCTTGCTCCCGAAAGCTGTGTTACAGTCAGCTCGTCAAACGCACAAATAGGTGATTATATGAATCTTGGTTCACATTTTGCTATATATCTTGGACAAGATTCAACTTATTGGTATGTTTATGATTCTAACTATACATCACCGGCTACTAATGTTGTAAAATATAATCGTGCCTTAAGAAAATCCAACTTTTCTTCAGTACAAATACATCATGCATCAAATTATGATACAATTAACACTCCCGCACATCAATATTTAGATTTAGGCACTGATTTTTTTGCTTTAATAATGAACAAAGCAATGTGGAAACCATTAACTGTTGAGCAGAACAAAAATGTAGATATAAAATGTGGTAAATATTATGATTGCCCTGATCAGATTTGGAAATTCGAAAGACAGTCTGATGGTAGTTATAAAATCATAAGTGCATCAAATCAAGATTGTTTAGATGTTGATGGTGCTTCAACATCTCCTGGAGCAAATGTCCAGGCTTTTGTCGACCATGGTCATGATGCGCAACGATGGTATGTTATTGAGCGTAATGGCGGAGTTGTTATTAAGTCCAAAATATCAAATTGTGTTCTGGAGGTTAACGGAGGAAATGCGACAGACGGAACTAATGTACAGATGAACATAGAAAATGATTCTGATGCTCAAATTTTTTCAATTTATAAGGTTGACTCTAATTCATTTGCATTAAATATTGGTAATGATTTTACAGCACCAATTTTTAATTTATATCATTGGTTACCAATTGAGAATGATGAAAACAATAATGTTGTTATAGGACACGAAAACGGCACGGCGAATCAGGTTTGGCGATTTTTAAGACAGATTGATGGTTCATATAAAATTGTTTCTTGTTTAGATGGGAAGTGTTTGGACGTTCAAGGTGCATCATACGAAGGTGGAGCAAATGTTCAAGTTTTTACAGATCATTCTCACGATGCGCAAAGATGGTATATTTTCTCATATAACGGCGGATATATGTTACAGTCAAAACTATCTGGCTTATTTTTAGATTTATATCAATGTATACCTGACGAAGGCAATAACATTGATTTGTGGAGTAGGAATTATAGCGAATCTCAAATTTTTTCAATTTATAACGGAGAAGAATGTAAGTTAAGCTCGCCTGTGTTAAATGTTAATGTTGATTCCAAGAATATTAAATTCTCTTGGAATAATGTTTACGGAGAGAATTATTATAATTTGAGGATTTGGAATGAAAAGCACTGGGAAAATGACAGCTATTTGGATCAGTGGAACATTCCTGCAAATAAAACGGAAACCGACATTCAGCTTCCAGCAGGTAATTTTGAAGCGTATGTGGATACTGGTAATTATTATGATGTAAAGATGAGTAATGTCGTTTCGTTTACAGTAAAACCTAAAATTAATACAAGAATTATGAATAATAAATCAGTAGTTTTTGATTGGGATGAAGTGTTAAAAGCTAAGTCTTATAATCTTGAAATAATAAATAAATCAAACAATGAAGTCATATCTAAAAATAATTTGACTGAAACTAGTTTTATATCATTTCTTGATAGTGGAAATTACTCCGTTAGAATTATATCGGATAACAATGTTGTATCTGATAGTATGGATTTTGAAATCGAGTATAAAGGTCAGTTAATTGGCGATGTAAACAGTGACGGAGTAATTAGCATTGCAGACGCAACAACACTTCAAAAATATCTTGCAAACATTGTCGATTTTGATGATGAACAGTTTGCTGTTGCAGATACAAACGGCGACGGAAGTATTTCTATTGCAGATGCAACTGTAATTCAACAGTATCTCGCCGAACTTATCCCCTCACTCGGATAATAATAAATAAAAAACCTATTTGGCTGATGTAGTCAAATAGGTTTTTTGCCGTCAGGCAGTAACACTGAACGATTACAGTATATTGTTCGGCACTGCAT
Source organism: Ruminococcus sp. (assembly GCA_051880895.1). GTDB lineage: Bacteria > Bacillota > Clostridia > Oscillospirales > Acutalibacteraceae > Ruminococcoides. Next base: position 9,079 of record JBJEOV010000048.1, on the reverse strand, counting down.
TAATTCCGGTATTATCAATTTATATATTAATATTACAAAAAAACACGCCGACCGTGTGGTCAGCGTGTGAGTGGTCGGGATGACAAGATTTGAACTTGCGACACCACGCCCCCCAGACGTGTGCGCTACCAAGCTGCGCTACATCCCGTAACATAATCTATATTTTAGCAAAGAAAAGATGAAAAGTCAAGCCTTTTACAAAAGTTATATCGGTTTTGCGATAAATTTTTTCAGCTCTTCAATATGCTTTTTTAAATCTTCCTCGCCCTGCCTGTAAATTCTGCCGATTATTTCGGGATTGCTCTCGGTACGGCTTATGCCAAGGCTCTGTTCGGGCGCAATCACATACACAAGTCCCTGCTCCTCGAGCCTTTTTATTTCCTCAAGCTGATTGTTATACATCTGCGGTCGGTTTAAAAGTGCTTTTGCAAATTCCGTCTTTTTTCTGTATCGCCTTGCAGAAATTTCTAGAGTTTTATCTGACTGCTTGCGGTAATCTCTTGCCTGAGTAAGAATTACTATACATTTGTCACAGCCGTCCTCAAAGGCGTGGCGGAAAGGAATACTGTCGGTTATTCCGCCGTCAAGATACTCCCTGCCGTTTATGGTAATCGGCTGAAAAAGCAGCGGCAGGGCGCAGGTTGCCCTCAGAATTTCAAATCTTCTGTCATAGCGGGAAACAGGCACATATTCCGTTCTGCCGGTATTGATGTTCGTAAGCGTTGCAATAACCTCGCCCTTGAATTTTGCAAATTCCTCATAATCAAATGGTACAAGCTTATTCGGGATTTCGTCCATTATAAAATCAAGATTGAAATAGCAGCGTTTTTTCGGATTAAGCAGATACTTTTTGCCCATATATCTCTTGTCGTGTAAATATTCGGTTCCTATTATATAGTTCCTGCCGATTTGCTTTGATGCGTAAGACACCGCATTTGCAATGCCGGCAGATGTGCCGATGATATAATCGGCAATAATGTTTTCTCTGAGCATTTCGTCCATAACGCCGCAGGAGTAGTAGGTGCGGGCTGCGCCGCCCTCAACTACAAGACCGAGCTTCATACTATCACATCCCATACAGATATTTTACTACAAAATCGGTAAATTTCAATACACATATATTGACAAAAGCAATTTTTTTATTTTTAAAAAATAATAAAATGCTGCTATGTCCAAAATCAGATAAAAATTCACCTATTTTAATATTAAATATATAAAATTTGTGCATAATCAAAGTGAAAGTATCCTTATTTTGGCAAAATAACTAAAAACATTTTGTGTTTATTGTGCAATAATAATGTTGCTAATTTGATACATTTTTGTTATGATAAAAGCGTTAAAGTGTATTTTATACGCAAATAAGAGGTTTTGCCTCTTTTGCCGTATGTGTAATTTTATTTAGGAGTGAGAAAATGAACAAAAGGATCATTAGCGCAGCACTTGCAGCAAGTATGCTGATTCCGTGTGCTGCAACTGCAGCTACTGTTAATGCGGTAGTATTAACAGACAACGCAGAGGTATCTGCCGGCGATTACGATTTGGCAGATAACATTCAAGACGGTGTAATTCTTCATTGTTTCTGCTGGAGGTATAACGATATAAAGGCTATGCTCCCTGAGATTGCAGAAGCAGGCTTTACTTCTATTCAGGTATCACCGCCGCAGGAAGCCGGCGGCACAGGTACCTGGTGGTGGGCTTACCAGCCGCTCGGATTTTATATCGGCACAAGTGCTCTTGGTACAAAAAGCGAATTGCAGTCGCTTTGTCAGGAGGCAGATAATTACGGAATCAAGATAGTTGCTGATGTTGTAGCTAACCACCTTGCAGGTGACCATTCAAGAATTCAGAATGATTTGAAGGACAGCAAGTATTGGCATGCAAATATAGGTTCTTCACAGGACGGCGACCGTTACCAGGTAACTCACGGTACTATCGGTATGCCGGATCTCAATACAGAAAATTCATATGTTCAGCAATGCGTTGCAAAATATGTTCAGGAATTAAAGAGCGTTGGCGTTGACGGCATCCGTTGGGACGCTGCAAAGCATATCGGTCTTCCGAGCGAGGGAGATGACTTCTGGAAGACTGTTACAGCCGATTCAGGCCTTTGGCATTACGGCGAAATTCTGAACAATCCCGGTGTTACAGACGAGCCGAGGGCAACAAATATACTGAAAGAATACTGTAACTATATGAGCGTCACCGACAGTACCTACGGAATGAATCTTCGCAATTCATTCAACGACGGTTCTGTTCCATCAGCATACGGCTATCTGTGCGAAAAGGGTATTGCCAATAACAAGCTTGTATATTGGGGCGAAAGCCACGATACATGGTCAAATAACAAGGACTGGGGCTATTCAAATGACATGAGCCAGAATGTAATTGACCGTGCGTACGCAGTTGCTGCAAGCCACAACGATGTAACTGCGCTTTACTTCTCTCGTCCGTCAACCGCTGTAAAGGACAGCATAACACTCGGACAAAAGGGAAGCACACACTTTACAAGCGCAGAGGTTGCAGAGGTAAACAAGTTCCACAATGCTATGGTCGGCAAGGCTGATGATTACACAGCATCTAACGGCTGCAGCGTAACTACAAGACAGGGCGGTGGTGCTGTAATTGTTAAGGGCAGCGGCAGCGGTAATGTAACGGTTGAAAATGCCGGAGGATACGCAAAGCCGGGTACATATACAGACAGAATTTCTGGCAATACATTTACTGTTACTTCTTCTACTATCAGCGGTCAGATAGGCTCAAGCGGTATCGCTGTAATTTATGAGGAAGAAAATCCAAAGCCAAAGGTAAGCGTTACTCCTGGCTCTTCTTCATATATGACAGACACACTTACTCTTACACTCAACACATATAACTCAACAAGCGCTCAATATTCTGTTGACGGCGGTTCTTATCAGACTTATACAGACGGCAAGACAATCACAATCGGTGCAGGTCTTGCTTACGGCACAACTACAACTGTTACAGTCAAGGCAACTAATGAGAACGGTTCAGCGGAGAAAACCTATACCTACACAAAGGAAGATCCAACCCTTACTCAGAAAATTTACTTTGATAATTCATCTTATAACTGGTCAAATATCTATGCTTACATCTATTTAGACAATACAGAAAACGCAGCATGGCCGGGTGTAAAGATGACTCTTGATTCTTCAACAGGCTACTATATGCTTGAGGTTGACGAGTCGCTTGCAAACGGCGCAGTGATTTTCAGTGACGGCACAAACTCAGCTGACAAGCGTTACCCTGCCCATATGCAGCCCGGTCTTGCTCTTGAGGGCACAACAAAGATCTTTAAGGCAGGCAACAAGTTTGAAAACTATCGGCCGACAACAACTCAGCCGACTCAGGCTACAACAAAACCAACAACCCAGCCTGTTACAACCCAGCCTGTTACAACTCAGCCTGTTACCACACCTACAGAAAGAGTTCTTATCGGTGATGTAAATAAGGACGGCAACATCTCAATCAGCGATGTTACGGAAATTCAGCTTCATCTTGCAGAAAGGAAAACGCTTGTGGGCAACAATCTTATAGCCGCAGACGCTAATGGTGACGGAGTAATTGACGTTAAGGACGCTACTCTTGTTCAGTTATATATTGTTAACCTTTCGGTAAGCGATTCAAAGGTTGGTACTACTTACTAAGGCGGCGTTGTGCCGACTAATCCGACTCAGCCGGCAACCTCACAGCCTACTACAACTCCGTCGTCTGACACATATACAATGACATTTACAAACAATTACAAATGGGGCAGTGTGAATTGCTATTACTGGTCTGATAGCAACAAAGCAATGACAAAATCAACTACTAATGAGTATAGTGAGGATGTTTACACGCTTGATATTCCAAGTGAGGCTACCTTTGTAATTTTTAATGGCGGAAGCAGTCAGACTGAAGATATTCCGATAACAGGCAGCGCAAAGTTCTACATTTCCGGCAATTCAAACGGAAAATATACAGTTAAAAACTGGTAATTATAATTTTTACTGTTAATTTCCAAGAAAAATGCCAAAATTTTTCTGTCGGACGATGCTATAAGCATTGAGCTTCTCTCAGACGCAAACAGAATCATTTTCAGCGATAATGTAAACAACACAAATCCCCTTGATATATTCGGATTTGGAAAGAATTATGCAAACGGTTCATGTTCTGCATACAGTGCTTAACGGATTTTGAATGATTAGCAATAATTAGCAATACAAGATTTAACCCCCTCGTTTCTGAGGGGGTTAATTTTATACTTTATTGTTTAGCAGCCGCAGCCGCAACCGTTTGAAGATTCGTTTCCGCCACAGCAAGCGAGAATAACTATAAGAATGATAATCCAAGTGCAGCAGTTGTTGCCGTTACCGAAAAAGTTACACATAAGCATTTGCCTCCTTTCTGTTACACTACATAATATTTCAAATTACAGAATGTGTGACAGGAATAAAAGCAAAATCTGTTATCCTTTCAGCCGGTCGGCTCATAATCCGGCATAAAAAAGGGATAACTCATTATCATTTAATAATTCAAGATACTACTTGAAAATTATACGATAAAGAAGTAAAATATACAAAGGCCAGCGAATTATTTGAAGGGGAGTATATTGTGAAGAAAAAAATAGGAATTTGTACAATTACATCTTTTAATTACGGCAACAGATTACAGAATTACGCTTTGCAGACAACGCTTGAAAAGCTGGGCTTTGATGCATATACCGTACCGCCTAAAAGCCGACCTCTGTTTTTGAAAAAGCTGATTCCTGCGGTTAATATTCTGCGCAGGAAAAACGCTGCATGGAACCGTTTCAGCTTTCTTATAAACTGGGCGTCTTTTACTGTCGGCACTGAACACAGCAGTAAGGCTGAAAAATTTGATTATTTTATTGCAGGCAGCGACCAGATATGGAATCCTAATTTTCCGTTTGTTTCGGACAGGTATTTTTTGTCGTTTGTTTCATATGAAAAGCGAATTTCTTATGCCGCAAGTATCGGAATAAGCGAGCTTACAGAAGAGCAAAAGCGTGTTTTTGCCCCGAGATTCAATATGATAAAAAGTCTTTCCGTCCGTGAAAAATCCGCTGTAAAAATTATTGAGGATTGCACAGGCCGCACAGCGCAGAAGGTTCTTGATCCGACAATGCTGCTCAGTGCCAAGGAATGGAAAAAAATAGCGGAAAAAAGCAGGCAGAAATGTCCCGAAAAATTCATATTTGTTTACTTTTTAGGCAAGAAAAGCGAAAGAGTTATTGAATATATAGAAAGCCTGAAAGCCTCAACAGGAGCAGAGGTCGTGGAAATCTGCAATCTGAACAATAAAATTGACCCGGTAAACGGGCCGCTTGAATTTGTAAACTATATAATGAATTCAGAGTTTGTTGTTACCGATTCTTTCCATTGCTGTGTATTTTCTGTTTTATTTCACAGGCAGTTTGTTGCGTTTGACAGAAATTCTTATGAAAAAAACGGAAATATGTCATCCCGACTTATTGATTTGTTTTCCGAGCTTAATCTGGGAAAACGATTAGTTACTGCCGACGGTGAAATCCCCGCCGAAATAACGGAAAAGGAATTTTCAAATGCAGACAGAATACTCGTCGAAAAGAGAAAAAGCTCTCTTGACTTTTTAAAAACTGCACTCGAAATCAAAGAAAATACCTGACAAAGCTTTCCCGAAAAATCGGGACTTCAGAAGTGAGAGATATTATGAAAAATACAGATGAACTTATATCGGTAATCATTCCGGCTTACAATGCTGAAAAATTTATAGCCCGTGCGCTTGACAGCCTTATAAATCAGACCTGTTCCAAATGGCAGGCAATAGTAATCAATGACGGCTCTTCTGATGCCACAGAGGAGATTTGCAGAGATTATTGCTCAAAGGACGAAAGAATAAAGCTGTTTACCAAAGAAAACGGAGGGGTTTCACGGGCAAGAAATACGGGGCTTGAAAAAGCTGAGGGAAAGTATATCTGCTTTCTTGACGCAGACGATTTTCTCGAACCGTTTTTCCTTGAAACGCTCTGCAACGGCTTTAAGGAAAATAATTGTATGATTTCCGCCTGCGGTTACACGCACAGCGACAGCGAACAGGGCAAACCGAGCAGCAGTGCGGAAAAATACAGTATAGAAAAAGCGTTTTATCTGATGTGCAGAGATAATATTATTCATCCGTTCATATGGAATAAGATGTTTTTATCAAGCGTTATCAGGGAAAATTGCCTTCAATTCGACACAGACATCATATACGGCGAGGACACGCTCTTTCTGCTGAAATATTATGCCTGTGCTTATGACGGCAGTCTTTGCTTAAATGACGGATTAATGTATCATTACTGCGCAAATCCCGATTCTGCGATGAGAAAAAGAAAGAGGAGCAGCTTTAACGATAACTGGCTTGACCAGATAAAGGCTCTTGAAAGGGCAAGCGAATATGCAGGACAAAAGGGTTTGAGTGATTTTGCCGGTGCAATAAAAATCAGATTGTGCTATATTTACGCTGCAATTCTTGACTTATTTGTAACCTCGGGATATAAAGGTGAGGAATACAAAAAATTGCTTGAGCGTATGCGCAGAGAACTGCCTGATTTTCTGAAATCAGATTTGTTTAAATGCAGAGCAAAGCTGCAGCTCAGAGTCTGCGCTATCTCGCCAAAGCTTAAACATATAATGAGAAAACTCAAGATGATATAATTTCAACACAAAATCAGCCGTTATCAACAAAATATTACAATAACTTTTATCAAAAAATAAATACTAAACGGGCGTTCGCTGAAGAATTGAATCTGCGAACGCCCGTTTATTATATTATATTCTTATTCTGTTTCTGCTCTGTTAATAGCGTTGAGAACGCCGAGTACAGATGCGACATTTACATTTGAATCAATACCGATGCCAAAGATATTCTTTCCGTCGGGCTTTTTCAGCTCAATGTAAGAAACAGCCTTTGAATCGGAGCCCTGAGAAATTGCGTGCTGACTGTATGAGATAAATTCATACTTGTCAAGACCAAACTGCTTGATAGCGTTGAAGAATGCGTCAATCGGACCGTTGCCCTTACCGCTGAGGACTACCTCGTCTGTGCCGTCAATAGTCATCTTGCCCTTGAAGTGAACATAATCCTTGCCGTTTTCGCTTTCCTCGTAAATCTTACGCTTTGTGAGCGCATATTTCTGCTTTGCCTCAAGGTAGTTTTCGCTGAATACCTCAAAAAGCTCTTTCGGAATAAGCTCTCTGCCAAGCTCCTCACATTTCTTCTGTACAAGCTTTGAAAATTCGGGGTGCATTTTCTTCGGAAGGTCATAACCAAAGCTGTGGCTCATTACAAAAGCTGCACCGCCCTTGCCCGACTGCGAGTTGATTCTGATTATCGGCTCATACTCTCTGCCTACATCGGCAGGGTCAATCGGAAGATAGGGGATTTCCCAGTACTCAGTGCCGCTGTCCTTCATATACTGCATACCCTTGTTGATGGCGTCCTGATGTGAGCCTGAAAAAGCAGTAAATACCAGCTCGCCGATGTATGGTTGACGGGGATTTATTTTCATATCAGTGCATCTCTCGTAAATCTCTCTGAGCTTTGGAAGATTGGAGAAATCAAGCTCAGGGTCAACACCCTGCGTGAACATATTGAGTCCCATTGTCACAATGTCAAGGTTACCGGTTCTTTCACCGTTGCCGAAAAGTGTACCCTCAACACGCTCTGCGCCTGCAAGCAGTGCAAGCTCTCCGGCAGCTACACCTGTTCCTCTGTCATTGTGCGGGTGCAGGCTGATAATGCAGGCTTCTCTGTTCTTGATGTGCTTTATAAAGTATTCCACCTGGTCTGCGTATGTGTTTGGCGTGCACATTTCAACAGTATCGGGAAGATTGAGGATAACCGGATTTTCCTTTGTTGAGCCGAGCGCCTCCATAACCCTGTCGCAGATGTAAACAGCGTTATCAACCTCGGTGCCGCTGAAGCTCTCGGGTGAATATTCAAATCTGATGTTAGTGTCGCCTGAGTATTCGTCGGTGAGCTGTTTGATGAGCTTTGCACCCTCAACTGCAATTTCAGTTACACCCTCCATATCGGTCTTGAACACAACCTTTCTCTGCAAGGTTGATGTGGAGTTATAAAAATGAATAATTACATTCTTTGCGCCCTTAACTGCCTCAAAGGTCTTGCGGATAAGATGCTCTCTTGCCTGAACAAGCACCTGAATTGTAACATCGTCGGGAATATGATTGCCCTCAATCAATTCACGGCAGATTTCATATTCTGTTTCAGATGCGCTCGGAAAGCCGATTTCTATTTCCTTAAAGCCCATATCTACAAGGGTGTGGAAAAACTCAAGCTTTTCCTCCATATTCATCGGGTCAACAAGCGCCTGGTTGCCGTCACGAAGGTCAACGCTGCACCAGATTGGCGCTTTTGTAATTACATTGTCAGGCCACTGCCTGTTTTCAAGCTTAATCTGCTGAAATGGGATATACTTTTCAAATCCTGGTTTCATATAAAGTGCCTCCTAATTAATTGCACAAAAAATCGCCCCTAAAAAGGGACGAATAAAATATCCGTGGTACCACCCGTTTTCAGGTGCGCATCACTGCACACCCCTTACAGACTTCAAACAAAGTCCTGACCGATAACGCAGTCCTGCGTTCTGCACTACATAACCTCGCACAGAAAACTCGGGGATGAGCTATACATATAAAGGCTACCACAGCTTTTCACCAAACAGCTGCTCTCTGAAGATATACCTGAATATCTTGTTCCCGTCATCGTTTTTAGAGGGATTTATTTGTTGATACTATTATATAGAGAATAAAATCTTTTGTCAAGGATATTTCTTCATAATATGCACATTTTCTAATATAAAAGTATAAAGAGCAGAATATAGTGATATGTCAGATGAATTATATTATAAAATGTATAAATAATTGATAACAGGACATAATTATAAGCATTGCAAGCCTTTTATAATAAAAATCGTCGCAAAAACCTGCCAGATAAGCGACTTTTTAAATAAAACTAAAAAAATTTAAAAAATTTGAAAAAAGGGGTTGCAATTTGTAAAAAGGCGTGATATAATAAC
>JBJEOV010000047.1:0-2880 GCA_051880895.1 Ruminococcus sp. | reverse complement strand
CTCAAGAAGGCAGGCTTCTTAACCCGTGACCCGAGAATGAAAGAGCGTAAGAAATACGGTCTTAAAGCAGCTCGTAGAGCACCACAGTTCTCAAAGAGATAATTATATTTTATCGCTATCAACAGCCTTTGCGTTTTGCAAGGGCTGTTTTTATTGTGCAAAAACGGCAGGTGACGAAACAATCCGTCACTTGCCGTTATATTTTTTGTTATAATATCAAAATGCAACTCTGCTATAATCAATCCTTACCAATATCAGACTAACCATTTTTTAATAAAAGGCAACTTGTTTAATATTGCTGAAATTATCATAGAAAGCAAAAAGACAGTAACTGATAGCAACGGTACAGAAATCACAGGATTAAACGAAAGAGATGTAATATTGAAAATTTTTGATAATCCCTGAATAAAAATAACATGGATTAAATATACGCCAAAGCTACATTTAGAAAAAAAGGCTAACCTATCCTCTCTCTTTTTTGATTTTGGTAACTTATTCAAGTGTTTTTTTGCAAAAACAAACATTGCAACACTCATCAATAAAACATTTATTGTCAGATTACCATAAAACATTCCTGTAGGTGACTGCCATAAATTTGACAAAAAAGCTGTAGAGATAATTGGCTTTTATATCTACATAAATTTATTGCCATTACAAGTAAAATGTGTTATTATAAATATGTATATATCCTGACAGGCTGAGCGGTCTGTCGGCTAAGGGTGCAGGCGTTTCCTGCAAAATATCTGCGAAAAGGTGATTGATTTGGCATTTCCACAGGATAAAATCAGAAATTTCAGCATAATTGCCCACATTGACCACGGCAAAAGTACGCTCGCCGACCGTATTCTTGAGCAGACAAACTCCGTTTCCGCCCGTGATATGGAGTCGCAGCTGCTTGACGATATGGAGCTTGAGCGTGAGCGTGGCATTACTATAAAGGCTCGTGCCGTCAGCGTTACCTATGACGCCGACGACGGCGAAAAATATCTTTTTAACCTCATCGACACCCCCGGTCATGTTGACTTCAACTACGAGGTTTCCCGTTCGCTTGCGGCTTGCGAGGGTGCGGTGCTTATTGTTGACGCATCTCAGGGTATCGAGGCTCAGACTCTCGCCAACACCTACCTTGCCGTTGACAGCGGTCTGGAGATTGTGCCTGTCATCAATAAAATTGATTTGCCGAGCGCCGACCCCGATAGGGTTATTGAGGAAATTGAGGATGTTATCGGTATTCCTGCCGAGGACGCACCGCAAATTTCGGCAAAGGCGGGCATCAACATTCACGCTGTTCTCGAAAAAATCGTGTCAGACATTCCTGCGCCGACAGGAGATGTGAACGCACCGCTCCGTGCGTTGATTTTCGACAGCTATTACGACAGCTACAAGGGTGTTATAATTTATGTTCGTCTGAAAGAGGGACAAATTCATCCGGGCGACGAATTCAAGCTGATGGCAACGGGCAGTAAATTCACTGTTGTTGAGTGCGGACTTATGCACGCAACCTCAATGGAATCTACAAGCGGACTCTACGCAGGCGAGGTTGGCTACATTGCGGCGTCTATCAAAACTCTTGCAGACGCAAAGGTGGGCGACACCGTTACCCTCACCGCAAACCCTGCAAAAGAGCCTCTCCCCGGCTACCGTGAGGCTCAGCCGATGGTTTACTGCGGTATTTACCCCGTTGACGGCGCAAAGTACGGCGATTTAAAGGACGCACTTGAAAAATTACAGCTCAACGACGCTGCGCTTTCATTTGAGCCTGAAACCTCGGTTGCCCTCGGCTTTGGCTACCGCTGCGGCTTTCTCGGACTTCTCCATATGGAGATTATTCAGGAAAGACTTGAGCGTGAATATCAGCTCGACCTCATTACAACCGCACCGAGCGTTATTTACAGAATAACAAAAACCGACGGCACTGTCGAGATGATAGACAACCCTACAAATTACCCCGACCCTGCGCTGATTGCAATGGCGGAGGAGCCTATGACTACCGCTCACATCTACTCACCAAAGGAATATGTCGGCAATATTATGGAGCTTTGTCAGGACAGGCGAGGTATTTTCATTGATATGCAGTACATTGACGCTGACAGAGTAGATTTGCACTACGAGCTTCCGCTTGCGGAGATTATTTACGATTTCTTTGACACCCTGAAGTCACGCACAAGAGGCTACGCATCCTTCGACTATGAATTAAAGGACTATGTAAAGAGCAATCTTGTAAAGCTCGACATTATGCTCAACGGTGATGTTGTAGATGCGCTTTCGTTTATCATTCACGCAGACAAGGCATACGGAAGAGCGAGAAAAATGGCTGAAAAGCTCAAGGAGAAAATCCCCAGACAGCTTTTTGAGGTTCCGATTCAGGCTTGCATCGGCGGCAAAATCATTGCAAGGGAAACCGTTAAGGCTATGCGCAAGGATGTGCTTGCAAAGTGCTACGGCGGTGATATTTCCCGTAAAAAGAAACTCCTTGAAAAACAGAAGGAGGGCAAAAAGCGTATGCGCCAGCTCGGCTCGGTAGAGGTGCCGCAGGAGGCGTTTATGGCTGTTCTAAAGCTTGATACAGACTAATGCTAAAGGCTGATTAAAAGTAAATGCTTTTCCGGTTTTTCACAAATCAGACAGGCAATACCGCAATTCACTCTATGCGGTATTGCCTGTTTTTTATCCGGTCGCTCAGACCTAAAAAGAGGTGTTGCCGCAGCAACACCCCTTTTTATTAGATTATTTTTTTGGATTTAATTGCATATAAACCGTTTGCTCAGCCCCAGTAGCCTGTGTAGGTCTGATTCTGTGCAGTGCTGGTGTATGCACCGGTAATGAAGAATACCTTGCCGTCAAATGCAGCAATTGATGATTTTTCTGTTGTGTACTGAC
>JBJEOV010000046.1:0-12777 GCA_051880895.1 Ruminococcus sp. | reverse complement strand
CTTCGGTGACAGCTTCTCCTCAAGGAGAAGCCTTGATAACTTTTCCGCTAAATTACAGTTTTCGGCGGTAAATCCACTAATCGGATTTACCGCCGTAATTATTTATAAATAAAAATTATTAAAATTCAAGCATTACAAAGCTCTGCGCAGACATTTTTACCTTGCTGTCGCAAACCTCGGTTGTGCCGATTTCGTAGGCTTTTTTTGCGCCCCTTGCGTTGATTTCAATTTCGCTTTCTTTGCCGAGCGGATTGAAGAGCATTACAAATTTACCTCTCTTGTAACCGAACGGGAATTTGCCCGGCTCAAAAATCATTTCAAAGTCACCGTTGCCCTTGAGGTCATCGTTTGCGTGACGAAGTGCAATTATATCGGTGACAACCTTATAAACGCTGTCGGGGTTGTTCTGCTGATTTTCAACAGTCGGTGCGTTTTCGTCAGTATCAACAGGGAGGTAAGGCGTGTCGCTCGTTGAAAAACCGAGGTTTTTGCCGCTGTTCCACTGCATCGGCGTACGGGAGCCTGTGCGGCTGAAGCCGCCCTCCTTGCTTACGAGGTTTTCCTGATACTTCATACCGATTTCGTCGCCGTAGTAGAGGAACGGCACACCCGGCATTGTGAATATCATAGCGTAGGCAAGCTTGACTGCGTTCATATCAAAGTAATGAGTCATTCTCGGCATATCGTGGTTGTTTGTCATAAAGCTGATGTAGCCGTTGTTCTTTGAAAGCTCATAGGCAGGGAGATATTCGTCTGTGAAGCTTTTGATGTCGCCCTTGCCGTTGGGATTGAAAATGCCCTTGTTGCCCTCGCTGTCGCCGTAGCGGAAAAGTCTGCTGTAGCCGTTGCCGTAGTGGTCAAGGTAGAAGTCCATATGGAAGCCTGCGTTGTTGATTGCTCTTTCGGGGCTGCACCACTCGGCTACCATAGCCGCCTCGGGGTACTCCTTGTCGAGCATTTCACGGATGCCACGCCAGATTTTTGCGGTTGCCACCTTTTCGTCATCGTTCTTTACAAGCGAGTCAGCCATATCTACACGGAAACCGTCTGCGCCCCTGTCAAGCCAGAAACGCATAATATCCTTGATTGCCTCAACGGTTGCAAGGCAGTCGGGATGGTCGCAGGACAGCTGCCACTCGGGATGTGTGATTTCGTGGAAGCCGTAGTTGAGCGCAGGCTGTGAGCTGAAATAGTTTACCATATAGTTGCCGTCACGCTCGCAGATACCGCACATCATTCTGTACTGCGGTGGTGCGTCCCACACCGATTTTGTGAAGATATAGCGATTTGAATACTCGCTCTTCTGAGCCTTTTTTGACTCTAAGAACCACGGGTGAGTGTCTGAGGTGTGACCGGGTACGAGGTCAAGGAGAATTTTCATTCCCTTTTTGTGCGCCTCGTCAAAGAGCCTTACGAGGTCATCATTTGTGCCGTAGCGTGGAGCAACCTTTTTGTAGTCACGGACATCGTAGCCTGCGTCCATAAACGGCGAATCGTAAACGGGATTGAGCCAGATTGCATTACAGCCGAGCCCCTTTACATAGTCGAGCTTTTCGATAATTCCGTTAATATCGCCGATACCGTCGCCGTTGGTATCGTAAAAGCTCTGAGGGTAAATTTCATAGAAGACAGAGTCGTTGAGCCATTGCGGCATAGAAAACATCCTTTCTTTTGTTAATATTTATTATTATAATAACATAGTAACATTATCAAAGAAAATAAGCAAGCAAATAATGCGATTTGATAAAAATATTACTATAAATTGCATAGTATATTCCCAAAAATAATTACTTGCAGGAAATGAGTTTTCATCATAATATATTAGTAGCAATTTTGTAATACAGAACAGGTCGGGGAGGGAGTTTTTTGACGGTTGACAAGATAAAAAGCAATAAAATACTGATAACGCTCGGCGATGATGATATGCGTGATTTTTCGCTCGATTATAATATGCTCAGCCTGTATGACAGCCATTCACGAAAAATTCTGATGCGGATTCTACAGGTTGCCTGCTTTAAAACGGATATTGAAATCAGGAATAAAAGAATGCTGGTCGAGGCTCTGCCCACCGTGAACGGCTGTATGCTGCTGTTGACGGTTGAGGACAGAAGGGGAAAACGCTACCGCTTGCAGGGCGGAGGAAAAGCTAACTGCTACAAGGCGGGCGACAGCAAAAATTTTCTTGATGTAATTCATTTGCTCTACAGGCAGAATGTGTGCTGCAACAAAATATCCGCCTATGAGCTGGACGGCGTGTATTATCTCATTTTTGATTATCCTGCCGTGCCGAAAAGGTATAAGAGGATACTGCACGAATACTGTAAAAAATGCGGAGAAAATATTTTTGCGTCAAGGCTGAGAGAAACTGCAAGGGAAATATGCAGGACAAACGCCGTTGCTGTTATAGGCAGATGTTTGTAGAAAAACACCGCTGTGTCAGAAAGCACAGCGGTGTCGGGGTTATACGAATTTATTAAGCTCTGCGTTGTAGGTGTAGTCTATGGCGGAGAGCTTTTTGATTATTTCTTCTCGGCTTATGTCGGCGTCCTCGCAGAGGGCGTCAAGCGAGGGGTAAAAATCCCTGAGCTTTGTGTTGATAAAGCTTAACAAAATCATAGGGTCTGTCGGTAAATTGAGTTCAGCCATATTGTTCTCCTGTCAATCGTTTTTGTTCTTGTGCCTGAAAAGCGAGCATATCCAGTAGTAAACGGGAATGGTGAGGAACACCACCCAGCCTACTGCCCAGCCGCCGAGCACATTGAAATATCCCATAAGAATGTATGCGATTACAACAACTACGGGGTAGGCAAAGTGGTCGGCTCTGCGCTTGTAGATTGCCTCAACAAGCGTGTAGTAAAGCGGAATTGTGAGCAGCTTTACGATCGTTTTTTCCTCTCACTTCACCCGAATTATACACCGCAACCGCTGTTTATGGCAATACATTTTAGTTTTCATTCACGCAACCGCCGGTTGCAAAGAGTAAAATTGATAGTAAATTGCTTTAATTGAGTATAATATTGCATACAAAGGCGGTTTGCGGAAAGACTGGTTACTTATTGAGTTTTAGTATTAATTTCTGCTTGTGAGATATACAGCACCCTCCGATTGGTCAACCCGGTAATCCATACCGAGCATTTCTGCGTAGTCGGAAAGCTTCATATAGTAGAAATAGGTTGCTCCCGTACTTCCCCAGAAGTCAAGCTCGTTGCCCAGCAGCTTAATATCCTGCTTTTTGCCGTTTATATAGAATCGGGCACTTTCGGCCTCGTCCTTTTTCATAATTACCTTGTACTTGTTGTCGCCGACGGTGTATTCGGTGGTTCTTGTTTTGCTGTCAACATGGTAGCTGCCGCCGAGATAATTTGTCACGATTTCCCTTTGCATATAATCGTCAACGCCGCCGTTATATTCAAGGTGCAGTCCGTAGCCAACGGGTGTGCAGTATTCGCCGCTTGCCGCATCATACACAAATTCAGACTCGTATTCTTCGCTTGTAAATTCCTCGCCGTTTATGTAAAGCCTGTTGATATACATTTCGGGAATTGAACTGAAATCGTCCTTGCCGTTTTGGTAATCACGGTAAATATGCGCATAGCTTATCCTTGCACATTCCTTGACATAGTCAGAGGTCATTTCGCTGAATTTTTCATCAAAGCAGATTTTTAATACTTTATTGTCACCCGAATAAAGGGTTACGGTCATTTTGCCGGAGGAACCGGAAAAAAGCGGAGTGTCTTTGCTTGTGTCGGGCAGACAGTCCTTTACCAGTGCGTAATAGTCAAAAACAAAATTGATTTTTTGTCAATGTCAAGAAATGACGACAGCTCCAAATCAATGCTTTCTTCGTCCTGACTTATTTTAGCGTTGTATTTTCTTTTCAGCCGGTTAATATCCTGTTCAAGATAATCGTTCATAGCCTCAAAGTAATTATTGTCGAGGTGAGCTGACGGAAGTCCGAATACTCCGCCTGAAGCTATAAAATATGAGTTCACCTCAAACAAAAAGCCCTGCTCTGTGCGGTAGGTGTATAGGGTGGAGGTTCTGTTGTCAAAGAATTTCTGACTGCCTGCGCTTGCAAGCTCGGCATAGCCGAATTCCTTTTGTACAAAGCCTGTAATTTCCGATTCGGAGTATTCGCTGTTCCTGCACCCTGCAAGCGTAAGGGCAAGCAGGGGGAGGAGCAGAATAATGGAAATAATTTTATTTTTCATAGGTTATCCTATATATGTAAGGTTTTCGAGGTCAAGCCCGCTTGTGCGCATTGCAGGCTTGCAGAGCGGAATCTGCCTGCCCTTTCTGATAAAGAGCGGTACTTCGTTTAATGCAACCTCAATGAAGTGTACGCCCTTTTCCATTGGCTCGGTAACAACATTTTCACCGCTGAGCTTTACAAAGGTCATATCCTCGGGCAGATAAACATATCTTCCGCTTACATTCTGCTCGTAAACGGGGCATATCATACACTCGTCGCCGAGCATAAGCTGAGTTTCGCACTCCCTCGCCATCTTATCCTCTGGATAATCAAACGCAAGCGGACGGAAAATCATATCGTTGTTTTCGCTTGCCCTTCTGAATGTATCGTAAAGGTAAGGAATGAGCCTGTAGCGGACTGTTACAATATCTCTGAAATCCTCGGGGTTTTCAAAGCTGTAGCACTCCTGATCCTTTGTGCCGAGAGCCGAGTGGTTGCGCATAAGCGGAGTGAACACGCCGAGGGCGAGGAAACGCAGAACCAGGTCACGGGTAGCGTTTTCGTTAAAGCCGCCGAGGTCTGCGCCGCAGTAGAGGAAACCGCACATATTTGCAGACGGTAGCATTTTAAGGTTTAAAAGAATGTGCGACCACCAGGAGTGGTTGTCGCCAAACCATATGCCGCTTGAACGGTGTGCGCCGATGTATGACGCTCTGGAGAACATAAGGATTTTTCCGTCGCCGAATTTCTCTGCAAAATGCTCGCCTGCGGCTCTTGTCATATTTGCGCCGTAAATGTTGTGCACTCTGTCGTGGCAGACAGGCTTGCCGTCTATCATATGGTAAATGCTTGAGTAGTCCTCCGCACTGTTTGAAAGTCCGAGGAAGGTGTCTTTAAGATTAAAGAATTTTGAAAGGTCGAGGTTTTCGTTTTCAAGCGACTTTGCCTTGGCGATTGCCTTTTCAAGTCCCTTTGTTGAGTAGAAGATTGCAGGCTCGTTCATATCGTTCCAGAAGCCGTCAATGCCTGCGTCCGTAAGTCTGTCGTATTTTGCACCGAACCACTCACGCACCTCCTCCTGCATAAAGTCGGGAAAGCCGACAATTCCGGGCCATACTCCGCCCTCAAAGATTTCGCCGTCCTCGGTTTTGCAGAAGTAGCCGTTTTTAACGCCCTCCTCGTAAACATCATAGCCCTCTTCCTTTTTTACGCCTGCGTCAATAATGGGAATGAGGTGGATGCCCTGTTCACGCTTTTCCTTTACATATTCCGCAAAATTCGGGAATTTGTCCTCATCAACCGTAAAATCCTTGTAGTCCTTCATATAGTCGATGTCGAGGTACACGCAGTCGAGCGGAATCTTTGCGTCGTCGTAGCCCTGGATTACGCTGTCAATGGTCTGACTGTCGGGGTAGCTCCAACGGCTCTGCTGGTAGCCGAATGCCCAGAAAGGCGGAATGTAGCTCTGACCGATTGCCGCACGGAATTCCTTTACAATGTCAATCGGCTTGTTGCTCTCGGCTTCTATTATATATATGTCAAAATCCGTGCCGTCAACGGTGATGTCGGTGCGGTTTACCGAGGTGTAGCCGATGTCCCAGCGGATTCTTGCAGGAAAGTCAATAAAAATACCAAAGCTCTTACTGCCGTTGAGCATAAGGAAATTGTGTGCGGCATAGAGTGAGCTTTTGGTTTCTGTGTGGAACGGATCGTCACTGCAAAAGCTTTCGTAAACCCAGCCACGCTTGTTGATTCCTCTCGGCGCTTCGCCAAGACCGAAAACAAGGTCGCCGTCCTGCATATCAAAGCCAAAGGTGAATTTTCCGTCAGCGATTTTATACTCAATCGGGAAATCTTCAATTCTGTTTGCCGAAAATTCTGTTACAACAGCGTCTGTACGGATAGGGTTGCCGCTTGTGTACTTTTTAATCATTTTATATTGCTCCTTTTTAATGAATTTGTTACCCCGGCATTACTGCCTGTACCGGGTATATTACAAAATTATTATATAGCCTGTATGATAAAAAGGCAATCGGAATATAAAAATTCACTAAAAATTTAAAGAAAAAACAAAAAAAGAGCCACACCTGAGTGCAGCTCCGAAAAAATTTTCTTTTTAATCAGCAGAAGTAAACATCCATAACGCCCTCTTCGCCGTCTGCAACAAAGTAAGCCTTGTGCTCGTTTGGCTTGAGGTAAATTGAGATTTCCTTTGCGTCCTTGCCGTATGTAGCCTTTACATTTTTGATAATCTCTTCAACAGCGTTCTGCTTGCCGTTGAACTCAACAACAAAGTTTACCTTTGTTTCAGCCTTAACCTCGGCAGGAGCCTCTGTCTTTGTCTTTGCAGCGGCAGCTACAGCAGCCGGTTTCTTTGGAGCTACCTTTTTAGGTGCAGCCTTTTTTGCAGGAGCTTCCTTTACAGGAGCTTCCTTAACAGGAGCAGTTTCTTTTGCAGCTGCAGTTGTTTTTGTTTCTGCCTTTACTTCTTTGGCAGCAGCCGGTTTTGCAGCAGTTTTTCTTGTTGCCATTGTAAAATCCCTCTTTCTTAAAATATGAATATATACAAAAAATCGCAGTAAAATTGTAATAAAAACAACCGTTCTTATTTACTTATATTATATATTTCCAAGCAGAAAAAGTCAATAAAAGCAAATAAATTCAGCGGATAATACATATTTGTAAAATTATTTCATTTTCATTAGTTATTTTGCACTATTCGCTCGACATATTTTTGTATAAAATGATATTTTTATAGATTCTTTTACTATTATCTTTCCTATGATTTTAGCTTTTTTTACTGTGAAAGCATTAAAAAAATATGCAGTTGTGCTATACTTAATGCGAATATTTTAGGGGGAATAGAGATGCTTGAAAATTTTATAGTGGTAGCGCAGCAGGTGCTTGTGCTGTTTATTCTTATTTCATTAGGCTTTATCTGCGGCAAGAAGAAAATAATTACAGATGTATCCGCAAAGCATATCAATAACCTTGTGCTGTACTTTGTTACGCCGTGCGTAATGGTTTCTGCCTTTCAGAGGGATTTTACGCCCGAGCTTTTAGGTGGACTCGGAATTATGGCTATCTGCGCAACGGCGGTTATGGGGGTAACTATTCTTGCGGCGAGCCTTATTTTTAAAGGCAAAGAGGGCAGACAAAGAGTGCTGAGGTTTGCAACGGTCTTTTCAAACTGTGCGTTTATGTCATTTCCTTTGGAGAAGGCTGTGCTGGGCGACGACGGCTTGTTTTACGGTGCTGTGTTTGTTGCAGTGTTCAACATTCTTGTGTGGACCTACGGACTTGTGTGTATGAGCGGTGATATCAGGGAAATTTCCGCAAAAAAGCTGATTGCAAACCCCGGTATAATCGGCGTTGTGATTGCGATAATCGTGTTTGTGATCAACATAAAGCTGCCGTATATGATAGGACAGCCTGTAGAGTATATGGCGGCACTGAATACGCCCCTTCCGATGATAATTATCGGCTACTATCTTTCTGAGGCTGACCTTAAAAAAGCATTTTCAAATACATCTGTTTACATAGCAACGGGCTTAAGACTTGTGGCTGTGCCGGTTATTACGGCTGTCGTGCTTTATCTGTGCAGGGTAGAAACAACCCTTGCGGTTGCCTGCGTAATTGCCGCCGCCGCACCTACAGCCGCTACTACTACTATGTTTGCAGTGAAATACAACAGAGATACCGAGCTTTCGGTAAGCCTTGTTGCGGTTACTACGGTGTTTTCAATTATAACTATGCCGCTTGTAATCGCCTTTGCCCAGACTCTTACAGCGTAAACGGAGGATATTATGGCGAAATCATCGGGACAAAAGCTGAAGCTGTTATATCTGCGTGATATTCTGCTGAAAAAGACGGATGAAACGCACAAAATGACTGCGGCTGAAATTATTGACGCACTTAACGGGTACGGTATAAGCTCTGAGAGAAAGAGCCTTTATGATGACCTCAGCCTGCTTGCCAATTACGGTCTTGATATATGCAGGGAAAAAACCTCTACCACAAAATACTGTATTGCCTCACGGGATTTTGAGCTTGCTGAGCTGAAGCTGCTGGTTGACGCTATTCAAAGCTCGAGATTCATTACACGCAAAAAGAGTATGGAGCTTATTGAAAAGCTGCAGGGACTTGTGAGCGTCTATCAGGGGCAGGAGCTGAGGCGTGATGTTTACATTACAAACAGGGTAAAGGGACTCAATGAAAAAATTTACTATGTTGTTGACAGTATTCAGTCTGCTATTTCCCAAAACCGCAGGATAAGCTTTCTTTATATGAGGTGGGAGATAGGCGAGGGCAAAAAGCTTGTCAAGAGGGCAAGAAGAGATGGGAAACGATATGTTGTTTCTCCCGTCTGGCTGTGCTGGAATGATGAAAATTACTATCTTATAGGCTATGACGGCGAGAGCGGCAAAATAAAGAATTACAGGGTTGACAAGATTGAAAGCGTTGAAATACTTGACGAAAAGCGTGAGCAGAACAGTATGATTTCGGATTTTGACGGCGCAAGCTACACGAAAAAGATTTTTTCAATGTACGGCGGCGAGGAGTTTGATGTTACTATGCTGGTTGAAAATGAGCTTGTGGGAGTGATTGCCGACCGTTTCGGCGACGATGTTTTTATTGTGAGGGAAAATGAAAATCAGTTCAGATTTACCGCAAGAATTTCAATAAGCAGTCAGTTCTATGCTTGGGTGTTCGGACTGGGCGGAGGTGTTAAAATCTTGTCACCAAAAAAGGTGGCAGACGGCTTCAAGGAACAGCTTGACGCAGTGAACAAAAATTATCTGCCGGAAAAGTAAGCCTGTTTTGCTATGGGAATATTTTAGCTTGCTTTTGAGCGTTGTTTAGAAGGCGCTAATTCTTTTTATTAAAATAGCTTTGAATTTTCAAATTAATAATAATAATAAGCAATATTGTTTTTTAAAAATTTTTGCTTAATATTATTCTTATAAAAAATATAACTATAAAATGCCGATGTTGACAGTAATAAAGGACAACAAAAAATAAAAAGTAACATATTGATTTTAAAATATGTAAAATTTTGCTTTGATTAATTTAATATTGTATTGACAATCAGGTTGTTTTGTACTATTATAATGATAATAACAAAACAATATTATATAAAGGGGTAATATTAGTGGCAATCAGATTTTTGAACTCTGTAACATCTACAAGCTCCAACTTCAGGGTATCGTGCGGAGAGCTGATTATAGATGATATATGGAGTGTACATCACGAGGTGAAATTTGGCTTTGTGAGGGGCGGTTCAATCACGATTGAAACTGCGCTGGGCACAGAGGAGCTTGGAGAGGGCGATATATTTCTTATTGCTCCGAATCAGAAGCACAGATTTGTAAACAACAATAATGCACATATTGATATTATGCTTTTAAATCTCAATGACTGTGCAACGCTTACACAGCAGTTTATTCCGACTGCCATTATCAAGAGCATTGTGGGAGGAAACTGCACAAAGTTTGTATGCTACAAGCCTGAGGAAGATCTTTATGAGCATATTGCAGAGTGCTTTGATACCGCTTTCAGAGCAGAGATTGACAAGCAGAAGGCTTTTTATCTTCTTGCTACAGGTAAGTTTTATGAGATTTTCTATTACCTGTTTGAATCGGGAAGGTTTGAGATTTACGATATTGAGACTCAGGGAAAAAAGGACAGAGCGTTGCGCAGGGTTACAGAGTATATCAATGAGAATTACTGCAATTTGCTCACTCTCGACACTATTGCGGAGAATACAAATCTGAGCAGATACTATATCTCGCATCTTTTCAAGGAGCTGTTGAACACCACATTTATTAATTATCTTAATGAGCTCCGTCTTTCAAGAGCGGCGCTTTTGCTTTCAACCACAGACACGCCTGTTATTGAGGTTGCAGGTAAGTCGGGCTTTAATAATATTTCTAATTTTAACAGGGCGTTCAAGATGTACTACGGAATTACACCGTCAAAGTACAGAAAAACCGAGCGCAACAAATCTAAAGTATAAAAATAAATAAAATGCAGACAGACGGTTTTGTCGGGGTTATAGAAAACCGTCTGTCTGTTTTTTAATAAGTTTTATTCAGAGATATATCAAAAAAGTTTGTATAACCAAAAACAGCCGCTGCTGCGGCTGTCTTCGGATTTAGAAGTTTTGAAATTAACGTGAAAACGTGAATAGCTAAATAATTATTTAACCTCTGCGTCGGCAGTATCGCCAAAGAAGTTGAAACGGAAGAGCTTGCTCTCGTCGTCTTTATTCTCGCAGATGATGCTTGCCTCGGCAATCTTACCGCCCTCAATGAGCTTTGTAAGGCCAACAATCTGGCAGAGCTTGCTTTTAAGATTTAATCTGTCGCCCTCGTTGGTAACGAGAAATACATTACCCTCACAGGTATCAAGTACAGCGAGAAACTGTGCAACATCAACATTGTGTAAGCTAAGGATAGGTGTCATAAAAATTTCCTCCAAAATGATAATAAAATTAATAATAAAACTGTTGTGCCATTTACCATTTGGCAAAATAATTATTTATGTTCGACCTAATTAAACCTTACTCGAGTAGTCTGACTGTGTAATCAGCCGATAGTCAAGCGGACTATTTACTTGACAATTATTATTATAATCAGTTTTCTGTAAAAGTCAACAATTTTTTACTCGGAAATTTGTTGCATAAGCAAATTGAATGTAAACGATTTACAAAGTTACATATCAAAAAATATGAATGTTCCACAAATTTGAAGTTAAGGTATTTTTTGTCAGTTGCTAAAAATAAATTCCGCTTAGTGAAATTTACTACCGTGAGAGTATGCAGAAGATAAAAAAATTGCTATTTTTACAAAAATTGAATTATAATAATGTTGAGATTTCCGAGGCTTTGGGGTATAATTAAGGTAATAATTCATATAGTTTTTTTCACAAAGGAATATCCGAAAATTTTATAAAGGAATGATGCAATAAATGTTGGACAAGTTTTATAAGCAGTTTAAAAGCGGAACAGACATAAGAGGTGTTGCCAGCGAGGGTGTTGAAGGTCAGCCGGTAAACCTTACTGATGAGGTTGTGGCTAAAATGGCAGACGGCTTTGTGCTGTGGCTCTCAAAAAAGGTCAGCAAATCGCCTGACGCTCTTACAATATCCATTGGCCGTGACAGCAGAATTTCCGGACCGCACATTGTCGGAATCTGCAGCGAGCGTTTTAAGCGCTGCGGCGCAACTGTGCTTGACTGTTCGCTTGCCTCTACTCCCTCAATGTTTATGACGACCGTTGACCTTGCCTGTGACGGCGCTTTGCAGATTACCGCAAGCCATCACCCGTTTAACAGAAACGGTCTTAAATTCTTCACCCGTGAGGGCGGTCTTGAGGGCAGTGATATTGAGGCAATCCTCGAATATGCCCAGAACGGCGAGTCGCCTGCCGAAAGCGATTGCGGAGAAATCCGACAGGTTGACTATATGACCGATTACGCAAGGGGGCTTTGCGAGAAGATTAAAAAGGAAGTAAACGCAGAGGATTACGAGCATCCGCTAAAGGGCTTTAAGATTGTGGTTGACGCAGGCAACGGAGCAGGCGGTTTTTATGCCGACAAGGTGCTTGCCGTGCTCGGCGCTGACACAACGGGCAGCCGTTACCTTGAGCCTGACGGAATGTTCCCTAACCATATTCCGAATCCCGAGGACGCAACGGCTATGGCGTCAATCTGCGAGGCTGTTAAGGAGGCAAACGCCGACCTCGGCGTAATTTTTGACACTGATGTTGACCGAGGCGGAGCTGTTGACAGCAAAGGAAATGAAATCAACCGCAACCGCCTTGTTGCTGTTGCATCCGCTATTGCGCTTGAGGGCAACGAGGGCGGTACGATTGTTACCGACTCTATCACATCATCGGGACTTAAAGAGTTTATTGAAAATACCCTCGGCGGCAGGCATTACCGCTACCGCAGAGGTTATAAAAATGTTATTGACAAGGCACTTGAGCTTAACGCTCACGGCATTAACTGTCCGCTTGCCATTGAAACCTCAGGCCACGCCGCAATGAGAGAAAATTACTTCCTTGACGACGGCGCATATCTCTGCACAAAAATCATTATCAAGGCGGCTCAGCTCCGCAAAGAGGGCAAGGAGCTTGACGAGCTTACCGCTGAGCTTAAAGAGCCTGTTGAGAGCAGGGAGGTCAGATTTAAAATAACGGAGCCTGATTTCAGAGCCTGCGGCGAGAAAATCATCAACGACCTCACCGCATACGCAATGGCTCAGGACGGCTGGAGGGTTGCCGACGATAATCGTGAGGGCATAAGAGTATCCTTTGACAAGGATAACGGCGACGGCTGGTTTTTACTCAGACTTTCTGTTCACGACCCGATTATGCCGCTTAATATTGAAAGCGACTCGGTCGGCGGAGTTGATATTATTTACAATAAGCTCAGTGAATTTTTAAAGACAACAAGCGGTCTTGTACTATAATTTATCAAACAAAAAACTTTCGGTCGGGCAACTATGTTAAAAACTATAGCTTACTATTTGCTCGGGGCAAAAGTTTAGGTCAAGCCTTTTTAAAGGCTTGCGGGTGTGGGCAG
>JBJEOV010000045.1:0-12983 GCA_051880895.1 Ruminococcus sp. | reverse complement strand
AACAGTCCGGCGGACTGTTTTACCGTAGGGAACCCACATCAGGGGTTCCCTGTGAACAAGACTTTCGATTTATACTGTAGTC
This sequence comes from Ruminococcus sp., assembly GCA_051880895.1. Taxonomy (GTDB): domain Bacteria; phylum Bacillota; class Clostridia; order Oscillospirales; family Acutalibacteraceae; genus Ruminococcoides. Next base: position 12,901 of record JBJEOV010000045.1, on the reverse strand, counting down.
TGAACAGGAAACACAGTTGTTAAAAATTTCTCTGCAAAACTATAACCGCCATCGCTTGCGATGTGCGGTTATTCTCTTTATATAGTGATTTTTGAGTACCTATATGGAATAATTATATTAATGAAAAGTATAATTATTCATTATTCATTATTCATCATTCATTATTCATTATGCTATCGGCAGAAAGTAAGCCGTTGGTTAAAGCAAGTTGCCCGACATCAGCTTTCCGATTAATACGCCTTTATCACCGTCATCATTTTTTCGGGTGAAATCTGCGTATATTTCATTCCGTCCAGCACAAGGTCGTTGCCGTCAAAGAAATAATCATAGGTATCGGTCTGTTCGCCGCCCATATCGTAAACGGCTGTCACCTCGCTCTGCTTTGCGCTGTAGGTAAAGTAGGTGAAGGTTGTGCCGTAGGAATTGCAGTACATTCTGCCGTCCTCGCCGAAATAATAGTAAAGTCCTGTGCCTGAGTCCCACGCTCCCACAAGCTTTTCGTCAATCTGCGGATTTTCGGGTGCTTTTGTAACAAAGTCCGGATTTTCCACCCTTTCAAGCACAGAGTCCTCGCCGTTGTTGGTGATTGTAATTTTATTGCCGTCCTCGGCAGCTGCATATGAGTATTCGCCGTTTATGCCGAACATAAGCTGACATTTAAGGGTTTCGTTTCCCGTTTCTTCGTCCGTTCCCACAGTGTATTCACCGCAGTAGCCCATATTTCCTATTATAATAGACGCCATACCGTCGCCGTTGAAAAGATAGATAAAGCTTTCAAGGTTTGAGCCTGCGCCCTCAGCTATTCTCCAGTAGCCTGCAAACGGATCTCCCGTGTTTTCCTGTGGGGCGTGCAAAGCATTAAGGCTGAATTCCGTTTTCTGCGGCGCTGTTGTTTCTGCCTGAGTAGCAGCGGTTTCAGCCGTTGCAGAGCTTTGCTCGTTGCCGTTTGTGCAGCCGACAGCCATTGCCGCAAGCATAACAAGGACGAGTGCGGTTATAATCGGTTTGATAAAAAATTTTTTCATCTTTAAATTACTCCAAATAAAAACTAAGGCAACAGCCTGTTACGGCTATTGCCCCGATATATTCATATTTTATTATTAATCAGCCGTAAAGTCAATATTCCTGCAAAAATTTATGCGGATACTATTCGCTTGCCCCTCCAGGTGCCTCTTTTCCAGCGGATAAACACAACTATTCCTCTGAAAATTTCGTCGCAGGCCATTCCTATCCACACGCCTGCAAGTCCCATTCCCAGCACAATACCCAGCGCATAGGCAAGCAGTACGCTTATGCCCCACATTGAGAAAATTGCGAGTATTGTCGGGAATTTTACATCTCCTGCGGCTTTCATTGAGTTTATGACTACAATGTTTGTAGTTCTGCCGATTTCAAGGAAAATTGCAATGAACATCATCTCGGACGCCAGCCTTACAACAGCCGCATCCTCTGTAAAGGCTCTGAAGGTAAAGCCCGAAACAAGCCAGTTTACTACGGCGATTGAAATTGAAACCGCCATACCGATTTTCAGCGTTTTCATTACTCTTTTGTAGGCAAAGTCGTAGTTGTTTGCGCCCACGCTGTGCCCTACGATTATCTGTGTTGCAATGGCGGCGGAATACGCAAACATATATGTAAAGGTGCACATCATATTTGCGTAAATTCTTGCGTTAATTGCAACCATACCCATTGTGTTGATAAACGCCTGCAATACAAGCTGAGAAAAATTGTAGCTGATGTTTTCGCCTGCGGTCGGAATACCGAGCCTTAACAGCTCCTTGAGAATTTTTACAGGGAACGGGCGCAGATACTTTATTCCGAGCCTGCCGTGAATAACCCTGTAGAAGTAGAATACCGCAGCGATAAGGGCAAAAACTCTGCTTGCGCAGGTTGAAATCGCCACACCCTCCGTGCCGAGTCCGAGGAACGAAAGCGGACCGTAAAGAAAACAGAAATTGCCGATGATATTTACAATATTCATACCCAGAGATACAAACATTCCAAGTCCTGTTTTGCCGTGGCTCATAAAAATCTGCGCAAATGCGTTGAATACCGCCTGCGTAAATATTGTTCCGCCGACTATTTTCATATACATATCTGCCTGAGGTATCATTTCAGCCGGTACCTGCATAATAATAAGTAAAGGCTCGCTGAATAAAAATACCACAAGGCTTATAACAACGCTGAGCGCAAGGTTGAACGCAATGGCAACGGTGTATATCCTGTTCATTTTTTCAAACTGCTTTGCGCCGAGGTACTGGCTTACCATAACTCCCGTTGCGCTTGAAATGATGTTGAACGCTAGATTCAGAAAGCCGAGTATTGAGTTTGCGTTGCCGATTGCGCCTACTGCAATATCGCTGTAATTTGACAGCATTATTGTGTCTATGTAGCCGAGAGAAATTCCGAGCAGTGCCTGAAAGAAAATCGGCAGTGCAAGGCTCAGTACGGTTCTTTGCAGAGGGTCAACAGGCTTTTTCCTGACTTTGGCAGGGGAGTCAGCCATAATAACACTTCCTTTACAAGATGTATGTTGACTTTATATTTTTATATTGTATAATAAAGTCATAAATTAGTCTGACATTGTTATTGTAATTATGATTTTAATAACGAAAGGATAAATGAAATGAAAATTTGTATATTCGGAGCATCAAGTGAGCAGATAGAAAAAATTTATATCGACACCGCCGAAAGCCTTGGCAGAGCCGCAGCCGTGCGTGGCGACGCAGTTATATTCGGCGCAGGCAAATACGGAGTAATGGGAGCAGCGGCAAGGGGTGTTTCAGCCGCAAAGGGCGAGCTTATCGGCGTTTCTCCAAAATTTTTCATAGAGGACAGGGTGCTTTATGACGGCTGTACCGAGCTTGTTTTTACCGAAACTATGCGTGAACGCAAGGCGATTATGGAGGACAGGGCAGACGCTTTCGTTATCTGCGCCGGCGGCATAGGCACCTTTGAGGAATTTTTCGAGGTGCTTACCCTCAAACAGCTCAGGCGCCACAGCAAGCCTATTGTTATCTACAATGTAAACGGCTATTACGATTCCCTTTTAAATATGATGAAAAAGTCCGTATCCGAGGGCTTTATGAGCGATGAATGTCTGAAGCTCTATACCGTAGCAGATACCGAACAGGAGGTTTTTGAGCAGATAGACAATTACAAGGAATACACCTACGACAAGTACGGATTTTTAAAGGAGGACAACAATGGCTGACCGCTGCGAGCAATGCTCATATTTTGTTGAGGACAATGAGTACGGCGACTATTGCTCCCTGAGCCTTGACGAGGACGAAATGGAAAAGTTCCTTACGGGTAACACGGAGCAGTGCCATTATTTCAGACTCTATGATGAATACAAAATCGTACAGAAGCAAAACTGACAGAATTTGAAATAATAATGATTTTAATTTTTAATTTTAAATAAGAAAAATCGCAAAGGTTACATCTTAGTAGCTTTTTGTACGAAATATTTTAAAAAATTATAACTTTGTTCTTTTTTTATATATTATCAAAAAAGTTCCTTTATTTAAAGGGGCTTTTTGTGTTTTTGTTGTCATTTGTAAATTAACAGGGAATTTTGCCAAAATATTCCACAAAAATATCAGTCGTTAATTTTGCTAAAGTTTTCAAATCGCATTAGTGTAAATGCACAAAATTTATTCTTTTTTTGAAATAATCATTGAATTATTTGGTAAATAGTATTAAAATAAAAAAGTAATTAAAGGCGCTAACGGCTTAATAAGCTGTCAGGCTGTTACAAATTCTGACGAGGGAGGGGAGAGAGTGATGAGCTTTTTTAGTAAGATTGTTGAGCGTATGATAGACGAAAAGGTATCACGCAAAAAGCGTAAACGCTTGATAATTTTTATAACCGTTATCACCCTGCTCTCTATGGTCACAACAACCGTTGCGTGGTTCAGCGTAAACACCTTTGCAGGAGTTGACAACCTGAATCTTAATATTTCCGTAAGCGCACAGCTTAAGGTGGGTATGGAGAATTACGGTACAGACCTTGCCCGCTACGGCAAGGAAATCACCAACGAAATGATTGATTCCTATCTGGCTGGAAGTAACACAAGCCTTGCAGATACCCTGCTTGACCCTGTTACCACCACAGACGGCGTGCGATTTACAAACCGCAGCGGAGCGGTAAGACAGCCAAACAACCGCTCGTATCTTGAATTTCAGTGCTATTTTATAGCTACCGAGGAAATGTGGGTGCATCTCACCACCGAAAGCACCGAGGCTGGCAGAAACGACGGCACCAAGGTTACTTCAACCTCTCCGTCACCGCAGAACGAGGTTACGCAGTGCACCAGAGTGGACTTTACAACTCAGACGAACGGCACGGCAATTTATGAGCCGAACAAGGGTACTCCCGTAAACGGTCAGAACACCTTTGATTTGCCGGCAGGCACAATGGTTTACTCCGACAGCACCAGACTTTTTCACCTTGACGCACTCACTCCCACTCCTGTAACAATCAGAGTGTGGATTGACGGCGAAGACCCTCAGTGCGATGACGATGTACAGAACGCAAGCCTTGGCGTACAGCTCGGCTTTGTCGGCTGCGACAATAACAATCAGCCGATAGCATAAAAGCTTACATTTATTATTGGGAGTGATTGGATTGTTCTCAAAAAAGAAAAAGAAAACTGAACAGGAAATTACTCCGCAGGAACTGAGCCGATTAAACGATAAGCTGACTGCCGTTGCGGAAATTGAGCGTTTCCACATAAAGACCGACTCGGCAGAAATTGTAAAATACAGCAAAAGGCAAAGAATTTTAGGTATTGTTCTGGGAGTATGCATTGCCCTACTGCTGATACTTTTCATTATTTCAATGCTCATCACCCAATGGGGCGATTTGATTATCAGCGTTGACTCCCCCGCAGTAAAAAAAGGAATTGTGCTGAGCGAGGACGCAAATTTCGGTACTCAGAGTGCATCTCTTAAAGCAAAGCAGGTTGAAAATGTAACAAATATTACATATGCGTGGCTGCCTGCCGACCTTGATACAGAAAAGGACGGCGAGCATAACGGCAAAAACTATGTTGCATATACCTTCTACTGCAAAAACAACGGTCAGGAAACCCTGAATTATGACGCAGTGCTTGAGATAACAGGCGTGGCAAAGTCAGCCGACGAGGCGGCAAGAATTATGGTTTACAAGAACGGCGAGCCATACATCTACGGCAAGGGTAAGTATGATAACCGTGAACAGCCTGAAACGGACTGCACAAGGTTTGTTGACGATAAAACCGTAATGACCGCCCGGACAGAGGATTTCAAGGTTGACGATGTTGATAAATATACTATTGTCATATGGGTAGAGGGCAACGACCCCGAATGCGTGGACGATATCCGCAACGGTCACATCAGAATGAGAATGCTGTTCAGCGTTGAAGACGAGGACGCAACGAGTAATTGAATATGAATAAGGAATATAATCCTAAGCTCATAAATAATGCAAAAAATCTAAGAAAAAGTATGACGAGTGAGGAAAAACATCTTTGGTATGATTTTCTTAAAAAACTGCCTGTAACAGTCAAAAGACAAAAGGTTATTGACGGTTATATAGTAGATTTTTGTTGCCCTTCTTATAAAGTGATTATTGAGTTAGACGGCTCACAGCATTATGAAGAAGAAGGACAGATAAAGGATAAAGTTCGAGATAAACATCTTAACTCTTTAGGTTATAAGGTATTGAGATATTCTAATCGTGATGTTAATACCCGTTTCGATTCAGTGTGTGCGGATATTTTGAAGCATATAAAGTGCTATGTCAATAAGGCTTCCCCTTGAGGGGAAGCTGTCACCGAAGGTGACTGATGAGGTGTAGGACGCTTCAGCGTCCGTCATATGTCATCGCTTTATTCACAACTATAACGCCACTTCGTGGCTACACCTCATCCGTCGGCTTCGCCGCCACCTTCCCCTCAAGGGGAAGGCTTAAAAAGTTATTTAGTGCCAAACGGCACTGTTTATAAATCAAGAAAAATATCCCTGTGGTGTTTAAGGGACAAAAATTTTTAGGAGGAATTTCTCTATGAAACAGACATCAAGGAAAAAAGTGTTATTATCATCAGCAGCTATGTTGATGGTAGCAACCGTATCACTCGGCTCGGCAACATTTGCATGGTTCTCAACAAAGACCACAGCAACTGCTGAAAATGTTAATGTAAAAACAACACAGGCAAGCTCACTTGTTCTCTCTTTAGATGGAACAAATTGGAAATCATCTATTGATCTTGGTATTGACAACGGTGGTACCGGTGAAGACAAAGGTCCTAAGATTTTAGAGCCCGGTTCAACTGCTGACCTCAGAAACTGGTTTACAGCAACATCAACCGGCTACGATCAGGGAACTGTTGATACAAATACAATTGTACCGGGTGAAGCCGGAACAAACTATGCTGCAAAGACCTTCTACATTAAGTCTATAGGTGAGAATTTAGATGTTGATTGGGCAATTAACTTTGCTGAAGGTCAGGAAACTACTGATAAGGATTATATGCGTACTGCAATGACTATTACTGATACAACTACAAATAAGGTATTCTGGTGGTCAAATGACGGAGTTACAACTGCAGCAATCAAAAGTAGAACAGAAACAACGAATGTAAACTCTTCTGCAGCAACCTCAGGACAGTTAGCAACCTTAACAGCTGATAAATCATATACACTTAATCTTTATGTATGGTTTGAAGGTCAGGACGCTGATTGTAAGGACTCAAGAGCAGGCACAGTTTGCGATTTTGATGTTGTATTCTCAAAGCATGATTAATAATTTAGAAATGTAAATTAGTACAAACTAATAATCAAAATAACGAAAAAATGGAGTCCCTGACAAATGAAACAAAAGCTAAGCAAAATTTTACACATAACAGTTGATGTGCTTGTGATACTGGTGCTTATTGTATCCGTACTTATTGCAACACTCTCCCTCACAAGCAAAAGCTCAGGGGTTCCCAATATTTTCGGCATTGCCCCTCTCAGTGTGCAGTCAGACTCAATGTCAGGCACATTTGAAACAGGAGATCTGATTTTCTGTAAGGTTACAAACGATCCGTCCTTTGAATATCAGAAAGACGACATTGTAACATTCCCGATAGAAATCAACGGGGTGGAAGTCCTCAACACCCACCGCATTGCGGAGGTTATCAAGGACGACAACAATACATATTATCAGACTCAGGGTGATAATAAAGACACTAACCCGACCGCTGACGAGATATTGCAGACCTCTTCTACCATTGTGGCGCAGTACACAGGCGTAAAAATCGGCGGACTCGGTACAGTCCTCAGCTTTTTAAGAACTCAGCTCGGATTTTTCCTCTGTGTTCTTCTTCCGATGATTATTTTCTTCCTTTACGAGGCAGTAAGAGTTGTACTCAATGTAATTGCCTATAATAAGGAAAAAGCACTTGAAGAGGCAAAGGCTTCTGTGGCAGGCGCAGAGCTTACCGAAGAGCAGAAGAAAAAGGCTATTGAAGAATACCTTGCCTCACTGAACGAAAATAAAGACGAAACAGACGGAAAACCGTAATCTAAGTATTAAACACCTGCTTTGTTGCGTATATCCGCCGGGCAATTAAAAGGCTTATTTGTAATTTTGTCCCTAAGCACCAAGGTAGTTTTGAACGGATATATTTCTTTTCCACCCTCAGCGGTGGAAAAGAAATATTGCGTTACATTAAGGAAACACTGAATAAATCACGCTGAAAACTGTTTGCACATCTTGCTTGCATATTTTCCGCCAGCTTGCCCAAAAAATCCTCGTAATACGACAGTATTACTGCGGTTTGTTTGTGCAAGCTGACAAAAAATCTGACTTCGCAATCTGCACAAACGATTTAATCAGTGTTTCCCTAAGTCTTTATTTTCTCTTATCCGATAGATTTTTTAAGGAGACGACAGCCGTGGATACAGTATTTAAATTTCTGTTTGAATTTCTCGGTCAGTTTTTTGGCTCTTTGTGGTCAATCATAACAGGCTTGTTTACAGGCATCGGAGGAGCCTTTGACTTTTCCGCCTACATAAATATAATAAATGCCTACACTACCGAGCTGGGCGGACTTGCCTGGGTTATTGCAATCCTTGCGATTGTTCTGCTTGCGGCTGTGCTTGGTCTTGCAGTATGGCTCATTGTCGCCTCTGTAAAAAAGTTTATCCGCTCTCACCGCAGAAGAAAGGATACCGATTCCCTTGTAAAAGAGGTGCAGGCGCTCAATAAAGAGGTTATGCGACTCAACCTTGAAAAGGATAAGATTCTTTCTATGAAGGTTTCTCAGATTGGTCTTAACCCTAACGAAATCGCAGAGCTTACAGGCGAAGAAATCGAAGCGCTCAACGGCGAAAATAATGAGAGCGAGGCTGATAAAAGCGAGCAGCGCTTTTACAAGCTTGCAGAAATCGACGATCTCTGGTCAGATTATCGACCGCCTGTTTATGACGATACCATCACCCTCTCTGAGTTTTGCGACCGTTTCAGACTTTTTGCCTGCTCAAAGCTCGGTCTTTACTACGATATTAAAATTATCAGACTTTTTGTTGCAGCCTTTGCGTCAACCAGACTTATCATTTTACAGGGTATTTCCGGTACAGGTAAAACCTCACTGCCGTACGCCTTTGGCAAGTTTGTAAACAATCCGGCGGTTATCGCATCAGTTCAGCCGTCCTGGCGTGACAGAAGCGAGCTTTTCGGCTACTTCAACGAATTTACAAAGAAGTACAACGAAACCGAGCTTCTCCGTGCAATGTACGAGGCTTCCTACAACGAAAACATTTACGCCGTTATCCTCGACGAAATGAACATTGCCCGTGTTGAGTATTACTTTGCAGAAATGCTCTCAATTCTTGAAATGCCGTCACGCAACGAGTGGGTAGTTGATATTATCCCTAATGCGTGGCCGTCAGACCCGAAGCATATTGTAAACGGTCAGCTGCAGATTCCGCCGAATATGTGGTACATCGGTACAGCTAACAACGATGACTCTACCTTTGCCATTACAGATAAGGTTTACGACCGTGCAATGCCTATCGACATCAACACAAAGGGCGTTCCCTTCAACGCACCGCCCACAGATTCAATCAATATTAGCTATAAGCATTTTGAAAACCTCCTAAATACAGCAAAGGCTACCTTTGTTGTATCAAACGAGAGTATGCAAAAGCTCAATCTTCTTGACGACTATGTTATCGAGCATTTCAGAATTGCATTCGGTAACCGTATTGTCAAGCAGCTGCGTGACTTTGTTCCTGCATATGTCGGCTGCGGCGGTACTGAGATTGACGGTCTTGACTATGTTCTCGCCCGCAAGGTATTCAGAAAGTTTGAGGCATTGAATCTTTCATACATAAGAGATGAAATTGACGGACTTCTCGCTTACCTTGATGAGCTGTTCGGTGAAGAGAATATGAATGAATGTAAAGATTATTTGAAGATGCTCAAAAAGCTGGTATAATTTGCAATTTAGGGCGAACCTTGTTCGCCCTTTCGCTGATTGATTGACATAATGCATTTTTGCTGATAAACTATATATATTAGCTTTTACAGCACTAAAATTTTAAGAATGAGGAGTGGCTCAAATGATAGATTTTGGTAAATATTACAGGTCCTACAAATATATGCAGGAGCTGCTGAAATCGGATTTTACTCACAATTACATAGAGGAGGCTCTCAAAGACGGGGACGAGGGCAAGGATTCTATTATCGGCAAAACTAATGAAAAAGTAATTGATATGGATTGGGTTATCGCAATCGAAGAAACCCTCCCGTATATTCAGAAGGCTATTGACGAGCAGCGCAGATTTATCAAGCAGGTTGAAAATGTTGTTCGTGTTGAAAAGGCAAAGAAAATCGGTACAGAGTCTGTAAAGCACCTTGCTCAGCACACCTCGTTTATTGCAAAGGTTGAGGACGACAAGGTCACACCTAACAAAATCCTCACTGTTGAGCGTGAGGAAAGCTTTGCGATTTACGAAAACCGTGTGCTTATGACTCTTATCCACAAGGCACTGATGTTCGTTGACGATAAATATTCAAAAATGAAGGATGTGCCGAACGATTCCTACAATAATATAACAATGAACCGCCACCTTGAGCTTAATCAGCAAAAGCTGGATTTCAGCGTTAATTATGTAAATGAAAGCCACGAAACTATGGCGGATGACCTTGATGTTGAGGATATTGAGTCGCTTTCGGATTTCGACCGTATCCGCAGAATCCGTCAGGCTCTTAACGAATGTCTTTCCACCCCGCTTATGAAGGAAATTTCAAAAGAACCGCCGGTAAAACCGCCGCTTACCCAGACAAACCTGCTTAAAAAGAACCCTAACTTTAAAAAGGCTGTTGAATTGTGGAACTTCCTCGATACCTACAAAAAAGAGGGCTTTGAAATTGTCGGCGAAGAGTACGACGGTAAAATGACTGATGAAAACAAGCAGGATGTTTACCTTGCTATGGAATTTCAGCATTTTATGATGTCTATCACCACAAACCCTGCGCTCAGAAAAATGCTTCAGGAAAAGTACGAGGAAGAAAACGCCGTTGCTGAGCAAGAGGCTAACCGCCCCGAAAAGGTAAAGGAAATGGTACTTCAGGCTCAGCTTGAGGCTGTGCGCAAGGAAGAAATGGAAATCCGCCTTAAGGAAATCCGTGAGCGTGAAAAGCAGATACTCGACCTGAACGCTGAAATCAAAAGCCTTAAAATCACACTCGACCAGAAGGAGCAGCAGATACTCACCCTCAAGGGACAGGTTTCCGCTTTGCAGGACGAGCTTGAAAATACAAAGAACGAGCTGAAAGAAACCAAACTCAAGCTCCTTGAGGCTCAGAAAGAAATTGAAAGACTAAAAGAAGAAATCGAAAGACTTGTTGCAGAAATTGCCGAGCTTAAGCGTAAGGTTGCCGAGCTTGAGGGAATAATTGAAGAGAAAAACCGCCTTATTGACGAGCAGCAGTCTGAAATCCGCAGACTTCAGACAGAGAACGCAATGCAGAAGGCTCAGATTGAGGAGCAAAAGCAGAAAATTGAGGAGCAGGCACAGATAATCAAAACTCAGGAGGGCAAAATTGCACTTCTTGAAAAGTCTGTTGAAAACCTCAAAAATGAGCTTAACGCTGCCAAGGAAGAGATTACCCGCAAAAATCAGGAAATTTTAGAGCTTAACGATAAAAACGCAGAGCTTACTGCAACTCTTGAAAACGAGAGAGAAAGCCACGCAAGACAGGTTGAGCAGATGAACGCAGACTTTGCCGAGAAAACAAGAATTGCAGAGGAAAATTTTGCAAATCAGCTCAGCGCAAAGCAGAAGGAATTTGACGACGCTCAGACTGCGCATAACGAATATGTGGCTAAGCTCAACGAAGAAAATGCAAATAAAATTGCAGAAATAAATAATAACCACAGCAACGAGCTTGCTCAGGTTAAAGGCAACTACGAAAACCGCATTGAAAGCATTAATAACGAGAATACTGCTGCAACAGCAAAGCTGAGGTCCGACTACGAGGGTAAGCTTTCTGCAATGAAGGACGATTATACCTCACAGATTTCTACACTTAAAAATGATTATGAAAAGCAGATTTCAACTATTAATGAGGAAAATGCTAAAAAAGTAAAGGAGCTTAACGACAGCCACGAAAGGGAAGTAAAGGCTGTGAATAAAGCTGCTGAAAAGCGTGTGGCTGACTTTGAAAAGGCAACCACAAAGAAGATGGAAGACACCATTGCCGAGGTTAAGAAACAGGCTAAGGAAGAGGTTCGTCAGGCTGAAAAGAAAGCAAAGGAAAAAATTGCCGAGGCTAAGGGCGAAAACAAGCTCTTTAAAAAGAAAAAAGAGATTTTCGCAGCGGCGTACGAGGCAGGCTCAGTCGGTCTTATGGCTATGCTTGCAGAAAAGTATGCCTCAGAGGGCAGAGAAGATTTTGCCGACCATCTTGTATCGGCAACCGCAGCAATCAGGGCAATTATGATTGCGCCTACGCCAAAGGGACTTACCCTTACAATGTACACTCACGGCTCAGCCAAGCTTTTAAAGCTGTATTCGGGAGTTACAAGATATGATGTAGCTATCGGCGATACAGTTTCATCATTCGGCGGCGTTGAGGGACAGCCTGTGTTTATCAGCTTTGCAGGCGTTGAGGGCGAGGTTGCCAACGAAATCGCCTCAAAAATCAAAGAAACAGCCGATTGTAAGGTAACTGTTTCGCAAAACAGAAGAATTCAGTCAACAGGAATTATCGGCATTTATTTTTGCGGAGAATAATCGAGGTGTGCTATGAATAAATCGGCACAGCCCAACAGAAAGACGGGCAGAATGATAACTAAAAATTTAATAGTTCTGCTCACACTTGCTGTTGTGTGCTTTGTCGGCATTTATTCGTGGTTTATAAGCAACGACACCGCAAGGGCAGAAGGCGTCAGCGTAAGCTGTCAGGCACCCGACGGGGTTGAGATTGCGGCGGTTGAGCACGGAAAAACCCCACTTCCGTCAGAGTACAAAACAAATTTTGTGCTTGATGAAACAGGCTTTCTTGCAAAGCTTGAAATGCGGGAGCTTACAAGCGACGGCGTGACATTTTATTCTCCCAAGCTTACTCAGGTCAGCGGACAGGCAAAGCCTGACGAAAACTATGTATGGACAAAGGCTAAAGAGGGTGTTGATTACCTTTGCTTTGACCTTTATATGAGAATGCAGAATCCGAGGAAAATCTATATTACTGCTGAGTCGAGCCTTTCTCCGCTTGATGAGGTGCTTACCTGGGAGGGCAACACTACTGCAAGCAGCAATCCAAGCACCTACGGCAATTTTTCAAAGGATTGTATGATTGGCGCAACAAGATTTTCCATAAATGCTGCAAACGGTACTGACAATAAGCTAAAATGGATTCCCCGTC